>DASWWP010000051.1:0-27966 GCA_036405915.1 Pseudomonadales bacterium
CCCGAAGCGCACGGACGCGGGCGTCCGTGACAGGGAGGCCGCGACGCGCACGGACGCAGGCGTCCGTGACAGGAGAGCCTGATGCGCGCGGACCTCGTACTGATCCAGGACTGGATCGCACCGGGCAGCCGCGTGCTCGACCTCGGCTGCGGCGACGGCTCGTTCCTCGCGCACCTGAAAGCGACTAAGAACGTGCGCGACCTCGGCCTCGAAATCGATGCGCACAACATCCAGCTCTGCCTCGAAGCGGGCGTGAACGTCATCGAACAGGACATGGATAAGGACGGCCTCGCGAACTTCGAGGCGGACAGCTTCGACACCGTCGTGCTCGCGCAGACGCTGCAGGCCCTGCACAAGCCCGACGAGATCGTCGACGAGATGCTGCGCATCGGCCGCAACTGCATCCTGACCTTTCCGAACTTCGCCTACTGGCGGCACCGCTTCTCGCTGCTGATGAACGGCCACATGCCGAAGTCCCCGGCGTTGCCGTACGAGTGGTACGACACGCCGAACCTGCATCACTGCACGATCCACGACTTCGACAGGCTGTGCGAGCGCAAGAAGATCCGCGTGCTGCGGCGCACCGTCGTCGACGATCGCCAGCGCAGCAGTGCGCTGATGAAGTGGCGTCCGAACTTCTTTGGCATAAACGCCATCTACCACATCACTCGCTGACACGCGGATGGAGCACGCCATGCCTGGACAATGGTTCAGCAAAAGGGGAGAGCCGGTGTTTCATTCCGCCGCGGGGCCGGGGCACCACAGGAGGCTGTCCGGTTTCGCGAGGGTGCTGGCCTGCGCCTTCGCCCTGTCCGGCGGCGTGGCGCTCGCCGAGGAGCAAACCTTCGGCGATTACACGGTGCACTACCAGGCCGTGAACAGCACGTTCCTGACGCCGGAGATCGCCGAGCAATACGACATCGTCCGCAGCGAGCGCCGCGCCTTCCTGAACGTCGCAGTGTTACGCAATGAAACGGACGGTTCGACGACGCCCGTCACCGCCACGCTCGGCGGGGTGAAGCGCAACCTGCTGCAACAGTCGGAAACGATCGAGTTTTCACAGGTACGCGAAGGCGAGGCAATCTACTACATCGGCCAGTTCGATTTTTCGGAGGGGGAAGTCTTACGCTTCACTCTGGAGGTTTCTCCGGAGGGCCATGAACCGGCCCACTCGATAGAATGGACCACCCAGTTGTACCGCAACTGATGACTATAGCGATCCCGGCCATGCGCGCGCTCGTACTCGCCAGCAACAACCAGAAGAAACTGCTGGAGATGCAGAAGCTGCTGGAGCAGGTGCCGGCCGCCGTCACGCTCACCCCGCAGTCCGCCTACAACATCCCCGAAGCCGTCGAGAACGGCCAGTGCTTCGTCGAGAATGCGCTGATCAAGGCGCGGCATGCCAGCATGCTGACAGGACTGCCGGCGATCGCCGACGATTCCGGCCTTGAAGTCGACGCGCTCGGCGGTGCACCGGGCATCCATTCCGCGCGTTTCGCCGCGGCGCCCGGCGCCGGCAACAGCAGCGACGCCGCGAACAATGCCCTGCTGCTCGAACGCCTGCGCGACGTCCCGCGCGCACAGCGCACGGCGCGCTTCCAGTGCGTCATCGTGCTGCACCGATTCCCGAACGATCCCATGCCTGTCGTTTGCCAGGGCACCTGGGAGGGCTTGATCCTCGAGCGGCCTTCCGGCGTGAACGGCTTCGGCTACGATCCGCTGTTCTTCGTGCCAACGCATCATTGCAGCGCGGCGGACCTCGATCCCGACGTGAAGAATGCACTGAGTCATCGCGGCCAGGCCCTGCACCAGCTGATCGAGCGCTGGCCGTGGCATGTCACCGGCCGGCTCGACGAGGGCGCCTCGTTCGTGTCGGGCAAGCGCCGCACGAAGCCGGCGGAGGCCCGCCAATCCAGCACCGCGCGCGCCGATCACGCCACGCACGAATGAGCGGAGCGGCTCCCCGCGTAGCGGGTGGCCGGCGCATGCATGACTGAAAGCAGCCCCACTTCTGCACTGACGTTTGCACTGACGTTGCCACCGCTCTCGCTATACATCCACGTGCCGTGGTGCGTCCGCAAGTGCCCGTACTGCGACTTCAATTCCCATCAACGCGACGGCGACCTGCCGGAAGATGCCTATATCGACGCGCTGCTTGCCGACCTGCGCGCCGATGCGCACTACGCACGCGACCGGCGGTTGCAAAGCATCTTCATCGGCGGCGGCACGCCGAGCCTGCTGTCCGCGCGCGCCTATGATCGTTTGCTGACGGAGTGCGACAGGCTCGTGCCCTTCGCCGGCGACGTCGAGATCACGCTGGAAGCGAATCCCGGCACGGCCGAACAGGAAAAATTCCGCGGCTTCCGTGCCGCCGGCATCAACCGGCTTTCCATCGGCGTGCAGAGTTTCGATGCCGCGCAGCTGCGGCAGCTCGGCCGTATCCACGATGGCGGCGAAGCGCTGCGCGCTGCCGACTTCGCGCGCAACGCCGGCTTCGACAATTTCAACCTCGACCTCATGTTCGGCCTGCCCGGCCAGACGACTGCGCAGGCACTCGCCGATCTGCAGGCGGCGATGGGCTGCACGCCGGCCCACCTGTCCTGGTACCAGCTGACGATCGAACCGAACACCGAATTCTTCCGGCGCCCGCCGGTGCTGCCACACGATGATGCGATCGCCGAAATGCAGGACGCCGGCATCGCGCTGCTCGCTGGGCACGGCTACGCGCGCTATGAAATCTCGGCGTATGCGCGGCCCGGCAGGCAGGCGCGGCACAACCTGAACTACTGGACGTTCGGGGACTACCTCGGCATCGGCGCCGGTGCGCACGGCAAACTGACGTTGACCGGGGCGAACGCCGTCGTGCGCACGCGCAAGACACGCATGCCGGAACATTACCTGGCCGCAGCGGGCGTGCGATCGGAGGACACGAGCCCGGCATCGGGTTCGGCGATCGTCACGACGGCAAGTACGCCGGCACGCTTTACGGCCGAGACGAAACCGGTGCCGGCCGATGAACTGCCGCTCGAATTCATGATGAATGCACTGCGGCTGAGCGGCGGTGTCACGGCCGCCAGTTTCCCCGCGCACACAGGCCTGCCGCTTGCGACGATTGCCACCGAACTCGATTCGCTGCGCCGGCGCGGCCTGCTGGACGCGGCGCCGGACCGGATCCAGCCGACCGAACGCGGCCTGCTGTACCTCAACGAGCTGCTGCTCGCCTTCATGTAAGCCGGCCACGGCCTCTCGCCACGCGCTGAACCGCCAGCTACCGGGGCGGCGGCTCCCCGCAACACTTTGTTACAAAGAGGCTACAAACTGCCAACAGCTCCGGTGTCCGGCCTTGTCCAGAATTCGCGTCGGCTGTGATGGCAGCCATGCGGGCGGCCCTGGTCACGAACCTTCCGCCTGCATTTCATCCACGGAGAATGTCATGAAACCCGTTGCATCCGTTTTACTCGCCTCGCTCGCGTGCGCCGCCGCGGCCCAGGCTGAAGTTCCTGTGCTGCGCGGCCAGCAGCTCGACGTGCCGAGCGCCGTCGTGCTGACCGACGCCGGCCCCACGTACTACGGCGACGTGCGCTTCACGGCGAACGCCGATGGCAGCTTCACGCTGGCGAAGGCCGAACCGCGCAAGCTTGCACTCGTCGAATCGGCCACGGTAAGCGTCAATGGCGATACCGCCACCGTGACGGCCAGGGGCGAACTGACGATTGCCTGCGTCGCGCTCGAGGAACCGGCCGTCGCGCGCAAGGACGCGACCTTTTACGTCGTGCTCGCGGAAACGCCGATCGATCCGCTCGCCATCTGCATGCCGTTCGTTGGCGTCACGAAGTTCACGCAGGAGGTCGAGATCGACCTCGCCGGCCTCGAACCGGGTACGTATCGCATCGACGTCAATGGCGTCATTGCGAACGTCACGATTCCCGAAGTGAGCATCTGAAATTCACTTGCGGCGGGGTTCCGGCGCTGCCGACCCTGCCGCTTTTTTATTCACGAGGAGTAAAGCCATGAAAAAGACATTCATCGTAGCCAGCCTGTTTGCCGCGCTCGCCGGCCAGGCCAATGCCGCCCCCGCCGTATACCAGGACGGCGAGCTGACGATCAGCGAAGCTGTCGTCATCCGCGACAGCGGCAGCACGTACTACAAAAACGTACGCTTCGAACCGAATGCGAACGGAACGTGGAGTTTCATCGGCGGCTCGGAACGGCCGCTGGTCGCGATCGAGGAAATCACCGTCGTCACGGAAGCGACGGAACCGCCGGTCGTGGAAGTCACGGTCGAGGGTTACAAGTCAGTGCCCTGTGTGGAGCTGGAGCCGCTTGGCATGTCGCGCTCCGGCGACACCTTTTATGTCGTGATCGCGGAAACGGTGCAGGGGCCGGCCGAATCCTGCATCGCAGTCGTTGATCCGTTCACGCTGAGTTTTGAACTCGACACCTTCGGGCTGGAAGCCGGCGCGTACACACTGAACGTAAACGGTAAGGAAACCGAGTTCGACCTGCTGGTGCCGTAATCCCGCTGACAACGCGGCCTCGCGGTCGATAGCCGGCCGGCGGCGATCACGCCGCGCCGGCAACAGGGACAATCCGGCCACAAGCCGGCCTGGCAAACAGGGCCTCGTACGAGGCCCTTTTTGTTTGTGTCACACTCGCACCATTTCGCGACGAGGACCCACGATGGACCTGCCTCTATATATAGTCGATGCATTCACGACCACGCTGTTCCGCGGCAATCCGGCCGCCGTATGTCCGCTCGGCGAATGGCTGCCCGACGCCCTGATGCAGTCGCTGGCGGCCGAAAACAACCTCGCGGAAACGGCCTTCCTCGTGCCCGAAGGGACAGGCTGGCGTTTGCGCTGGTTCACGCCGCGCGTGGAAGTGGACCTGTGCGGCCACGCGACGCTCGCCACGGCCTTCGTGCTCGCCCGCCTGCACCCGCAACAGGCGGAGTTCCGCTTCCAGACGCGCAGCGGCGAACTCGTCGTCACGCGCGCTGGCGACCTGTTCACGCTCGACTTTCCGGCTCGCCAGCTGCGGCTGCTGCCGCCACAGCCGGCGCTCGACGCTGCGCTTGGGACAAGCGTATTGAGCCTGCACGAGGCCGCGAATACCTGGGTCGCGGAACTCGCCGACGAAGCGGCGGTACAGGCACTGCGCCCGGACCTGCGTGCAGTGGGGGCACTCGACTGCCGCGCGCTGTCAGTCACCGCACGCGGGCAAAGCTGTGACTTCGTATCGCGCTTCTTCGCACCGAAGGCCGGCATCGACGAAGACCCCGTCACCGGCTCGGCGCATTGCGCACTCGTGCCGTTATGGGCCGGACGGCTTGGCAAGCTACGGCTGGACGCTCGCCAGTTGTCTGCGCGCGGCGGCGAACTGCTGTGCGAACTGCGCGGCCAGCGCGTGTTGATGAGCGGCCGTGCGGTGCTGTACAGCACCGCGACTGTACATTTACGCTAGCGCCGAACGTCGCGACTCCGGCCAGGGAATGCACAGCCAGCACAACGCGCCCTTTTTCTCGTTGTTCAACCTGCCGGGCCGGCGCTTCGACGAAGCGGCGTTGCTGCGCCTTGGCAACGCGATGCGCCAGCCGCGGAACAGCATGGCGAACGGCAACGTGCCGTCGGGTTATGTCTACTTCGGCCAGTTCCTGGCCCACGACCTGACGCGCCTGAAGGAGGCCGACGACCTGCCTGTAGCGCAGCCCGCGGACGTCGGCGATCTGACGCAGCTGCGCACGCCGCTGCTCGATCTCGACAGCGTCTATGGCAGCGGGTACGACGACACCGCGGTGCCGCTGAACCAGGGCAAGTTCATCATCGGAGCGGCCGTCGACCTCGACAACCGGCCGATGCGCGACAGCGACCTTCCGCGCGATCCGCGCACGCTCGCCCCGCTCGTACCTGACGACCGCAACGACGACAACCTGCTCGTCGCGCAGCTGCATGTGCAGTTCCTGAAGCTGCACAACTGGTTCTACGAACGCTTCCGCGCCGGCAACTGGCGGCTGCAGCCGCGGCAGCTGTACGCGCTGGCGCGTGAGCAGATGGTCCTGCATTACCACGAAGTCGTGCTGCACGACTTCCTGCAACGCCTGCTCGATCCGCTCGTGTGGGCGCACATCGTGCGCGACGACGCGCCTGGCCTGTGGAACCCGGCACGTAATCGGGGCCACGGACATGATGACGCTGGCGCGTATCCGTCGATGCCGGTGGAATTCGCTGGTGCCGCGCTGCGCTTCGGCCATGCGATGATTCTGCCGCGTTACAACATCAATGCGGAAATGGAACTGAAACTGCAGGACCTGTTCACGATGACCGGCGAAGGCGGTTTCGATCGTGCACCGGCGCTGCCGGCAGCCAACGTCGTCGACTGGCGTTTCTTTTTCGACTTTGCCGGATACCCGCGCATCGCGCAGGCCGAGCCTCGTCTGAACAAGTCCCTCGCGATAAACGACGAAGTGAACATCACCGTGCCGCGCCTGCGGCGCCAGCATGGCCAGCCTTTCGATTCGCTGGCGAGCCGAAACCTGATTCGCGCCAGCCAGCTGCAATTGCCGTCGGGCCAGGACGTGGCGCAGAGCCTGCTCGCCGCTCCGCATGCGCGCGCGCTGTGTGCCACCATCGGTTTCGACGAGCGCCACGCGCAGGCCACCGCAAACGCGCTGCAACCGGAACACAATGAAGCGATCCGCGCCGCTGGAGGCGATCTCGGTACGCACACGCCGCTGTGGTACTACCTGCTGCTGGAAGCGTGGACGCATGCGCGCGGTCTACGGCTCGGCAAGCTTGGCAGCCTGATCGTCGCTGACACGATCCGCGGACTCGTGCGCCTGGGTCCGTCGGGCACGGAAAGCGCCGCGCGGCGTCCATGGATCGCTGCCACCGGCGCGGGCGGCAAGCTGCGCATTACCGACCTGCTGTATGCAGTCATGCAGGACGTCATTCAGGACCAACCGGGAAATTGAAACCAAGGAGCAGAGGATGAGCATTGCGAAGTTCGTGGGTACGTGGGTCAGCAGCGACCTGCACACCAACCCATATGAGGAAATCGACGGCGTGACGGACGTATGGGTCGCCCGTAAACGTTACTACCCGCCGAAAGGCCTGGAGCTGCAGGGAACGCTCGCGACCGGCCACTCCTTCGACGTGCGTTACGAACCGCCGAATCCCCAGCGGCCGCCGAATCAGGTGCCGATCATCAAGTTCACGTTTCCGAACTATTCTGAAACGGCCTTCCCGCAGGTGGACCGCAACCTGATTTCGCAGATCGAAGCCGCTGAATACCACAGCTTCGGCGACTACCTCGTTTCACCACCGATCCAGATCGGGCCGCAGACCTCCTTTGTCGAAGTGCTCGAAGTGATCGTCAGCAGCACGCTGCCGACCGGCGAGCCGGCCGGCAAGGAAGCCACCGTGATGCGGCACATGCTGATCTGGAGCGATGGCCTGCGCACGCGCTGGCCCTGCTGTTTCCTGAAAAAGTAAGCGCTCTGCGGCTCGCGGCGTTGCCAAGCGCGGCGCCCGCGCATAGGCTTTGCCGCGGATACTTGCGGTGCATCGATGGTTACGCGTCACGTCTCATGGCTGTGCGCTGCGTGTTGCAGCTTCGGAAGCGCCGCGGCCCTCGGCTGCGGCGATCCGG
The DNA here is from genome assembly GCA_036405915.1 of Pseudomonadales bacterium. Lineage (GTDB taxonomy): Bacteria > Pseudomonadota > Gammaproteobacteria > Pseudomonadales > Pseudohongiellaceae > CAILUG01. The sequence goes on from DASWWP010000051.1 coordinate 7,648, forward strand.
AGACCTTGCTGGGCACCCACACCTTCGACGTCGGCACCTCGCCGGTGCTGGTCCGCATCGAGCAACAAGGCAACGACCTGCTCGTCGCCCGTGACGATGCCAGCGGCACCACGCTGTTCAACCACCCGAACGATCGCGCGTTCTTCGAACTCGTACTGCTGCAGCCCGAAGACGGCAGCACGCAGCAGTTGTGCATCCACTCAGCGTTCAGGAATGCTGCTTCCGGCGAGCCCTACGCGATAAGCATCATCGATGCGGCGCGCTTCGATCCGGACACCCTGCAACGCTTCGTCGACGCCGGCCGGCTCTGGGCGAGCGGCGATTCGACCGCACGCTCGCAGGCAACGGCCGCTTATGCCGCGCTCGCGCAGGTCCAGGAATTCCCGCTGCGCGAATACGCGGCACTGTACGAAATACGCGCGCGCATTCACGGCGGCGAAGCCGGTTCCGCGGTGCGTGCCATCGCCAGGCTTGCGCCAGAGAGCACAGTACTTGCGGGCGCGCCGCATCTGTTGCCGTGGTACGAAGGCCTTGCGCAACTGCGCGAGCGCGCATTCACGGCCGCCGTCGCGTCGCTGACACGAGCACTCCCGCTCGCCACGCACAAGCTCGATCGTGCCGAGATCGGCAACCTGCTCGGCGAAGCATTGGTCAGCGCTGACCGCGTCGACGACGGCGCCGCGCAACTCGAGGTCGCGCTCGCCGATGCCGGCTCCGACCACAGCCTTCTCGCGCGGATCCACAACAACATGGGTTACGTGCTGCTGCGCCGCGCGTACGGAGCCAACATGCCGGCGGTCGAAACGGAACGCTGGTTGCGGGCCTCGATCGACGAGCACCTCGTCGCGCGGGCGTTCGCCGTCAACGCCGGCGACAGCTCCGAGCAGGTGCTGATCGACAATAATCTCGGCACGCTGTACGAGCGCGTGCGCGAACTGCGCAAGGCGCACCATCATTACCGCGAAGCGCTGCAGCTGACCGAAGCGGCCGGCGACCGCTTCGCCATGCAGCTGCTTTATCAGAACCTCGGCGCGCTCAACCAGCGGCTCGGCGATTATCCGAAATCGCGTGGCTATCTCGAACGCGCGCTACAGCTTGCCGAGGGTTCCAGCGAAGCCGCCGCCTACAGAACCAACTGCACGCTCGGCACGACGTATCGCCTGCTCGGCTCGATTGCCGAAGCGCTCGCGATCCACGCAAGCTGCCGCGATGTCGCAGCCACCGTTGCCGATCATCGCGCGCTCGTCGAAGCGCTCGTCGAACTTTCGGAAGATCACATGGTGGCCGCGCGCAGCGACCCGGCGGAGCTGGACGCGGCCTGGTCGGCGATTCGCACCGCGCGCTCGCTACTGGATACGCATTTTGCGGACATCCTTGCGCTTGCACCGGGCAACGGCGTCCAGCGGGATCCGCGCGCCGTAAACCTGTGCACGACTGCGCGCGTCGGTGCGGGGAGCGTGGGACCATCGGTGTCCGAACAGCGGCTATACGCCGTCGCGCGCGTGCTGGACAGGCATGCCTTGCTCGCGCAACGTTTCGGCGAACCGGATGCCGCGCTCGCCGACCTGGCGCTCGCGGCCGCAATCATCGGACCGGCACGTTACACGGGCCAGATCGACATTTTCGACACGGCCCTGCGCGTATACGGCGCGCAGGGGAACATCGCATTCGCACGCGCCTGCGGCGAAGCGGCAATGACGCTCAGCGAGCGCCTGCACGAAGATCTCGAAGCTGAACGTAACGGCCCGGCATGGAGTGCGAAGACACACGAGATTTACGTAGCGCTCGCCGACTTGCTGCTCGCCCAGCAGGGCGGCGCCGATGACAGCTCGGCACGCGAAGCTTTCGCCGTTGCCGAGCGCGCGATGGGCATCAGCCTGCGCCAGCACCTGTCGCTGCCACGGGGCGACAGTGCAGAGGATGAAGACGCGCGCCTTCGCATCGTGCTGAATACGCTTGCCGACGAACATGCGGCACTCAGCGCCGAGCAGAAGGCGCAACTGCTGCCCGTCGCCTATTACCACCAGCACGACCTCGTGGAACTTTCGCGGCTGCGCGAACAGCAAAGCGTCGCGATCCCGCCGTCGCTGGATGTCGCCGGCGTGCAGGCGCGATTGTCCGATGGCCAGCACGTGCTGTACTACTACATCGGCGCGAACGACGCGTGGCTGTTTACGCTCGACGCCGGCAACTTCGCTGCGCATCGCCTCGGCGCCGCCAGCGAACTGGCGAACCTCCTCGGTGCGGTCGAACGTGATCTGCGTTCGCCCAACGGCGCGCCGGCCGCCGGCCTGAGTGCCTTGTCGCACTTCCTGTTGCCGCCGGCACTGCAGCTCGACTCCACGCGAGAACTCGTCATCGTGCCGCATCGCGACCTGTACAAGATTCCGTTCTCCGCGCTCGTGCAGCCGAACGGCGCCGCGCTGGTCGACGATTTCGCCGTGAAGACGACGCCATCGCTGAGCGCGTACTTCATGGACAAGCCGGCTGCACCTGCCGCCCATAGCGGCGACATCGCAGTGTTCGCCGACCCGCTGTTCAATACGGCGGACCTGCGTGGCGCGGCAGCCGACGGTGTGGCACAAACTGGCTTGCAAACCTGGTCGGCGCAGCTCGAACGACTGCCGTACACCGAGCTCGAGGCGAACAGCCTCAAGGCGCTGTTCCGTCCGGAACGTACGCTCGACTTCCTCGGCCGGCGCGCGACACTCGACAACCTTGCGGGCGATGCGGCGCGCAACGCCCGCATCCTGCACCTGGCGACGCACGGCTATTTCCAGTCGACGGGCTCGGACAACGTCGGGCTCGTGCTCGCAACGATCAACGAACGCAACGAGCGCGTGCCGGGCTTCGTCACGTTGACGGAGTTGTTCAGCCATCGCTTCAACAACGAGCTCGTCGTGGTCAGCGGTTGCGACACGGCGATGGGCATGCAGCTCGCCGGTGAAGGCATGATGGGCGTGACGCGCGGTTTTCTGGCGCAGGGCGCGCGCCATGTGATCTCGACGCTATGGCCGGTCAGCGACCGCGCGAGCGCGGAGTTCATGGGACTTTTTTACCGGAACCTGCATGAAAGTGGCAGCGTCGCGCAGGCCTTGCGAGCCGCTCAGAGTCAACTGAAGGCACTTCCGGAATTTCGCCACCCGTATTACTGGGCACCGTACGTACTGACGACGGTAAGCCCGGCCGATGCGATGCGATTCGATGCGGCAGATGTGTGAGCTTCGCGAGGTGGCGCCGACGTAGCGCCGCGTTCAGTCGTTGATCGTCAGGGCGTAATCGCGCAACGTCGCGCCATCGGCATTCGACAGTTCCAGCGAGTAGCGGCCCGACAGTGGATCGCCATACAGGACGCGTGCCCAGCCATTCGCATCGACTGGCAGCGTATCGATATGCAGCAGCTCTTCACCGTCGGCATTGCGCAGCACGGCGGACACCGGCGACGCCGCCGCTTCTAAACCTGCGTCGACCTGGAAGAGGTATGGTGGCGCACCCGTCAGCGTGATCGCGTTTGCACCGCGCGTCGCTTCGAGCACGAACGTCGTGTCGATGCCGACGGCACGGCGTGTGTCGGCCTTGGTCACGAGCCCATAACCGGACTGCAGGCCGAGTCCGACGACGAGCAGCGCGGCGACGCGCGACAGCGGCTGCTGCATCCATGCCGCGAACGTACGCGGCAATGCGGGGGTTTGCCTATCGAGCGCCGCATGTTGCTGCGCGAGCGAGGTCTTGAAGGCATCGAGCAGTTGCACACGCATGAACAGCTGTTCGTCTTCGAACAGGCGTTGCTCGAAGGCATCTATCTCGGCATCGTTCATCTGCCGGTTCAAGTACCGGTCGATCAGCATGTCGTTCTGTTCCGGATTTCCTGGCATTCAGCCGCTCTCCCTGAATCCTTTTTGCCTTGAATCAAACCTTGAATCGATGTAGTTCCACTTGATCGCCTGCATTCCTTTCCTGGTTCCAGCCTGCGTTTCCTGTCTTCAACTACTCACGAGTGCATCAGCAATTCCTTGAAACGCTGCTTCGCGCGAAACAGCACCTTGTCGAAGTGACGATGGCTGAGCCCGAGTTCGGCGCAGACCTGCGTCTTGTCCTTCTCCTCGATGTAGTACTGGTACAGCAGCGCGCGGTCGCGACTGTTGTCCATCGCGGCGATCAGCCGCCGCACCGCTTCACCCGAGCGCTCACGCAACAGTGAGCGGTACTGGTTCTGGGTCGCATCGGCTACCCCGTCTAGCAGGGCCTGGTCTGTAAAGGTCTTGCGGCGGTTCGTTTTGCGCAATTCGCCGATGTACAGGTTCAACGCCGTGCTGTGCAGGAAGGCGGGCAGCTTGTCCGGATCGCTGAGCGGCTGCGCTCGCAGGCGCTCGATCGTGATGCAGAAAGCTTCCTGGCACAGGTCCTGGGCAAGTTCGGGATCCGAGGTCCGGCGCTCGAGAATGAAGAGAGTCTGGCGGTAATAACGCTGGAATAATGCGGCCTCTGCCCTCTTGTCCCCGCGGCTTATAGCTGTCGCGAGCTGGGCAGGTGTCTCATAGGCGGTGTCGGGCACGGGGCTCAACAAGGGATTGGCTCTGCTACTGGCCGATTATCGCGCCGCGGCGGCGCGATGCAGCACTCAGGCCGCGAGGGGATGGTATGTCAGGCTTCACGTGTCGTTCAACCGCGCGACTGCAACACAGGCGCGCCGGACCGTAAGCTCATTCACTGAAATAGCCGGCGACTTCGAGGCGCACGACGATGTCCTGTTCGCTCTCGTTGTTCAGGTACCAGCCATGCACGCCGGTGAACGGCGCGCGCAGTGATCCGCTTTCCTTGCCGTCCTTGTGCTTCGTGTAGAACATCACGGTGCCGGGCTCGTCGCCTGCTTGCTCGGTATGGCCATGGAATTCGGCCGTCAGGAGCGCAGGTTCGTCCATCGCTACGGTCCAGTTGTAGACGATCATGTCGCCTTCGTTCATGCGCAGCATGTGTTCTAGCGCCATGCCGGCGGCGAGCGGGATGTCGACGGTTTGCGTCTTCCACTCGGCGCCCTGCTCCCACCAGGTCTCGGGACTCAACGGGGCATCGACCCACTCCGCGGCAGCAGCAACGCTGCAGGCGCCGGCCAGCAGCAGAATGGCAACGGTACGATCAGGGCGTGACAGCATGCAGCATCTCCAGTCGGTTCGAAACACGAGGGGTCGATAGTAGCCAGAAACTGGCGGCACCGACAGCTCCGGGGCGAGGCTTTGGCTTTGTGCATGGCGGGATTGTCTCTACAATCCCGACATGTTCCGACTCGCATTCCCGCTCGCACTCCTTCAGTTGTTCGCCCTGCCCGCGGTCGCGCAGGAGTCGCCGCAACGCATCGTCAGCATGAGCCTGTGCACGGATCGGCTGCTATTGTGGCTCGTCGAGCCGCACCGCATTGCTTCGCTGAGCTACCTCGCCACGGATCCCGCGTATTCGCCGCTTGCCGCGCAAGCGCAAGGCATTCCGGCGAACCGCGCGCAGGCCGAGGAAGTGCTGGCCTTTGGGCCTGACCTGATCCTGACGAGCCAGTTCAGTGCCACGCTCGCTTCGAACCTGCTCGAACGCCTGGGCCATCCGGTGCAGCGACTCGGTTTTGCCACGACCGCCGACGAGGTGTACGCGCAGGTGCGCACCATCGCGGACCTGACCGATACGGGTGCGCGCGGCGAGGCCCTTGTCATCGGCCTGCAGGCCGTAATCGACACCGAAGTGCAGCGGCTCATGCCGCAGCTGCACGGCAAGCGCGCGGTGTTTTTCGCGAGCAACGGTTTTTCGTATGGCCTGGGTACGTTGCAGCATGATTTCCTGACGAGCCTGGGCCTGCACAACGTCGCGGCGGACGCGGGTCTGCAAGGCCCTGCGCAACTGCCGCTCGAAGTGTTGCTCGCCGCTCGACCCGACTTCGTATTCGTCGACAGGCGCGGCCAGCTCGATGCGCAGCTCGCACAGCCGCTGTTGCGGCATCCGGCACTCGCGGCGCTCGGTCCCTCGATGCGCATGATCGACATGCCAGACATGCTGTTCCAGTGCGCAGGCCCCGAATACGCCGAGGCCTACCAGCGCTTCACCGCACAGCTGGAGCCGCGATGAACCTGCGTCGATCGTCGTTGCTGCTTGTCGCGGCGCTGCCGCTGTTGTTCGCGCTGGAACTCGCCAGCGGGCCGGTACCGATCGAACTCGGTGCGGCTTTCGCCGACTGGTTCTCCGGACATGCCACCAGCGCCAGCATCATCCTCGGCGAAGTACGCGTCCCGCGTGCGTTGCTTGCGCTGCTCGTCGGCGCATCGCTGGCCGTGTCCGGCGCTGCACTGCAGGGTTTGCTGCGCAATCCGCTCGCAAGCCCGGACATCCTCGGCATTTCGCAGACATCCGGGCTGTGCGCCATACTCGTGCTGTATTACGGCCTCTCGCAACGCGCGTGGTTCGTGCTGCCGCTCGCAGCACTTGCCGGCGCATTGCTTGCCGTCATGCTCATGCTGCAGCTCGCACGCCGTGTCGCCGGCACGCATACGATCATCCTCGCCGGCATCGCGATCAGTGCACTCGCCGGCTCGTTCATCGCACTCGCGCTGAACTTCGCACCGAATCCATATGCCCTGCAGGAAATTTTTTACTGGATGCTCGGCTCCGTCGCGAACCGCAGCATGAACGAGGTGTGGCTCGCGCTGCCGTTCATGCTCGCAGGCTGGATACTCGTGCTGCGCAGCGCGCGTTTTCTCGACGCGCTGAGTCTCGGTGACGACACGGCGCAAAGCCTCGGCTTCGCACCGCGCAGGCACCAGTGGCTGCTGATTGTCGGCGTGGCCTGCTGCATCGGCGCGTCGGTGGCAGTGAGCGGCAACGTTGGCTTCATCGGCCTCGTGGTGCCGCACCTGTTGCGCCCGCTTGCGGGCGCCGAGCCGGGGCGCCTGCTGTGGTTGTCGTTGCCTGGCGGCGCGGCGCTGCTGCTGGTCGCCGACATCCTCGTGCAGGCGCTGCCTGGCGCACAGGAGTTACAGCTCGGCGTCGTCACTGCAGCGCTCGGCGGGCCCTTCTTCCTGTACCTGTTGATGAAGCGGCGGCAGTTATTCGCATGAACTCAGCGCCCGCCAGCGTACTGACTGCCGACGCGTTGCGGCTCGAAGCCGGGGGCGCAATCCTGCTCGATGGCATTGGCGTGCAGCTGCATGCCGGCGAAGTGCTCGGCGTCGTCGGGCCGAACGGCGCCGGCAAGTCGACCCTGCTGAAAGTGCTGGCCGGCGTGTTGCAGCCTGATCACGGCACCGTGTTGCTCGACGGTTCGCCGCTCGCCGCGAGCCAGCCACTGGCGCGCGCACGCAAGCTCGCATGGCTCGAACAGCGTCCGCACGTGTACTGGCCACTGCAGGTCGGGCAGGTCGTCGCGCTCGGCCGCCTGCCGCATGGCGATGCCGGCACGATGCACGCTCGGCTGGCGGTCGATGCTGCGCTCGACGCCACGGCGACCGGCAACCTGCGCACGCGTTCGTTCCACACCCTGTCCGAAGGCGAGAAAGTACGCGTGCACCTCGCGCGCGTACTGGCCGGCGCGCCGCGCATCGTGCTGGCCGACGAACCCGTTGCCGCGCTCGATCCGTGGCACCAGCTGCATGTGCTCGAACTGCTGCGCGCAGAAGCCGCGCGCGGCACTGCGATCGCGCTCGTCTTGCACGACCTGCAACACGCAGCGCGCTTCTGCGAGCGCCTGCTCGTGCTCGACGGCGGCAAGGCGCGTGCGTATGGAACGCCGGCCGAGGTCCTGGACTCCGACCTGCTCGCGCAGGTATGGCGCGTCGATGCGACAGTGGACTCTGCTACACTCCGTGTCACGATTCACGGCAGGAAATAGTCGATGGCCATCTGGAAAAAGCAGGCGACGCTGGCCGACCTGAACGAACTTTGCAGCGGTACGATGTGCGAGCACGTCGGCCTCGTCATCACGGAACTCGGCGACGACTACCTCAAGGCCACGATGCCCGTCGACGAAAGGACGCGGCAGCACATGGGCATCATCCATGGCGGCGCATCGGTCGTGCTGGCCGAGACGATCGGCAGCATCGCCTCGGGGCTGTGCTGCCCCGAGGGCCAGTATGTCGTTGGCCTCGACATCAACGCGAACCACATCCGCGCAGGCAAGCCGCCGTACGTCACGGGCATCGCGCGGCCGCTGCACATCGGCAGCACGACGATGGTGTGGGAAATCCGCATCCACGACGTCGACGACAAGCTTGTCTGCATTTCACGCCTGACCTGCGCCGTGCTGAAGGAAAGAAGCGACAGGGCCGCCGACAAGAGCACTGACACCAGCAACTGAACCGGAGGGAACGAGCATGGACGAGAAGGACAGCCTCGCCGACCGCGACATCGTGCGCTGCGCCAGGGGCACGCCGCCGCTGACCGAAGCCGAGTACGCGCCGCTGCTCGCGCAGCTGCCCGGCTGGGACATCGAGGAAGTGGACGGGATTGCGCGCCTGTTGCGCACGTATACTTTCGAAGAGCCGTCCGACGCGGCCGCCTTCAGCCGATTCCTCAGCTCGATCTCCGATGAAGCCGACCACCACCCCTTCCTGATGACCGAAGGCAATGCGTTGACGGTCATGTGGTGGACGCACAGCATCCGCGGCCTGCACCTGAACGACTTCATCATGGCCGCGCGCAGCGACGAAGCCTACGAACTCTAGCGCTGCAGGCTGCGAGTCGCCGGCTGCTGCAGCGTGCGGCCGCGGAATTCGAGCGACAGCAGGTACGCAGCCCACGCGTTGCTGAGCAGCATGATGCCGGCACCGAGCGTGAAGCACAGGTTTGCATAGGCGTCGGCGCGATCGAGCGTGCCGCTCATCGCCAGCAGGTTCCACCAGTCGTGGTTGTTTTCGTCGCCGCCGATCAGCGGCAGTGCGCGCAGTTGCGCATCCGCGATATACGGCGCGACGTCGATGAAGTTCTGGCCACACCACCACAGCATCATCGCCGCCGCGAAGTTGTCGCGCTGCCACACCATGAACCATGCGAGCGGCAACAGCGGCAGCAGTACCTGGAACAGGCTGCCGCCGAGATACATCGCGTACGTGCCGAACGGACTGAAGGCGACGTGCCCGTACTCATGGAACGGCAGGTTGACGAGGTGCAGCATCGACTGGCCGATCCGCTGCGCGTCGAGGCCATGCCATATAAAACCAAGGCCCCAGAGCAGGAACACGAGGTACACGGCTACATGTGCCCAGAAGGCGGCGATGTGGCCGTCGCTCGGCATGAAGCAGGTGTAGTGATGGACGCGGCGCCAGAAGCTGTCGACCGGCACGTGGAAGGCTTCGGCGCCGGTTTGCGTGCCAATCGGCGGAAGATCGGCCAAGGCCGCCGCGGCGAGTTCCGCGCGATGCCGTGCCTGCCGCTCGTGCTCGGCATCCTGTCGCTCCCGTTCGGCCCGCAGCCGCGCGCCGTCCTGCGCCTGTTGCCACTTTATATAGGCGATGCCGCAGGCCGGGCATGTGCCGGGGTAGGAATCGGGATACGCGCCGGCGTCGCGGTCGCTGCCGGCATGGCCGCATTTCGGACAGGTCGTCGTCATGGCGGCAGAATATACGGCAGCGCTGCGGCTGTCCCGTGCCGGGGTCGCATGTTAAGTTTGCGACAAGCGACACGCTGCAGGGAGCACGACATGGCAAAGCCTAAAACACGGCACGTGCTGTTATTCGACGGCACCTGGAACGATCCGCAGGACCGCACGAACGTCTACAAACTGGCGCGCAGCCTGCCAGATTGCGACGACGACATCGATCAGCGCTTCTTCTACAACGCGGGCGTCGGCACCGATCGCTTCGGCAAGCTGACCGGCGGCGTCACCGGCTACGGCCTGAGCGAGAACATGCTCGAAGGTTACGACTGGCTCGCGCGCCGCTACTGCGACGGCGACGAGATCTACGTGTTCGGCTTCAGTCGCGGTGCGTATACCGCGCGCAGCTTCGTCGGCCTGGTCCGCAAATGCGGACTGCTGCACATCGTCACGCCCGGCCTGCTCGAGCTCGCCGAGAACCTGTACCGCGACAAGGCGAAGGACCCCGACGGCCCTGAATGCAGCCAGTTTCGCGCCGCCTACAGCCGCCTCGTGCGCATCCGCATGATCGGCGTGTGGGACACGGTCGGCGCGCTCGGCGTGCCCGGCACGACGCTGACGCATCGGGGCTACTATTCCTGGCACGATACGCGGCTGTCGGGCATCGTCGATTACGCCTGTCATGCGATGGCGCTCGACGAGCACCGTGAAGCCTACGACATCGAATTCTGGACGAGTCCCGACGGCACGATGAAGCCCGAGAACTCGTACATCGAACAACGCTGGTTCATCGGCGCGCATGCGAACGTCGGCGGCGGCTACGGTGACGACTCGCTCGCCGACCTTCCGTTCCTGTGGATGCAGCAGAAGGCCATCGAGGCCGGGCTGAAGCTCAAGCTCATCGAATGCGCGCCGACGGCGTGCATGGCGCCGGTGCGCGATTCCTTCAAGGAGTTCGTCAAGGGCGGTTACGCCTTCATCAAGGACCTGATGCAGCCGGGCGACGGCAGCCATACGCGCAGCTATAACGTCGGCAACAAGGGCGAGAAGGCGATCAACGTCACGGTCGATCCGTCGGTGTGGCAGCGCTGGAAGCAGGATGACAAATACCGGCCGCGCACGCTCGTCGCGGCCAAGCTCACGCCGCCGGTCTGACAATGGCTCCTACGTTCCTGCAACTGTTCGATGCACTGCTGCGGCTGCCGTCCGTCAGCTCGGCGAATCCCGCGCTCGACATGGGCAACCGCGCCGTCGTCGAGCTTCTCGCCGAACGTTTCGCTGCACTCGGCTTTGCGTGCGAGCTCATCGACATTCCCGGCCAGCCGCACAAGGCCAACCTCATTGCGACGAAAGGCAGCGGTCCGGGCGGGCTCGTGCTCGCCGGCCATACCGACACGGTGCCGTTCGACGAGCCGCTGTGGCAGATGAATCCGCTGCAGATGACGGAAAAGGACGGCCGCCTGTACGGGCTCGGCAGCACCGACATGAAGGGCTTCTTCGCCGTCGCGCACGAGGCGCTCAAGGCGTTCACGGATGCGGAGTTCAAACAGCCATTGATCGTCGTCGCCACGGCCGACGAGGAAAGCTCGATGGACGGCGCGCGTGCGCTCGTGCAACTCGGCCGGCCGCAGGCGCGCTATGCGATCGTCGGTGAGCCGACAGGTCTCAGGCCCGTCAACCGCCACAAGGGCGTGATGATGGAGCGCCTGCACGTGCAGGGCCAGAGCGGACATTCGTCGAACCCCGCGCTCGGAAAGAACGCGCTCGAAGCGATGCATGCAATGATCGCCGAGCTTCTGCGCCTGCGCACGGAACTGCAGGCGAAGTACCGTGACCCGCATTTCACGCTCGACGTGCCGACGCTGAACCTCGGCGTCATCCATGGTGGCGACAACCCGAACCGCATCTGCGGCCACTGCCGCCTGGAGTTCGACGTACGCCTGATGCCCGGCATGCGCAGCGCGCTGCTGCGCGACGAGATTCGGGGCCGCATCGAACCGATCGCCGCGCAGCATGGCGTCAGCTTTTCCTTCACGCCGCTGTTCCCGGGCGTCGAAGCCTTCGCGAACGAGCAGACGGCACTGCTGCAGGCCTGCGAGAAGCTGACCGGTTACGGCGCACAGAGCGTCGCGTACGGCACCGAGGCGCCCTTCTTCCAGCAGCTCGGCATGGACACGCTGGTGCTCGGCCCCGGCTCGATCGATGTCGCGCACCAGCCGAACGAATACATGGCGCTGGACCAGGTGCAGCCATGCATCGGCCTGTTGCAGGGACTCATTCGCAAGTTCTGCCTGTGACCGACACCGTGCCGGGACACCGATCGCGTCTCGTTTTGGGATAGAATGGCCCGCCTTTTTCCGCGGCGGGCGCTGCATATGTCGATCGACCTCCAGCAATACGTCAACTGGTTCCGGCAGTCGACTCCGTACATCAATGCCTACAGGGGCAAGGTGTTCGTGATCCTGTTGCCCGGCGAAGCGCTCGCGCACGACAACTTCTTCAACATCGCGCACGACATCACGCTGCTGAACAGCCTCGGCGTGAAGCTCGTGCTCGTGCACGGCGCGCGGCCCCAGATCGATGCGGCGCTTGCAGCGGCCGGGATCGAGAGTGAAATGCGTGAGCGGACGAATGGCCAGTACCGCAACACGGTCCGCATCACCGACGCGAAAAGCCTCGAACACATCAAGCGCGTCGTCGGCACGTTGCGCATCGACATCGAAGCCGCGTTCTCGATGGGCCTCGCCAATTCGCCGATGCATGGCGCCGACATCAATATCACGAGCGGCAACTTCGTCGTGGCGAAACCCTTCGGCGTGCAGGATGGCGTCGACTACGGCCTGATGGGCGAGGTGCGCAAGATCGACGTGGACGCGGTACGCAAGCAACTCGATAACGGCAACATCGTGCTGCTGTCGTCCCTCGGCTACTCGCCTACCGGCGAAGCCTTCAACCTGACGGTGGAAGACGTCGCGTCTGCGGCCGCCACTGCGCTGAAGGCCGACAAGCTACTTATATATGGCAACGAAGCCGGCATCCTCGACGAGGAAGGCGAGCGCATCAGCAAGATGAGCGCCGAGGAAGCGCAGGCCCTGATCAGGCAAAAGGTGGAGCAGAACGGCCTCGATGAAGAACTCCGCAACCTGCAGCTCGCCGTCAAAGCCTGCATGGCGACGGTCAAGCGCGCGCAGGTGATCTCGTATGAAGACGACGGTGCGCTGCTGATCGAACTGTTCACGCGAGACGGCATCGGCACGCTGATTACGCAGGAGCTGTACGAACAACTGCGGCCGGCGACGATCAAGGACGTTGGCGGCATACTCGAACTGATCGAACCGCTCGAGGAACAGGGCGTGCTCGTGCATCGCTCGCGCGAGCTGCTCGAAGCCGAGATCGAGCAATTCACGGTGATCGAGCGCGAAAACATGATCGTCGCGTGCGGCGCGCTGTACCCCCAGCCGGAGCAGGACGGCGGGAAGCAGGCCGAACTCGCGTGCATGGCAACGCATCCGGACTACCGCGACGAAGGCCGCGGCCAGAAGATCCTCGAGCAGATCGAGAAGAATGCGCGCAAGGTCGGCGTCAGCAAGCTCTTCGTGCTGACCACGAAAACGCCGCACTGGTTCGTCGAGCGCGGCTTCGTGCAGAGCAATGTCGATGCGCTGCCGGAGAAGAAGAAGTCGCTGTACAACTACCAGCGTAATTCGATGATCTTCGCAAAGTCCCTCTGAACGCGAGCGCAACAGGCGGCTGAGGCCCAACGTCCCGGAAGCTGCAATGCCAGGTTGCCGATGTTTCACTTTCGGCAAGCATGGCGATGCGGGAGAATGCCGACAGTGATTTCTTCGAGGTAAACGCAATGCCCAAGTATCGTTCACACACCACCACCCAGGGCCGCAACATGGCCGGCGCGCGCGCCCTGTGGCGTGCCACCGGCATGAAGGATGGCGACTTCGAAAAGCCGATCATCGCCGTGGCGAACTCCTTCACGCAGTTCGTGCCTGGCCACGTGCACCTGAAGGACCTCGGCCAGCTCGTCGCGCGCGAGATCGAAAAGGCCGGCGGCGTCGCGAAGGAATTCAACACGATCGCCGTCGATGACGGCATCGCGATGGGTCACGACGGCATGCTGTATTCGCTGCCGTCGCGCGAAATCATCGCGGATTCCGTCGAGTACATGGTCAACGCGCATTGCGCCGATGCGATCGTCTGCATCTCGAACTGCGACAAGATCACGCCCGGCATGCTGATGGCCGCGCTGCGGCTGAACGTTCCGGTCGTGTTCGTCTCCGGCGGACCGATGGAAGCCGGCAAGACGAAGCTCGCGGAGAAATTCGTCAAGCTCGACCTCGTCGATGCGATGGTTGCCGCCGTGGACGACAAGCTGACGGCCAGCGAGGTAGACCAGTACGAGCGTTCCGCGTGCCCGACCTGCGGCTCGTGCTCCGGCATGTTCACGGCGAACTCGATGAACTGCCTCACCGAAGCGCTCGGCCTGTCGCTGCCCGGCAACGGTTCGCTGCTCGCCACGCATGCAGATCGCGAGCAATTGTTCCTGCAGGCAGGCCGCACGATCGTCGAACTCTGCAAGCGTTACTACGAACAGGACGATGCATCCGTGCTGCCGCGCAGCATCGCGAACTTCAAGGCCTTCGAGAACGCGATGACGCTCGACATCGCGATGGGCGGTTCGACGAACACGATCCTCCATCTGCTCGCCGCCGCTCAGGAAGCGGAACTGGATTTCACGCAGAAGGACATCGATCGTCTGTCGCGCAAGGTCCCGCAGCTCTGCAAGGTCGCGCCGTCGACATCGAAGTACCACATGGAAGACGTGCATCGCGCCGGCGGCGTGGTCGCGATCCTCGGCTCGCTCGAACGTGGCGGCCTGCTGCACAGCGATGTACCGACCGTCCACAGCAGGACGATGAAGGAAGCGCTCGACAAGTGGGACATCGCGCGCCAGCCGGACGCGGCCGTCGAGAAATTCTACAGCGCAGGCCCTGCCGGCATTCCGACGCAGACTGCATTCAGCCAGTCGACACGCTGGCCGACCCTCGACCTCGATCGCAAGAACGGCTGCATCCGTGAAGTCGAACACGCATATTCGACGGAAGGCGGACTGGCCGTCCTGTTCGGCAACATCGCCGTCGATGGCTGCATCGTGAAGACCGCCGGCGTCGACGAAAGCATCCTGAAATTCAGCGGCCCCGCGCGCATCTTCGAAAGCCAGGACAGCGCAGTGAAGGCGATCCTCGCCGACCAGGTCAAGGCTGGCGACGTCGTCATCATCCGCTACGAAGGCCCGCGCGGCGGACCCGGCATGCAGGAGATGCTGTATCCGACGTCGTACCTGAAGTCGAAAGGCCTCGGCAAGGTTTGCGCGCTGCTGACCGATGGACGTTTCTCCGGCGGCACGTCGGGCCTGTCGATCGGCCATGCGTCACCCGAAGCGGCCGAAGGCGGCGCGATCGGGCTTGTCGAGGAAGGTGACCTCATCGACATCGACATTCCGAACCGCACGATCAACATCAGGCTCAGCGACGCCGAACTGCAGAAGCGCCGCGATGCGATGAACGCGAAAGGCGCACTGGCCTGGAAGCCGACGGAAGTGCGCGAACGCAAGGTGTCGAAAGCCTTGCGTGCGTATGCCGCGATGACAACGAGCGCTGACAAGGGCGCCGTAAGAAAAGTCGACTAGCGCAAAACGGGGCCGCGCTGAATGCGGCAAGCCCAGCTACGCGTTGCGCAAATGGGGCCTGTCTCCTTTTGCGCGGCCCTTGGCTTACTCTTCGTTCCGGCTTTCATGCGACCCTCCTCTTTCCGAGAAGCCCAGCACCCGATACTTCGATGAAACTCGGCGACATCCAGATTGATCGCATCCTCGAGATGGAAACACCGTTCATGATGCCGGCGGCGATGTTTCCGGATTCGACGCCGGACGACATCGCGCGGCATCGTCACTGGATGGAACCCTGGGCACTCGATGCGGCCAGCGGCAAGATCGTCATTGCGATCCAGACGTATTTGATCCGCACGCCGCGGCACACGGTCCTCGTCGACACCTGCCTCGGCTGCGACAAGACGAATCCCTACTTCCCCGAGTGGCACATGCGCAGCGACCGCGCATGGTATGCCGCACTCGGCGCATACGGCGTTCAGCCCCAGGACGTCGACTACGTATTCTGCACGCACCTGCACAGCGACCACTGCGGCTGGAACACGCAGCTCGTCGATGGCCGGTGGGTGCCGACGTTTCCGAATGCCAGGTATATCGTCGCCGAGAAGGAGTTGCGGCACTCCGCCGCCGTGAACTCGCCCACGTATCGCGAAAGCGTGCTGCCGTGCATCGAGTCAGGCCAGATGCAGGGCGTCGCCGCCGACTACGCGCTAGACGACAGCGTGTGGCTCGAAGCGACGCACGGCCACACACCTGGACACGTCGCCGTACACCTGCAATCCGGCCGGCATCGTGCCGTGCTCTGCGGCGACCTGATCCACAGCCCGCTGCAATGCCATTTTCCGCGCTGGCGCTACTGGGTAGACAGCGATGCGCGACAGGCTATCGCCACGCGCGAAAAGTTCCTGCAGCAGCAGTGCGCCGAGCGCCGGCTCGTACTGACAGCGCACTTTCCGCGCAGCTCGTTCGGTTACGTCGAAGCCGAGCGCGATGCGTTCCGCTTTCGCTTCATCGACTGGTAACGCAACGTGTATGCCTCGGTCGTCGCCATCTTGTGCCGGCATCAGCGGCCGTACTACACGCCGGAAGCGCGGAGCGTTCGGCGCCCGCTCGCTACTCAGTAGTCCCAGCCGAACGGCGTGTCCGCCGGCACTTCTTCCATGAAGGCTTCCACTGCCTGGATCTTCCCGTCGTAGATCTTGAACATCTCCCAGACTGACAGCTCGCCCTCGCCGCGCATCAGCGAGCCCGGGCCGAAGTTCATGCGCAGCCACACGATGCCGTTCTCTTCGTCCACGGCGGCGACTTTCGCCTCGATGCCCGCCAATGTCGGCAGGCGCTGCTCGCGGATGTTGTCGCAGCCGGGCAGGAATGTGCAGCCCGGCCCAGCCATCAGCTGGCCGTTTTCGAAGCGATACGCCTCGTCGCCGAACACGGCGTTCGACGTGACGAAGCTGCCGACGCGCAGCCCTTCCGGGTAGCGCAGCGCGAGTTCGATCATGTCGTCACGCGTGTTGCGCTGCGACGGCGGAATCGGCGCATTCATTGCCTCGCTCGCGACGGTGATCGCTTCCGGATTGAAGATCATGCCTTCCTCGCGACTGCGCACGACGGAACTCTCTATTTCGGTGACGCGGCCGCCGGCGACTTTCAGGCGCGTTGCGATGAGTACCGGCGTGCCGTTCTCGTACGCCAGCACATGTACGCCGGCGTTGCCGCTTTGCGGATCGAGCACGTCCTGGCGGAATTCGCCGAGGCGCTCGACGCTTTGCCACTGGCCGGCATCGAGCTGCAAGGTGTCGTGGTCCTCGGTGAAACGCACATCGGCCGCGAGCGGCAGCGAGTTCGCGTCGTGCGCGACGAGGGCCTCGAGATAATCCGTCACGACATCGCGCAAACAGGCACGGTCGCAGTCCTGGGCTTGCAGTGCCGGCGCAAGGCAGGCAGTGGCGGCGAACAGCAGTGGCTTCTTCATCGGCATGCTCCTGCGCAGGCGGCGTTGGGTTGCGACGGTGTGCATCGTGGTCGTTGAATGCTCCGCCCGCGGCGCAAGCTAACATGAAGCCATGAAGCGGCGGAATGTCCGCCACGCGCGCCTGTTTGAGTCACGTCAGCCCGCATGTAGCGGGCGCCGGCACGCGATGGACAACGACAGCCCGCACTGTTTATTCTGGGCTCATCCCCCTCCCGGAACGACGGCCGTGCAGATCCGGCAGCGGCCTGAGCCAGGCTGTTCAATGCATAAGGACGTGAGATGAAATCGGTGCGCCTCTGGCTGGCGTCGGCCGCGCTGCTGTATTTCCTGCTCGCACGAGCGGGCATGGCGCTGCTATCGCTCGAACCGGACAACCTCTCGTTGCTGTGGCTGCCTGCCGGCATCGGCGTCGTGATGTGGCAGCGCGCGCAGTGGCAAGCCTTTCCGTGGATCTTCGCTGCGAGCTTCCTGGCAAACCTCGATGGCATGATGCTCGTGCAGCTGCCGTGGGCATTGCTGCACGTCAGCATCGCTGCGCTCGCTGACAGCCTGCTGCCGTGGCTCGCCGTGACGATGCTGCAACGCCACCTGCCCGATGGCCTGCACACGGTGAAAGGCCTGTTTCCCTTCGTGTTGTACGTCTGCCTGTTTCCGGCCGCCGTCGCAGCGGGAGCCATCGTGCTGAACCTTGTCGCCGGTGGGTACATCACATGGAGCGACGTGCCGCTGACGGCGCGCATGTTGCTGCTCGCCGACAGCCTCGGCGTGCTGCTCGTCTATCCGATTTACCATGCCTTTCGCGCGCCGGTATGGCCACAGGCCTTCGACTTCGCGTGGTCGCTGGTTCCCGCCGTGCTGCTGCTGGAGGTCATCTACCTCGCGTTCAGCTCGATGCCGGGACTGATCCACCTGCTGACGCCCTTTTTCCTGTACCTCGCGCTGTCGGACAGGAACCGCGAGATGCTTGGCCTGTTGCTGCTGGTCGTCGTCGCCATTCTTTACAAGAGCACGGGCGGCCTCGGGCCCTTCGCCGTCGCGAGCCCGTCGGAAGGCCTGTTCCTGCTGATGACTTTCATTTTCGTGCTGACGCTGATCGCACTGAGCCTGATGTTGCACAAGCAGGAACTGCAAAGCTCCGTGACGAGCCGGGACCTGTGGCGGCGCCGCGCCGGCATCGACGAGCTGACCGGCCTCAGCAACCGCTACATCTTCATGCCGATCCTCGAGGCTGAACTCGGCCGCACGCTGCGCCACAAGCGGGCGTTCTCGCTCGCGATGCTCGACATCGATCATTTCAAGCAGATCAACGACAGCCGCGGACACATGTTCGGCGACAAAGTGTTGAAGGCACTCGCGCAGTTCATGCAGAACGAGATGCGCACGATCGACGTGCTATGCCGTTTCGGCGGCGAGGAATTCTGCATCCTGCTGCCGGAAACCTCATTGAACTTCGCGGCTTACGCGATGGAGCGCCTGCGCGAGCGACTGGCGACGGAGGGCCTTAACGTGGACGGCGAGCGCATGCGCGTTACCGTGAGCATCGGGCTCGTCTCGTTCAACGGCGGGGACGACACGCAGGAAGCACTGCTGAAACGCGCCGATCAACTGCTGTACGCGGCAAAGCACGGTGGCCGCAACCGCATGCTCAGCGAAATGCCGGCAGCGGCGGATCTCGACGCCGCGGCAAGCTAGCGCTGTCGGTCGCCTCGCGCGGCGGCTATCATGCCGACGTTCCCCATCGCCACGCCGTGCATCCATGCTGTCCTACCGCCACGCCTTTCACGCCGGTAATTTCGCCGACGTCCTGAAGCATCTCGTCCTCGTGAATGTCCTGCAGTACGCGATGCGCAAGGACGCGCCGCTGTTCTATGTCGACACGCACGCGGGCGCTGGCCTCTACGGCCTCAATGCGGATGCCGCGCGGAAGACCGGCGAAGCAGCCGATGGCATTGGCCGGCTGGACTTCGCGGCACTGCAGGCGCAGGCGGGCGCGGATGGCCGCGATGCGTTACAGGCTTACCACGCCGCGGTCGGACCCTTCCTCGCACGTACCAAATACCCGGGTTCACCGCTGGTTGCCGCTGCGCTGCTACGCCGGCAGGATCATCTGCGCCTGTTCGAGCTGCACTCCACGGACTTTCGCCTGCTGCTGGAAAATGTCGAGCACGATCGCCGCATCCACTGCGAGCAGGAGGACGGATTCAAGGCCTTGCCGGCCTTGTTGCCCCCGGTACAGAAGCGCGCTGTCGTGCTGATCGATCCGTCGTTTGAGGTGAAGGACGACTATGCGCGAAGCGTGCGCGCGCTCGTGAATGTTTACGAACGCATGCCGTCGGCGCAGGTATTGCTGTGGTATCCGGTCGTGCAGCGCGCGCAGGTCGACTGGATGGTGACGACGCTGCTGAAAAGCCCGCTGCGCGACCTCTGGCAGGTCGAACTCGGCGTGCAGCCCGACACCGAGGCGCATGGCATGACGGCGAGCGGACTCATACTGCTGAATCCGCCATGGACCCTCGCCGCGCAACTCAACGAGGCCTTGCCACTGTTGCAGCAGCAACTTGCGCCGGGTACCGGACACTGGTTCGTGAAAAACCTCGTTGCGGAGTAAGGCGTTCACAAGACGCTGGACCCCGGCCTTCGCCGGGTTGCGACGGGAGTGGATCACGAGCGGTCTCGCGGCGCGGATCGCGTCAAAGCGTGCGATGGGTCGCCTGGATGCGGCGCGCAACACTCACGGGTACGCCGGCCTGCGCGGCGAATTCGGGCCAGCGTTCGACTGCGGCGGTGACATCACGCAGGATCGCCGCCGCCCTGCCTTTCTTCATCGAGCAGGACGCCGCGCAGGCTTCGAGGTCATCGAACTCGAAGTGATCACGCTTGCCGTTCAGCGACATCTGGTGGGTGCCTGTCCACGCGCCCGCTGGGTTGTAGCTGTACGTCACGTCGTACGCCGGTGCCAGCGACCACGCGCCGGAGGGCTGCATCAGGAAGGCGGTGTTCTTCACGTGGTCGTCCTGGTTGCGCGCGAGGATGTTGAAGACCATGCGCCGGAACATCTCTTCGATGCTGTCCATCGGCAGGTGCAGGCGGCGAATGACC
>DASWWP010000052.1:0-4739 GCA_036405915.1 Pseudomonadales bacterium
GTGAACTCGTGGCCCGACGGGATGCCCGCGAAGCTGATTCGCGTGCCGCGGTCCGCCGCGACGATCTCGAGAGTCGGCGTGCGTTTGGCATTGCCTGGCGTGCTGGCGAGCGCAACCCTGTCGGAAAGCGCAGCCAGTTCATGCGCGAGCTGTTCGAGCTCGCGGCTTTCCGCGCTCGCATCGAGCGTCAGTTGCAGTTCTACCCGGCCGGGAACCTTGTCGAGCAGGCCCTGCAACTGTTGTTTGAGATTCTGGTCGAGCATGGTGCTCTCCTTTTTGATATTGCCTTTTGCGTATGGCCTTACAGCGATATTGCCTTTCAGGGACAGGGCGTTCGAGGTAGGGCCGTGCGTATCCAGGGCGAGGCGGATCTGCGCGCGGGCTTTCCCCACTGCGCGCAGTCCGCCCTCACGGTCTTGCTCAGATCTTGCCGACGAGATCCAGCGACGGCGTGAGCGTTTTCGCACCGGGTTTCCACGAGGCCGGGCACACTTCGCCGTCATGTTCCGCGACGTACTGTGCGGCCTGGATCTTGCGCAGCAATTCACTTGCTGCGCGGCCGATGCCAAGGTCGTGCACTTCCATGACCTTGATCACCCCCTCGGGGTTGACGACGAACGTGCCACGCAGAGCAAGGCCTTCGTCTTCCACGAGCACGCCGAAGTTGCGTGAGATGCGACCAGTCGGGTCGGCGATCATCGGGAACCGGATCTTCTTGATCGCCGGCGACGTGTCATGCCAGGCCTTGTGCGTGAAGTGCTTGTCCGTCGATACCGAGTAGATCTCCACGCCGAGCTTCGTGAACTCTTCGTAGTTGTCTGCGAGATCCTCGAGTTCCGTCGGGCACACGAACGTGAAGTCCGCGGGATAGAAGAAGACGACGCTCCATTTGCCCTTGAGGTCGGCGTCGCTCACCTTCACGTCCTTGCCGTTGTGGTAGGCAGTCGCAGTGAATGGCAGCACATGGGAATTGATCAGTGAAGTGGTCATGCTTTGCTCCTCGTAGTGGTCGTCAGGGTCACGAGCCGCTGCTATCGGTCAGCGGCTTTACGAGAGGCATGCTAGGCCGGCCGGGTCGATTATAAAAATCGGCCGGCCGGATGTAGGCAATAGAATTGGCCTATTGCCAGGCAGGGGTCAATGCTGGGCAGGCGGCTTGTGCTGCATGCGCTTGCGCAGCTGGATGTTCATGACTTCGACGAATACCGAGAAGGCCATCGCGAAGTAGATGTAGCCCTTGGGTACGTGTACGTCGAAGCCTTCGACGATCAGCGTCAGGCCGATCATCATCAGGAACGACAGCGCGAGCATTTTCAGCGTGGGATGCTTGTCGATGAATTCGCCGACGGGACGCGCTGAAAACATCATGACGAGAACGGCGATGACGATCGCGATTACCATGATCGACAGGTGATCGACGAGCCCGACTGCCGTGATGACAGAGTCGAGCGAGAACACGATGTCGAGGATCGCGATCTGCACGATCGTCGAGATCATGCTTTCGGCCACTCTCGTTTCGATTCCTCCCTCGTCACCTTCGAGCGAGGCGTGCACTTCCTTCGTCGACTTGAACAGCAGGAAGAGGCCGCCGCCGATCAGCACGATGTCGCGGCCGGAAATCTCTTCACCGAGCACCGTGAACCAGGGATCCGTCAGCCCGATGATCCACGACAGGCTGAAAAGCAGCATCAGGCGCGTAAGCATCGCGAACCCGATGCCGAGGCGGCGCGCAAGCTCGCGCTCGTGGGGCGGCAGGCGGCCGACCAGGATGGAAATGAAAATGATGTTGTCGATACCCAGAACGATTTCGAGGGCAACGAGCGTAGTCAGCGCAATCCAGGCTTCCGGACTGCTGATCCATTCGAACATGTGGTTTTCCTGTCCAGTGAGAGGTCGGGTTGGTGCAATAGCGGAGCTGGCCAATGGTCGAACAACACTTGCGCGATTTCAACTTTCGCGGTGCGAGGAAAGAGCTCTCAACTCGCGCTTTCATTACATAGCGTCTGCCAATGCGATATTGCCGCACTTTTGTACTTGTTGCGGTGGAGAATCATGTAAAGGTGGCGCGTGAAATCCCGCTCCGGCGCATGCAACTGCACGAATTCACCGCTACGAAAGGCATCCTGCAATAGCACTTCCGACAGGCAGCCGAGTCCAAGGCCGGCCTTTACGGCCTGCAGGATGGCTTCGGTTTGTTGCAACTCCAGCGCGATGTGCAGGTCGGGGACGATGTCGTGCATGACCCTGTCGAACGTTTGGCGCGTGCCAGAACCGGTTTCGCGCAGGATCCAGTTCGCAGCGCGCAGATCGCCGGTGTCGAGTGCGGCCTTCGCCGCGAGCACGTGCCTTCGGCTCGCGAACAACACGAGGCGGTCGGTACGCCAGCGCGTGATTTCGAGCACCGGATTGTTCACTTCGCCTTCGATCAGACCTATGTCCAGTTCGAAGTTCGCTACCTTTTGGCTGATCTGGCCGGTGTTGGCAACTTCCAGCGTCACGCGGCTCGTCGGGTAGCGCTGCCGATACTGGCTGATGAGCGGGATTGCGAGCGCACTGCCGATCGTGACCGTGGCACCGACCTTCAGGCTGCCGACGCCTTCATGTACCGCCAGCGCCTGCTCGAGCGCCTGTGCGCGGCTCAGGAGCTCCTCTGCCCGCGGCTGCAGGAAGCGACCGAGGTCGTTGAGCTGAAGGCGTTTGCCGACGCGATCGAACAGCTGCACGTCGAACTGGTGTTCCAGCTCGCGCAGCGCATCGCTCGCTGCTGACTGCGACAGGTTCAGGTCGGTGGCAGCCCGCCCGAGATTGTCGTGGCGTGCGATCGCCAGAAAGATTTCGAGCTGGCGGAGCGTGAACTTCATATTCGGAATAACCGGATATCTAATTGGGTATTAACGATTGTACCTGTTAAATCGTGAAAATTAGAATGCCGCCCACTTTCCTGGATGCGGATCCCGACCCATGAGCAGCAAGTACCAGCACGAAACCGTCACCAGCGTTCATCACTGGAACGACACCCTGTTCAGCTTCACGACGACACGCGATCCGGGCTTTCGCTACAAGAACGGCTTCTTCACGATGATCGGCCTGACTGTCGACGATAAACCGCTCGTGCGCGCGTATAGCATGGTCAGCGCGAACTACGAAGACCAGCTCGAGTTCTTCAGCATCAAGGTGCAGGACGGTGCACTGACATCGCGACTGCAGCACCTGAAAGTCGGCGACGAAGTGCTGGTCGGTGCCAAGCCCACCGGCACGCTCGTCGCCGAGAACCTGCTGCCGGGCAAGCATCTGTACCTGTTCGGCACCGGTACCGGGCTCGCGCCGTTCATGAGCATCATCAAGGACCCGGAAGTGTACGAACTGTACGAGAAAATCATCCTCGTGCATGGCGTGCGCCTCATCAGCGAGCTGGCTTACCAGGACTACATCACGAACGAATTGCCGAATAACGAATTCTTCGGCGAGACGATCCAGGAGAAGCTGCTGTATTACCCGACGGTGACGCGCGAGCGCTTCCGCAACAACGGCCGCATCACGGACCTGATCGTCAGCGGCAAGTTGTTCCGCGACCTGGGGCTTCCGGCGCCGACGCAGGCCGACGATCGCTTCATGCTGTGCGGCAGCCCGTCGATGTTGAAGGACACTTGCCGAATCCTGAACGACATGGGCTTCCAGGAGGCGCGTCACGGCAACCAGGGCCACTACGTGATCGAGCGCGCATTCGTCGAATAGGTCTTGCGGGGCAGGGTGGCTGGAGTAGAATCCGGCCACTTTTTTGTGTCCACAATCGCGTCCACACGAGGCCCGTATGTCGCTTTCCATGTATTCCTCCTCCGTACCCGTCTTCCTGCACTACCTCAAGAGCCTGTCGAACATCCTCAAGAAAGGCGCCGATTACGCCACTGAAAAGAAGATCGACGAGAAGGTGCTGACCGGCTCGCGCCTGTATCCCGACATGTTCCCGCTGTCGCGCCAGGTGCAGATTGCCTGCGACGTTGCCAAGGGCTGTGGCGCACGGCTCGCTGGCATCGAGATTCCGAAATTCGAAGACACGGAAACGACTTTCGCGGAACTGCAGGCGCGCATCGACAAAACCGTCAGCTTCCTGCAGACGCTGAAGGCAGAGCAGATCGACGGCACGGAACAGAAGCAGGTCAAGTTGCAGGCCGGTCCGCGCGAGCTGGAATTCGTCGGTGATTTCTTCCTTAGAAACTGGGCCTTGCCGAACGTGTTCTTCCACATCACGACGACCTATAACATCCTGCGCCACAACGGCGTGCCGGTTGGGAAGATGGATTTCCTCAACGGCCAGTAAATCCGCCGCAATAAAAAAAGGCCGCTCGAGAGCGGCCTTTTTTTGTGCGTGGAACTTCCGTGTTCCACCTATCGCCTGGTCTCAGAAATTGTAGTTAAGAGACAGCTGGTACCTTCTGCCGAACACGTCGTACACGTTACCGACGCCCTGCTGGCCGCCGCGCAGGTTTTCCGACGCCTGGATCGGCGGGTCGCGGTCGAACAGGTTGTTGACGTTGAAGCTCGCGACCCAGTTGCCGCCATTGGCCGTTTCGCCGCGATAGCTCAGCACGAGGTTCGCAACGGTCTGCGATGCGATCGTGTTGTCGTCCACTTCGAAGCCTTCGCGCCAGAGGATGCCCGCCTGGCTGACGATCGTGCTGTCGTAATACCGGCCGATCAGGCTTACGCCGTAGTCGCCGAAGTTGTACGAGCCGATCGCC
>DASWWP010000053.1:0-101424 GCA_036405915.1 Pseudomonadales bacterium
GGCCCCACCAACGTGAGGCGCAGCAGCCTCAGCACGCGCCCGATGTCACCAGCCTCGCCGACGAGGTTTAGTTTCTTTCCATCCCGCAGGCCGGAGCCCATGAACAGGAAGTAGTACAGCGGAAATTCGAGATTGTTCAGCAGCGAGCCATCGCGCTCCTTGCACGAGGTCAACACGAGTGTGTCGAAAGTCGGGATACCCGCCAGCAGGAGTCCTTTCAACACTTCGGGAGGCTGTCCGATCAGCACGGCTTCAGTGCCGCCACGAACGACGCGGCTGCCGTCTGCTGGCTTGATGACTTCCAGGATATCCATGTGTTGTTGATGCGCCTTGCGTGATGCCCGCATGCGGGAGATTTGCCTTGCCGCGGGCTGCTTGCGCATTCAAGCCAACTTCGCAAGGTTACGCCACGGGAAGAATTCCCGTCCGATGCAGTGCACGCACGTTGGCTACGGTAAAAGCTTCACGTCGAACACCTTTTTGATGCTCAGTGCTGCAATGGAAAATACCAGGTCGCCCGCCACGGAGAACAATCGGAACATGACGACTACGCTGACGGCGAGCGTCGTATCGATGAAAGGTTGCGCGAGGACCATGAAAACGAACTCCCTGACACCCAGCCCGCCGGGTGCCCCGGGCGTCACGTAGCCCGCAACGAAGGCAAGCGCGAAAAGTACCGCGCACAGGAAGATGTCGGCTGCCTTCACATCGAACACGAGCTGGAACAGCGTGCTGAATGCCAGCCCGTAACAAAGGTAGGAAACGAGGTACAGCATCACCGCAAGACTGAGGTCCGCCAGCGACGTCTTCAGGAATCCCGCGCGCAACAGTACCAGCACGCCAGCACCCAGAAAGAGCAGCGACAGCAATGCTACGGGGAACAATGCCAACGTCTCGCGCTGAACGAAGTGAACGTAGAACAAGCCCAGTCCACAACCTGCGAGACTCAGCAACAGTAGTTCGTAGATCGAAAAGGCCAGCGCCGCCCTGGCGTCAGTGTGATGCTTGATCACAAAGAAGCGGCCGACGAGATGGGCGACGTTACCGGGGAGGTACTTCGCCATCTGCGCGATGCCATTGACGGCAACCAGAAACGGGAATGTGAGCGTCACGGCCTGCTTGCGCAGCAAAAGCCAACTGGCTGTACTACCAAGGAGGTTGCCCAGAACCACGACGAGCACGCTCACCGTGGCGGCGACTAGCAAATCACGATCGGGATCCACCTGTGCCAGCCGTCCGCGCTCGAGATACAGCGTCCGGCAGATCAGCAGAATCGCGGCGACGGACAGTATCGAGCCCATCCAGCGCGCGCGCCGATCACCCAGTGCGGCGTAGAAAGCCTGCGCGAGACCCGCGGCATTCATTTCAGTCCGGACCTTGACGCATGACAGACGTCCCGCCACAACGAAACCGCCGTGGTCAAGCAACGCGCTCAACATGGCGCGCGATGGCCTGACCGATGAACCGCATTTTCTCCGCGTTGAGTCCCGGGTACAGGCCGACCCAAAAGGTATCCGACATCACCTTTTCCGTATTCGGCAGGTCCCCGATCACGCGGTAATCGACGTCCCTGCGTAAGTGATCGAAGCAAGGGTGCCTAATCAGGTTGCCCGCGAACAGATTTCGCGTCTGGATGTTCTGTGCCTCGAGTTCCTGCACCAGTGCATTGCGCTGTACTGGGCTGCCATCGCGTACGGTCAACAGGAAACCGAACCAGCTCGGATCGCTGCCTGGCGTGGCGTGCGGCAGAATGAAATGCTTCTCCAGCGGCCTTAGGCAATCGTAGAGGGTGGCGAAGTTCGCGCGCCGCGCGGCTCCGAACGCCTCCAGCTTGCCGAGCTGCGCGAGGCCTACCGCCGATTGCATGTCGGTGGGCTTCAGGTTGAACCCGAAGTGGCTATAAATGTACTTGTGGTCATAACCCTTTGGCAGGCTGCCCAGCTCGTGTTCGAAGCGCATGCCACAGGTATTGTCCTTCCCGCTATCGCACCAGCAATCACGTCCCCAGTTCAGCAACGACAGCATGATCTTGCGCAGGTGCTTGTCACGCGTGTACACCGCGCCGCCCTCGCCAGTCGTGATGTGGTGGGCCGGATAAAAGCTGCTGGTACCGATATCGCCAAAGGTTCCGGTGTACTTACCGTGATAGAGCGAGCCCAGCGCATCGCAGTTGTCTTCGACCAACCACAGTCGATGTTTCTCGCAAAATGCCCTGACCGCCGCGATGTCGAACGGATTTCCGAGCGTATGCGCGATCATCACTGCCTTGCTGCGAGGCGACAGCGCCTTATCCAGCTGGGATACGTCGATGTTGTAATCGCCAAGGCCAATATCGACGAACACCGGGACGGCACCATACTGCACCACAGGAGCTACTGTTGTCGGAAAGCCGGCTGCCACCGTAATGACTTCGTCTCCGCGCTGTATCCGGCGGTCGCCGAGCGCGGGCGAGGTCAACGTGAAGAACGCGAGCAGATTCGCAGATGAACCTGAGTTCACGATGAATGCATGTCGAATACCAATCGCTTTTGCTAAAGCCGACTCGAACTTTCTCGAGTAGCTGCCGTACGTGAGCCAGAAATCCAGCGCTGAGTCCACGAGGTTGACGATCTCGGCTTCATCGAACACGCGGCCGGCGCAACCGAGGCGACTCTCACCGGCCACGAACAGCTTTTCCTGCTCCGGCTGGTGGACCAGCGCGTAGTACTCCCGCACCTTTTGCTGGATTTCGGCCTTGAGTTCTTCAGCTTTGCTGGTCATGTTGAACCTTCATGCATGGGTGACCGGAGCTGCGGCGACAAGTCGCGCAAAATGGACTCGGCCGTAAAGCCGAACCGCTCCCGAATGAATTGCTGGTTACCGACAACATGTGAGTAACGATCGCCGAGATTGTAGGCCCTGAACCGCGGCCGATTGTCGGTGGCAACGAGAACTTCGGCGACGGCGCTTGCGAGGCCGCCGGTCTGGCAATGCTCCTCGATCGTCACCACCAGCTTTTTGTCGGTCATCTCAGCGAGGAGGCCGGCGCTGTCCAGCGGCTTCAGGAAGGGCACGCTGATGAGGCTCGCCACGACGCCTTCGCGTCTCAGCCCTTCATGCACCGCGAGCGCGATGTCACTCGCGTTGCCGCTGAACAGCAACAACACGTCAGCGCCCGGTTCCCGCCGCAGCGAATTCAGGTGGCCAAAGCCGAGCGCTGCGTCCGGATTTGAAACCACCGGCTCGCCATTGCGAGCAAGGCGAATGTACATCGGCCCCTGGTGTTGCACCGATAGCGAAACTGCCTGTGCCACCTCCCAGGGATCGCATGGCGACACGACGCTCATGTTCGGCAAGGCGCGCATCAGCGCAACGTCCTCGACCGCATGGTGGGTACCGCCGGCCGGCCCGTAGCTTAGACCGGCGCCTACGCCGACGAGACGCACATTCGTGTTCATGTATGCGACATCCACCCTCACCTGCTCGAACGGACGCATGCAAACGAAGGGAATGATGCTGTACACGTATACGATCTTTCCGCTGAGTGCGAGCCCGGCGGCGATGCCGACGGCGTTGCTTTCCGCAATGCCGACGTTCAGGAAGCGGTCAGGGAAGCGGTCCTGGAAGGTTTCCAGGACCGAAAAACCCATGTCGGGAGTGATCAGGAAAATGCGCTCGTCCTGTGTGGCGAGAGCGGTGAGCGTCTTGACGAAGGTCGTTCTCATTCGAGTTCTTTTAAAGCCTGCGCGAGTTGCTGCTCGTTCGGTGACTTGTAGTGCCAGATGAACGCGTTCTCCATGTAGCTGACGCCCTTGCCCTTCACCGTCTTCGCCACGATCGCGAGGGGGCGTCCGGGCTTTTGCGCGAGCGCCGCCGCAAGCGCTTCGTGATCGTGTCCGTCGACCTCGATCGCATGCCAGCCGAACGCCGCGATGCGTGCCGCCAGCGGCTCGCCCTGCTCGGCGCCATCGGGCGCATAGCCCTGCAGTCCGTTCTGGTCGACGATCAGCGCAAGGTTGTCGAGCCCTATTCGAGGCGCGTACATGATCGCCTCCCACACAGAACCCTCGTCCATCTCGCCGTCGCCGCAAAGCACGAACACGCGTTTCCCCGGCACATCCCGCCGCAGCGCGAGCGCCATACCGAGCCCGAGTGAGAGCCCATGGCCGAGCGATCCCGACGATGCCTCGATGCCAGGTACTGCTGTCATGTCGACGTGGCCGGGCAATACGCCGCCGTTACGAAAGAAGCCCTGTAGTTTCTCGACCGGGAAGAAGCCGCGCTCCGCCAGCGTGGCATATAACGCAGCGCTCGCATGTCCCTTGCTGAGCAAGAAGCGATCGCGATCGGGTTTGCGCGGGTCGGCCGGATCGACGTCCAGCACTTTGAAATAAAGTACAGCCAGTATGTCGGCAATGGAAAGCGCCGAGCCGGAATGCGATGAACCGGAGCCGTGCTTCATGCGCAGCACGTGACGCCGGATGGCGCTAGCCATCATGTTCGTATGCTGCACGCGCCTCGGGCTGGAACCCACGCAAATGAAAGTGTTGCGCCCGAGCGCCGGGCCGTTCTCGGTCAGGATCTGCTTTTCGTACGACGATGCGAACACGATGATCTCGCGTCCTTTCTCCTTATCCAGGCTATCCAGTCGGCGTATCGGAATGGCAGTGCCGCCAATGAATTTGCCCGCATAGCCCGGGTTCTTGTCGACGATGTAGTCCACCCTGTCCACGAGCCCAAGCATCGACAACAGCGTAAAGGTACGATGTGCCGCACCGTAGCCGATGAATCGCTCGGCTCGCAGCAACAAGTGGACATTCTGCAGATATGCATTGAAGTTACGGTACAGCTGCCCGGCGTCAGTGACGGCTCCTGCCTCCACCGCAACTGGCTCGCCTTTGTATTCGAACACTAGCCCCATCGAGCCGCCGTGAATTTCGTTGTCGTATGAGTGCACGAGCGCGAAACATTTCTTGGCAAACAGGCTGCGCAGTACATCGCGCGAAAAATAGTTAACATGTTCATGAAAAATATTTGAATAATTTTCCTGTGACACAGTGCGATCGAAACTCGGCACCTCGATCAGCAGCAGGCTGCCCGGCCTGCATGCCGCAGTGAGAGCTGCCGTGAATGCCTCGATGTCGTTGATATGCTCGAGCACATGACGGCAGAAGATCATGTCGTATGTGCCTGGCGGGCTCACGACCCCGAGATATCCCTGGATCGTCTGCACGCCATAGTCTCTGTGCGCGATCTGCGCGAGCGTGATCGACGGTTCGATGCCGAGAACGTCATTATCTGCTGCAAAGAACTTCAGGAATGCGCCATTAGAGCTTCCGGCTTCGAGAATCCGCTTCCCATGCAGGTTGAAGCGCTCACGCAAATCCCCCGCCAGCGTTATCAGGTAGTCCGACAGGTCCGATGATGGTGGCGTAACGTAGATGTAGTTCTCATAGATCGACTCGGCGATCTTCTCGCGCAGCTGGGCATGGCCGCAGCTTTCACACTGCAGCAAGGTCAGCGGCAAGCGGACTGATGAGGGTCTATCTGGGTACAAGCCTGCCGGCAAAACGTTCCTGAAGGCACGCACGAGCTGCAACCGCGTACTGTTACACACGCGGCACTGCGAAATATCGCTGTACAGATCAGCTGTCACGCATCCACTCCAGTGTCAGCTTCAAGGCTTCCTTAAGACCGTATCGAGGCTTTACGCCGAAGCGTTGCACTATCTTGCCAATGGCGGGCGCCGAGCGAGCCGGGGTTCCGAGCGCCGAAGCGGGTTTTAAGCCGCGAATGTCGACTTCGACACCGGCCAGCGACGCCACCATGCGAGCCAGTTGCGCAATCGATACGTCGTTGTCGGGGTTCCCGACATTGAACACGTCGAAGCCATTGACGTGCCGCAGTAACACGTGCAGCAGCATCAGGTTCGAGTCGAGACTGTAGCAGAAGGCGCGGCGATCGCTGCCGTCACTATTGACGACGATGGGCCGGCCGGCGCGCGCGTCGGCCAGAAAATCCGCGACGACACGACCATCGTTCGGCAGCAGTCCCGGCCCGAATACATGTATAGGACGCACGACAGAAACCGTCTGCGCCGTCTCGAGGCTGAACTGCTGGCAGAGAGATTCGGCAAAACGCTTCGATTCCGAGTAACACGCGCGATCGACAAGATGATCGACGCGCGGAATGTAGCTCTCCGGCGTCGGCACATCATCGACATCCGGGCTGCCATATATCTCACCCGATCCTATATAGAGCAGGTTAGCGGTGGCGTCCTCACGTGCTTTTTCGAGCAGTTGGAGGGTTGCCAGCACATTCACCTTCATTGTAGCGACGCGCTGTGCCAGATACTTTCGCGGCGAGGCAAGCGATGCGCCGTGCAGCACATAGTCGAAACGCTGCATGCGTAACTCCTGTGGCAGCCCTTCGGCAAGATCGCCAGTGACGACGTTGATGTTGTCGAACCCGGCAGTAATCAGGGCATCCAAGTGTTGCCGGTTGCGATGGCAGACGGCGGTCACGTCAACAGTGATGCCAAGATCGCGCTTGGCCACGGCAAGGCTGGCGAGCAACGTGCCTGGAATCAGGCCATTTGCGCCGGTGATCAACACCCGCGTGCCTGACAGGCGCCCGAGCAGGGCCGAATGTGGTTGCAGGGACTCCGCTAACGAAGAGGCAAATGCGGGCGTCAACACGGCATCGGCTCCATGCGCGCCAGCTCGTCGTAGGAACGAATCTGCCGCTGAGTGGCTATGGCACTATTCGTGTAGAAGTCGCGATACCAGCCCATCGTCATCTCAAAGGCCGCCTGCGTCGTCAGCAGCGGTTGCCATTGCAGGCACTGGAAGGCTTTTTCACTATTCAATTGCAACAGGTCCGCTTCATGGAACGTCGCATCTTCGGGCGCGAATTCGATGTCGAATACGGGCCAGCAACGATGCATGCAGGCCAGCACTTCGGCGACGGTGCAACCCTGCAACTGCGTCGTTCCGAAGTTCCAGCCCTCGCAGACATTGCGGTCACCCGCCATCATGCGGGCAGCCAGCGACAGGTAGCCGCGCAGCGGTTCGAGCACATGCTGCCACGGGCGCGTTGCGCCTGGACGGCGTATGCGCACGGGCTCGCGGCGTTCAATGGCGCGAATGACGTCCGGCACGAGCCGGTCGTCGGACCAGTCTCCGCCGCCGACTACATTGCCTGCCCGTGCACTAGCGAGCAGCTTGCCGGCCGGCTCGAAGAACGAACGCCTGTAACTCGCCGTAATCAGTTCGGCACAGCCTTTAGATGCGCTATATGGATCATGGCCGCCCATCGGATCCGTTTCGCGGTATCCCTCGGCAATGCGGCGATTCTCGTAGCACTTGTCGCTCGTGACGTTCAGCACTCCCTGCACCGATTCCGTCGTGAGCGCGGTGTCGAGTACGTTGACGAGCCCCATCACGTTTGTCGAATATGTTTCAGCCGGATTGTTATAGGACCGTTTTACGAGGGGCTGTGCCGCCAGATGAAAGATGAACTCGGGCTGGAAGCTGCCGATCGAGCGGGCGAGCTGCCGTACATCGCGGATATCGCCCAATTCTGAATCCATTGGCAAGTCGAGCAGGGTGAAATGATTGAGTGGTTTATCCGGCGCAAGTGCGTAACCCCTCACCTCCGCTCCGAGCATCAGCAGCCACTGGCAAAGCCAGGAGCCTTTGAAGCCCGTGTGCCCGGTAACGAAAACGCGGCGCCCCTCGAAGGATTCT
The DNA here is from genome assembly GCA_036405915.1 of Pseudomonadales bacterium. Taxonomy (GTDB): domain Bacteria; phylum Pseudomonadota; class Gammaproteobacteria; order Pseudomonadales; family Pseudohongiellaceae; genus CAILUG01. The sequence goes on from DASWWP010000053.1 coordinate 7,728, forward strand.
CGGAAGGAATTCACTCCCAGACTTTCCAAGGCGCCCTGCCCTCGTCCCATATCTGGTTCAGTTTCTTGTTGTCGCGAAGCGTATCCATGCACTGCCAGAAGCCGTGGTGATGGAAAGCCGAGAGCTTGCTCTCGTTAACCAGGTTCTGCAGTGGTCCCTGTTCGAGAATGCAGGCGTCGCCGTCGAGGTACTGGAAGATTCCGGGTTCCATGACAAAAAAACCACCGTTGATCCAGCCCGACTCCGTCTTCGGTTTTTCGCTGAAGTCGCGGATGAAGCCATCGGTTCGCACAGCGAGGTTACCGAAGCGTGCTTCCGGCTGCACGGCCGTCAACGTGGCCGTTCCGCCTTGTCTCCGATGGAACTCCAGCAAGGCATTCAGATCGACGTCAGCAACACCGTCGCCATAGCTGAGAAGAAACGGTTCTTCGCCGATATGCGCGCGTGCACGGCGGATGCGGCCGCCTGTCATCGTATCGGGGCCCGTATCCAGCAAGGTCACTCTCCACGGTTCGCTGCCATTGCTGAGCACTTCGGTCGTATTCGTCCTGAAGTCGATTCGGATGTCATTCTGGTGAAGATGGTAGTTGGCGAAATACTCCTTGATGCGGTAACCCTTGTAGCCCAGCAGGATGACGAAGTCATCGAATCCGTAATGGGAATAGATCTTCATGATGTGCCACAGGATCGGTCGCCCGCCGATTTCCACCATGGGCTTCGGTATCAGGTCCGTGGCTTCTGCCAGGCGCGTGCCGTAGCCGCCGGCAAGTATTACTACTTTCATTATCGTCGTGTTCCTTTCCAGCGTTCTTTCAGCATGACTCTCTCGCCGTTACCGCTTCGCCTGTTGACCATGTGCTGGCCGGACTTTCGGGCCGGCGACTTTACTGCATTGGTCACGGCGAATACGCGTCAAATCTCGACTTTTCTCTTCAAAGTGGAGCCCAGTTCACCATTGATCGCCAGCATAACCGCCTTCAACGGTAACAACAAAGGCAGCGACACGGGGAACAGGATGCGTGTCAGCGGTGAAGTCCATGTTCCGGCGACGATCCTCCACAGGCAACGGCAAAACGCGGGCAACCCAAGTTTCAGATACATCGCGTACCGCCAGTACTGTACCCACAGGAACTTCATTTCCAGCGCGCTGCGGCCCGCCCAGCCAATGCCATCGAGATGTGCATAATTGGCGAATACGTCGCCGAGCAAGCCGTCGTCACCATAACTCCAGCCTTTTGCCTGTTGTGTCGGCGTCGATACCTTCACCGGGTGTTTGGTCAGGTGCACGGCGTCGCCGCGTAACGCGCTAACGGCGACCAGATAGATGAAGAGGTACATGTTGTCGATGTGGTGGCGGCGGCACAGGTCCATGAGACCTTCGCGCCTGAACACCAGCCCGCTCATCTGGTGCCCCCGCCAGGCAAAGTACAGGCAGGAGCGAAGTCCCGGCTGCATTCTCCGCTCGGGGACGCCGACGTCCCGACCGTAGCCGATGAGATCGCCATCGATGCTGATCGCCACATTGCTCGGTACAACCAGCGCGATCTGCTTCGCGCGTACGAGTTCCACCACGCGAAGCAGGAAGCATTCGTCGATATAGTCGTCGTCCCCCACGTAAAGAATGTATTCGGTCGTGGCTGCCCCGAGCAGGAACAGAACGTTGCGAACCGACCCGATGTTCTCGGACTGGTTAATCAGGTCCAACGCTACAGCCGGCCATGCCGCCCTCACGTCGGCGATGGCGGCAACCGTGTCATCTGGCGACAGGTTGTTCGACACCAGAATGCCGATATGCTGCTCCAGGTGGTTACGGGAGATATACGTGCAAAGCTGCTGGAGGTTTCGCTGCAGGTATTCGGCACGGTTGTACGTCGGAATCAGGATGGTCAGCGTGCGGCGCATCGCAAGTGCATCGTCTTTCAACAGCGGTTCACTTAGCAGCGGCGATGACATCCCACACCTCCTGCTGCAACGATGCGACATGTGCATTTGCTATGTGCTGAAAGTCCCTGAACACTACGCTGTCACCATGTTTCGCACGACAGAGTCCGTCCGGGCACAGTATTGGGTTGAAGTCCACCACCCGCACATTGGCGAACGGCGCTGCTGCGGTACGCAATGCGTCGTCGACGGCTTCGTCGGGAAGCGTTTGCGGACGTGAGGCGCAGGAGTACAGTGATGCAAGCATCGCGGGCTGCCATTCGAGGCGGGCGAGACAACCCGGGCCGTCGAATGCCAGGCGCGGCGTTCCGCGTATCACATAGACCTTACCGGCGGCTGCAGCCAGCGGTGCAAGGATGCGCGCGGAGCCATCACGCCATTCTTCCGGCGAATAGGCGTATGTCGCCGTGCTGCCCATGAAGATGACAGCCGGTTTCAGCTGCGCGAGAAATTGCACTGCAGCGCTGCGCCATTGCTCGCACACGACGTATTCAGCGCCGATCCTCTCGTAGAAAATCGGCACATCGACCATCGGGCACGACGACTTGGTCACCACGAGTACGCGCCAGCCACTTTGCAGGTAGTGCGGTGCGAGCGCCGAAAACCATTGCAACCCTACGCTATCGCCAAACAATACGGCGGTATTCTGCGCATCCTGCTGGCCGTAACTGCAAACTCTAACCTGCGCACTGCTGATCCACTCGTCGCATCCCTGTGAATAAAGCTGCGGCACGTCATTGCGCAGTTGCTGGAATGCGACCTGGTCGGGAGCTTCCGCCCACCGCCCCGCGGTTCCGGCCCACGCCGAGCCCAGAATCGCTCCGCTGGCCATGACTACCAGCGACCCGGCCAGCGTGTACGCCGGCCGCGCGCGCAACCATGTACTGACGCGCAGCGGCTGTTCGAGTATGAAATAGGCAACGACGGCCAGTAGCAGCGAGATGGCAATCAAGGCCATGCGAAAGCCGAGAGTCGCCTCTGGCTGCAACACGTCGCCGAGTACGAACACCGGCCAGTGCCATAGGTACCATGAGTACGACACCTTTCCGAGGAAGCGCATGGGAGGCAATGTCAGCACGCGGCCGAAACCATGAGTCGCAGCCTGCCTGGTGCCGGCAATAATCACGAGGGCGGCACCAGCAGACGGCAGCAGGGCCCACAGGCCGGGGTATGTCATGCGCTCATGCAGGAAAAGGACGCTTCCGAGAATCAGCGTTGCGCCGGCCCAGCCGGCTGCCAGATGAAACGCGCGATGGCGAGGGTGAGGCACATCCGGCGTTGCCAAGGCGCTGCTGCCAGTATCGGCATACAGATACACAAGGCCCCCGAGCGCGAATTGCCACGCACGCGAAGGCATCGAGTAAAAGCCCCACAGAGGGCTCGCGTAGCTGAGCATCAGGCTGGTCGCCAACCCGACGAACAGTATCCATGCCAGTCCTCGGCGTAGCCGATTCGTCCGCATCATGGGGTTGCCACCCCCGGAAAATAACCACAGCAACAACAACGGCCACACGAGGTAGAACTGTTCCTCTACGCCTAGAGACCAGGTGTGCAACAGAAGATTGGTTTCGCTTGCTGCGTCGAAATATCCGAAATCCGCGAGACTGAAGTGAAAGTTGCTGAGCCAGAGAAATGCCAGCGAGAGCGTCGATGCCTGCGGCACCTGCTCGTATGGCGCCAGTAGCACGGCAGCCGCCATTACTACCACGACCAGCATCAGCGCAAGCCCCGGCAGCAATCGCTGAAGCCGGCGTGCGTAAAACATGGCGAAGTCGATCGTGCCCGTCCGCGCCAGCTCCCGCACCAGCAGCCCGGTGATGAGATATCCGGACAGCACGAAGAATATATCGACGCCGGTGAAGCCTCCGGGTGCCAGAGAAAGGCCCGCATGGGCGGCGACCACGCTCAATATCGCGACAGCCCTCAGACCCTCTATGTCCGCGCGCCATTCTCCCTGCAATATCACGATTCAACCCTGTCGGCGTACGACGCCGCCCGCCAGAAATGACCTGTTGTACGCATACTCGAATTGGCCGTTGAGGCCGCACTGAAATTTTGCGGATGCTACCATTGCAGCCATGCTCATGCAGAGTGCTGCAACCGGTGCGTTGACTCCGTGATGAGGTTAACGACGCTCAAGTCGTCCTACTTTATGATCCGCCGCCCGACGTCGGCCGCCGTCATGGAATGCGCGCTACCACTTCACGTATAGTGGCCCCATGCCCAGCAAATTCATCCACTGCGACTGCGACTGCTTTTACGCCGCGATCGAAATGCGCGACGACCCCGCGCTGCGTGGTTTGCCGGTGGCCGTTGGCGGCGCGGCGGACCGGCGTGGCGTGATCTCCACGTGCAACTACGAGGCGCGCCGGTACGGCGTACATTCGGCCATGGCGACGTCGACCGCGCGACGCCTTTGCCGCGACCTGATCGTCATTCCGCCAAACATGGAAAAGTACGTCGTCGCCTCACAGGAAGTCACCGACATCTTTCGCAACTACACCGACCTGATCGAGCCACTCTCGCTCGACGAGGCCTTCCTGGACGTCACCGACAGCACGGCCTGCAAGGGTAGCGCCTCGCTGATCGCGCGCGAGATTCGCGCGCGCGTGCGCAAGGATGTCGGCATCACGCTGTCGGCCGGCATCGCGCCGAACAAGTTCCTCGCAAAGATCGCCAGCGACTGGAAGAAGCCCGACGGCCAGTTCACGATCACGCCCGCGATGGTGCCCGACTTCGTGCGCGCGCTACCCGTGACGAAAATCCATGGCGTCGGCAAGGTCACGGCGCGCCGGATGCAGTTACTCGGGATCGAAACCTGCGCAGACCTGCAACGGTACTCGCAGCCGCAATTGCTGGAAATGTTCGGAGCGTTCGGCGAGCGGTTGTACCAGCTCAGCCGCGGGCAGGACGAACGGCAGATACGCACCGAACATGCGCGCAAATCCATCAGCGTCGAGCAAACCTACGCCGAAGATCTCGCGAGCGTCGAGCAATGCCTGGCGATGCTGCCGGAGCTGTATGCCGACCTTCAGCAGCGCCTGGGCCACACCCGGCATGATGTTTCGATCGGCAAGCTTTTCGTGAAACTGAAGTTCAACGACTTCGTGACGACGACCGCAGAGCATGTCGCCTTCATGCCGGATCTCGACGGCTATCGTCGATTGTGTCGCACCGGCTTCGAACGCGGTAACAAGCCTGTGCGCCTGATCGGGCTAGGCGTGCGCATGCGCGGCGGCGCGCCGCTGACGCAGCTAGAACTGCCGATCGCCCACAGCGCCTGAGCCATGTCGCGCTATCGCCCTCCCTCCGCGCCGCTGGCGCCGTACATCACGCCCGAAGGCGAGCTGGCGCTGAAAGACGAGTTGCATTACCTGTGGAAGGTCGAACGTCCGAAAGTCACGCAGTCCGTCAGCGAGGCGGCTGCGCAGGGCGACCGTTCTGAAAATGCCGAATACACCTATGGCAAGAAACGCCTGCGCGAAATCGACCGGCGCGTGCGCTACTTGCGCAAACGGCTCGAAACGGTGACGGTCGTGCGCCAGTTGCCAGGCGACCTCAGCAAGGTATTTTTTGGCGCGTGGGTCGAGCTCATCGACGAGCATGACGCGACGTTGCGCTACAGGCTCGTCGGGCCCGACGAAATCAATCCGGCCAGCAACTACATCAGCGTGGATTCCGTGCTCGCGCGCGCGCTGCTGGGCAAGACGATAGACAGCGAAGTCACGGTGCAAACGCCCTCGGGCCCGCACAGCTACGTAATCGCCGACATCGAATACCCGCCCATACCCGTCGATTCGACCACTGCGCAGCCGCGGGAGCGCTGACGTGCAGCACGTCACCATCGTCGGCTTTCGCAGGACACTCGGTACGAGCATCACGATACCGATGGAAATGCTCAACGCGGCCGACTTGATCAACCGCATTCGCGGACAGGGTCACCGAAAGTTGCTCATGCAGCTCGTGAGTCCCGATGGCGGCAACATCGCGCTGAACGCGGGGCTGGAACTCGTGTGCAGGACGCCGCTGAGCGCCGTGACACAGACGGATCTCGTCATCGTGCCCGCGCTGTGGGGAAACCCGCGAGGCGTCGTAAGGCAATATCCGGAGCTGCTCGATTGGCTGCAGCAACAGCACCAGCAGAACGCACTGATTTGTGCCGTTGGCACGGGCAGCTTCTTCCTGGCAGAAGCAGGCCTGCTGAAGCACAAGGTGGCAACGACCCACTGGTATTACTTCGACGCCTTTTCGGAGCTGTATCCCGACGTGCAGCTGCAGCGGGAACGTTTCATCACGCGCGCAGGCAACCTTTACTGCGCAGGCAGCGTAAACTCCGTGCGCGATGTAATGCTGCATTTCATCGAGGAGGCTTCGGGTGCAGAGGTGGCCAACCAGGTATCTCGCCACTTCACGCACGAGGTGAAGCGTTCGTATACCTCGACATTCCTGAAAAGCGCACCGCAGAATTACCACGAGGACGAAATCGTCGTCGAAATCCAGGACTGGCTGCACAACCAGTACCACAGGCCGATCAAGCTCGATGACATAGCCTCGCGCTTCGAAATCAGCGTGCGCTCGCTGAACCGGCGCTTCCGTGATGCAACCGGAAGGACGCCGATGCAATACCTGCAACAGATCCGGCTCGACAATGCTAAAGAGTTGCTGCGTGCGAGCAACCTGCCGATTGCCGAAGTGGCGTTCAACTGCGGCTATGCGGATTGCAGCTATTTCTCTGCACAGTTTCGCAAAGCGATTTCACTGAGCCCGAAAGCTTATCGTGATCTCGTCCGCCGCAAACTGTTCACGGTGAACTCATCGGGTAATGACGAACTTCCGGAGTGAGGAACAGGAAGGGCGGCGTTTCGGCGAGGCCGCAACCTGGCAGGGTGTTGACACCCTGCCTCTGCGGTTAAGGAGAAATCGAAGTTGGGCGAAGCAGGATCAGAGACTGGCGTCCGTCACGGTCATCGTGTCGGTCATCGTATCGACCAGTTTCGGGGAGCGGGTGATGCGGTCACGCTGTTTGCCGTAAACCGCTTTCAGGCGGCGCTCGACGGCATTGAAGGCATCGCGGATCGCGACGTAGATATCCTCGTGGGAATGTTTGTCGTGCTGGTCGTGGGTGACGACAATGTCATGGTTTGGAACCATGGCCTCAACACCGACATGGTAAACCTTGCCCTTGTGATGATTGTTGTGGGGTGATTCGAGGGTGACTCGCAGGCTCTGGATTTCGTCGCAGTAGCGTTCGAGTTTTTCCAGTCGTTTGTAGACGGCTTCTTCAACCGCGGGAGAGTGATCGATATTGCGGAATACAACCTGAGTATCACTAATCATAGATGCGCCTCCTGTACGCGTTATCTTCTAATTAGGAACTGCTTTGGAGACTTTCAAGTTTGACGCCTTCAAGTCGTCAATCAAGTCGTCACCAAGTGGCTCACGATGTCGACGGAGGACTGCAACAACAGCAAACCCTTACCGTATAACGTCGTGCTCGGAACAAATCTTCATCCTGAAAATTACGTATCCTTGGACTTCGATACTACTCCCCGGACCCTTGCTGTCAATTCGTTTGATACCGTGTTTTTGTCGCATCGCAAATAAAGCCCTACCCGCGTAAAAAGCGCTTGTCACCCCCAATGCCCGGTGCTTGAATATTGCATCGATTTTTTCGGTACTCGTCGGTTCGCCCCCGCTCCACCTCATCCTCGTTTTACACCCGCCCGCACTCTCGCAGCGTCCTCGCGCACTATCGCTCGCCAGCGTCGTAACACCAGTGCCATGGTTCGTACTGCACGCCGTATGGGTTTCCTCTTGGAAATGACATGCGAAAACCGAAGTCGTGTGCATGCGACGTTAGCCATGCGAACGCCGGACTTTGCTCGAACTCGATCTCGAGATGCGTGAAACCCGGCGTGCCGATGTCGAGCGCGCGGCCCGTGTGATGTTCGCTGAAGCCCGGTGCGGCATTCACCGCGAGGATCGCCGTGATGCTGTCGCCACGCGCTAGCTTGCGCTGTATCAGGTCACGCTGATACGCGATGCTGCGAAACGCGGATACGAGTTGCAACGTGACACCATCGCGCGCCGCCGCGTCCTTCATTGCCGTCCACGCCGCATATGCGAGCGCATCGAGTTGCGGCTGGCGGCCGAATACGTCGGGCTCCGTCGGGACGAGTGTCGAGCATTCGGGCTGCAGCGGCATGCCGCAGGTGCTGGCGTAGTTCCCGGGTATGCCGAGGCTGCGCAGCATTGCGCCGAGTTCGGCGGGGAGTTCAGCTGGCACGTAATCGGGGGAATCGTCGTTGTTCACGCAGCGTCCTGAAGTAATGGATGCCGGCATGCTAGTCGGGGGCCCTGCCAGCGGCAACCGCTGTGCCGCCAAACCGCCTCGGCCACAAGATCATATTTTTTGGCCAGAATGCAATATTCACCGTCCCGCTGCCCAGCTAAGATGCGCCCACTTTTCGCCCCGGGATCGTCCATGTCGCACTTGCCTGTCATCGTCAGCTTTGGTGGTATCAGCCCGGCTGGACGCAGCTCGTTTCACTACGGTTACCGTCGGCTCGTCTTCGAATCCCTGCCCCTGCACGAGCAGGATCGCACGCTGCAGAACCTCGCCGTGCTGACCGGCCGCCTGCGCCATGCCGACAACCAGTGGCTCGATGCCGAGGACCGTCCCGTAGACCTCGGCACCTGGCTGAACCTGCATCGCCAGACGCTGCTCGATGGCACCCTGATCCGCAAGCTCGAGAATAACCTCTTCGAACCGGCTCGCATCCTGTCGCAGAATCCGGTCACACTCGAAGGCACGGGCGACGGCAACACGCTCGTATTCACGCTACCTGCGAAGAAGCTGCCGGCACACCTGCCGGAGAACTGGCAGGTCATCGACAACGATGGCAAGACCGCCCGCGTCCAGGCACAGGGCGGCATCGACGTACTGGTTCGCGATCACTTCACCATTCCCGTGAACACCGCCGGCCAACTGCCGAGCGGTTTTGCGCCGGATGCGCTGTATGCATCACGGAGCCATCCACGTGGTTTGCAACTGACGATATTCGGTGCATCCGATGCGCTGTACGCGCTTGGCCTCGACTGGGAAGCGATCCGCGCGAAAGTGCCGGCGGACAAGATCTGCGTCTACGCCGGCAGCAGCATGAACCAGCTCGACTACGACGGTTACGGCGGCCTGCTGAAAGCGCGCCTGCTCGGCAAGAAAGTGACCTCGAAGCAGCTCCCGCTCGGCTTCGGCGAAATGCCTGCGGACTTCGTCAATGCCTACATGCTCGGCAACGTCGGCAACAGCGGCACGAACCTCGGTGCGTGTGCATCCTTCCACTACAACCTGAACCAGGCAGTACGAGACATCCGCGCCGGCACGCATCGCGTCGCGATCGTCGGCACGAGCGAAGCGCCGATCGTGCCGGACATCATCGAAGCCTTCGCGAACATGGGCGCGCTCGCCGATGACGACGGCCTGCTGAAACTCGACGCACATCTCGGACTCAAGACACCGGATCACCGCCGCGCGTGCCGCCCTTTCGGCAACAACATCGGCTTCACGCTCGCCGAGTCGGCGCAGTTCGTCGTGCTGTTCGACGATGAGCTCGCCGTTGAACTCGGTGCGACGATTCACGGCAGCGTGAACGAGGTATTCGTGAACGCAGACGGCTTCAAGAAATCGATCGCGAGTCCCGGCGTCGGCAACTACCTGTCGATGGCACGCGCAACGGCGGCCACGCGCGCTGTGATCGGCGAGCAGGCACTGCGCACGCGCACGTTCGTGCAGGCCCATGGTACCGGGACGCCCCAGAACCGCGTTACCGAGTCGGCAATTTTCAGCGACATCGCGAAGCACTTCGGCATCGAACACTGGCCGGTCACGGCGGTGAAGTCCTACCTCGGCCACTCGATAGCATCGGCCGGCGCCGACCAGCTCGTCATGACGCTCGGCGTATGGGGGCACGGCGTGATCCCCGGCATCCTCACGACGCAGAAGATCGCGGACGACGTGACGACCGACAATCTGGACTTTCTGCTTGCTCACCGCGAAGTCGGCAGCGACGGCATGGACGCAGCGATCCTGAACTCGAAGGGTTTCGGCGGCAACAATGCGACTGCGTCGATCCTGTCGCCCTCCTTCACTCGCCGCATGCTCGAGGCGAAACATGGCCGCGGCGCGATGAGCGAGTGGCAGAAGCGGAATGAGAAGGTTTTGGAAAATGCGGCCGCTTATGAAGAACGCACGAACCGCGAGCTCGTCGCGCCGATCTACAACTACGACCACGACGTGCGCGAGGGGTCGCGCGACCTCACGTATGACGGCAACTCGCTGACGTTGCGGGGCTATGCGCCGATCGACCTCGACATCCCGCATCCGTATCCGGACATGGTGCCGCGCTGAACCCCGTCACCCCGGCGAAGGCCGGGGTCCAGTGCCTTTCAATTTGGTGAACGCCACCGAATTCCCGGCTTCGCAGCACGACTCACGAGAAATCGTTAGCTCAGGCCGCGAGCCCCAGCAACTTTTCCGCGTTCCCGTGGTATATCTTCGCGCGATCCTCTTCACTGATCTCGAGCTCGTCGATGATCTTGATCGTCTCGCGGATGTACATCGGGCCCTTCTCCGGGTCGAACGGCGCATCGGATGCAAACACGACGTGGTCGGCGCCGAAGAACGACAGGCTGCATAGCGTCGCCGCTTTCGACCCGAACACTGCCGTGTCGGCGTAAAAGAGCTTGAAGTAATCGAGCGGCCGCTTCTTCAACTCCTTCAGCAGCACTGAATAGTCGGTGTGCGACGTGCGTGCACCAAGCTGGTCCCATCCGGGACCAACGCGACCTTCGAAGAACGGGATCATGCCGCCACCGTGATGGGTGATGATCTTGATGTCGGGATGGCGATCGAACAGCTTCGAGAACACGAGTCGCGCCATCGCGGCGGACGTGTCGTAAGGCCATCCGAAGGTCCACCAGATTTCATATTGCGAGCGGTCTTCGGTCTGGTAGTCGGCAAAGGACGCGCCACGCGCCGGGTGGATCCAGATCGGCTTGTCGATCTGCGCCATGTAGTCGAACACCGGTACGAAATCGGGATGATCGAGCGGCTTGCCCTTTACGTTCGAGAACACCTGTACGCCGCTGGCCTTGAGATTTTCCATCGCATGCTTCGTTTCGGCGAGCACGGCTTCGGGATTGCCCATCGGGATCGACGCGATGTACCCGGGGAAACGCTCGGGATGTTTATCGCACAGCTCGGCCATGTCTTCGGAACCGACGCGCGACAGCATCTGCTGCTGCTCGACAGTGGCGACGATCTCGAGCGGCGGCGAGGCCAGAGACAGGATCTGCTGGTAATCGCCGAAGCGATCCATGATGCGAAAACGTTCGTCGAGATCGGTCATCATCGGCACGGCTTCGGAGCGGCGTGTGATGTCCGTCATCTTGCCGGTGACCTCGCGCAGCTTGGCGTAAAAGCGGTCGGGCCAGATGTGATTGAAGATGTCGATTTTTTTCATGGGTTTCTGGAATGACTCTGCGAGGAAGGGGCTGCGATACCAGTAGCGAGGCACTTTGTGCTAGGCTGCGGCGACAATGACACCTGTCACTATCGCACGGGGATTTTTATGATTATTCGCGCTTTTGCAACCAGAAATATGCTTGCTGCGTGCCTGATTGCATTCACCGTACAGTCCGGTACGGCGACTGCACATCATGCATTTTCCGCGCAGTACGATGCCGATGCACCGGTGAGTTTCAGTGGCGTCGTTGTGAAGGTGGAGTGGTTGAATCCGCATGCGTACTTCTACGTCGACGTCGAAGATCCAGCGACAGGCGAAGTGACGACCTGGGCCTGCGAGCTCGGCTCGCCGGTATCGATGCAGCGCCAGGGATGGAAGCGTGAAGATCTCGTGATCGGCGAAATCCTGCAGGTCGAAGGCAGCAAGGCGCGCGATGGCAGTCCATCGATGAGCGCGAGCGCCGTCGTCGTCGAGAGCACCGGCCAGCGCCTGTTCTCGCGCCAGCCGCTGAACTGACAAGGCGGGCAACGATGAAGCTGTTTCCACTCCGCACGTTGACTCTTTGTGCCGCACTGATTTGCTCGGCCGCCTGTGCACAGGACGAAGACCCCGCTGCAAACTACAATCCGGATGCACCGACCCCGCGCTTCCCCGACGGCACGCCGATCCTGGGTCCCGAGGCCGACGGCCTCGGTTACTGGGATCGCGGCACCGGGCCGATGGTGGGCGGAGCGAACTACCCGCCGGCCGACGAGATCCCCTTCAAGCCCTGGGCACGAGCGCTCTACGACTATCGCCAGGAGACGCTCGCGAAGGACGATCCGCACGTGCGTTGCGTGCCGCCCGGCGCCGCACGCCAGTTCGCCGTACCGTTCGGCCTGCAGATCGTTCAGGCCCCGCACATGAACAAGATCTACATCCTGTCCGGCGGCTCGACGCGTCCATGGCGCGAGATCTTCATGGGCCTCGACAGCCACCCCGAGTATCTCAATCCCACTTACTTCGGCCATTCGATCGGCAAGTGGGAGGGCGATACGCTCGTCATCGACACGGTTGGCTTCAATGAACGCTTCTGGCTGCACCGCGATGGATTCCCGCATACCGAGTCGTTGCATCTCACCGAGCGCATCTCGCGTCCGAGTCACGGCCTGCTGCGCTACGAAATCACTATCGACGATCCCGCGGCTTATACGGCGCCGTGGTCGACGGCGTGGGAAAAGCAGTGGACTCCCGGCGAAGAACTGATCGAGTATTTCTGCCAGGACAACAACATCGACCAGTACCACATGATGGGGAACGAAAGCGTCGCGCAGTAAGCGCGAGGCTTCGTCGCTCACGCTAAGGGGCCGCAAGGCCCCTTTTCTTTTTCAGGTCACAGCCGGCACAGTCGTGCGGCGGCGCGTTGCAAGGTATCGCTGTTCTTCGCGAAGCAGAAGCGGATCAGCCGCTGCTGCGCTGGCGGCGTCCGGTAGAACACCGACAACGGAATCGCCGCGACACCCTTCTCGCGCACAAGCCACTCGCAGAACTCAATGTCGCTTTTATCCGGTGCAATCGAACTGAAGTCGGCCAGCTGGAAGTACGCACCGGCAACCGGAAGCAGCCGCAGGCGCGAGCGTGCCAGCAAGGCCCGAAATTCATCGCGCTTCGCCTCGTAGAACGCTGGCAGGTCGAGATGATGTCGAGGTTCGTGTTCGAGCATCTCGGCAAAGGCATGCTGCGCGGGCGTGAAGGAGCTGAATGTCAGGTACTGGTGCACCTTGCGAAACTCCTCCATCAACGCACGCGGCGCCACGCAGTAACCGATCTTCCAGCCGGTGCAGTGATACGTCTTGCCGAATGAACTGACGATGAAGCTGCGCGCGGCGAGCTCCGCATGCCGAGACAAACTCTGATGCGCACGGCCATCGAACACGATGTGCTCATACACTTCGTCAGCGAGCACGCAGATGCCGGTGTTGCGCGTGAGCTCTGAAAGCGCAGCGAGATCGGACTCAGACACCACGGCGCCGCTCGGGTTGTGCGGCGTGTTGACGATGATCATGCGCGTGCGCGGGGTGATTGCCGCGGCCACGCGCTGCCAGTCGACTGCGAAGCTGTCGTCACGCAGCGGCACATGCACGGCGCGGCCGCCACTCAACTCGATTGCCGGCTCGTAGCTGTCGTAACAGGGATCGAAAACGATGACCTCGTCGCCGTGGCGCACGACTGCTGCGATCGCGGCGAAGATCGCCTCGGTAGCGCCGGACGTGATGGTCACCTCGCCCTCGGGATCCACAGTGCGCCCGTATAGCGCCTGCACCTTGCGCGCGATCTGCTCGCGCAAGGCCAGCAGGCCGCTCATCGGTGCATACTGGTTGTGTCCGGTTCGCATTGCATCGGCAAGCGCGTCGCGCAGCCGCTGTGGTGTCGCGAAATCGGGGAAACCCTGGCCGAGGTTGACCGCGCCGTGTTGCGCCGCGAGCTGGCTCATGACGGTGAACACCGTCGTGCCGACGCGCGGAAGTTTCGATTCGATCTGCATCCGCCTTCGCTGCGCTACGGCGTGACAAGCCCGCGGAACGGCGTGCGCCCCGGCGACTTATGTCCGCGGAATTGCATGCGACCGGGTGACATGGGTCCGCGGATTTGCACGCGACCTGAATCGAGTCCGCCGGATGACATGCGGCAAATTGGCTTAAGCCCGCGCCGGCCGCAGGTTGGTGGCGCCGGTCTCCGCCTCCTGCTTCTGCCGCTTGCTCGGCGGCGTCCAGAAGCGTGGCTTGACGGGCATCAGTATGATCGCGCCGAGTATGGCGACACAGCCAAACACGATCATGCCCATCGTGTAATTGCCGTTGACGTCGTAGAAGTAGCCGAGCACCGGCGGGCCTACGGCGAAGCCGAGGTTCACGGCTACCGACACGAGGCCGATCGTCATGCCGAGGTTGCGTGGCCCGAGGTAGTGCTTCGTCAACACCGGTGCTTCGACGATCATGCCGCCATGCGCGATGTTGCGGACCGTCAGGAACAGGGCCAGCGTGAACACGCCGGCTACGGGCAACGCGAGCAGAACGGACACACCCAGCAGGAAATAGAAGAAGCGGATGCCGGGAATCGACGTGCGGTCGTAGAACCAGCCCGACCCGATCTTCGCGAGCACGGCGAGTATGCCCATTGCGCTGACGATCAGGTAGAACGAGTTCGGGTCCATGCCACGGTCGCGACGCAGGAAGGTCACGTAATTCTGCATCAGGGCCTGGTCGACGCCCGAGGCCAGGAAGATCGACACGATCAGCAGCCAGAAGCCCTTGTCCTTGCTGACTTCGAGGAAGTGCCCCCACATCGTCAGGCCGCCGCTGTGGCCCGCGGACCTGGCATTGATGACGTCCTGCGTTTTTCCTTTCCGCGCCATGAACAGCGCCCACAGCGGGACGGACACGAGGAAGGAGCCCAGGCTCAGCACGCCGAAAATGACACGCCAGTTGTATCCGGCTGCCAGCGCCGGCTCCCAGACCCACGGCATCGCGACCTGACCCATGCTGGTACCACCAAGCACGATGCCGATCGCGAGTCCCTGGTTTATGTCGAACAGGCGCGCGATGACGACCTTCATCGCCGCAACAATCGACGCAGCCGACAGTCCGAGCATCGCACCCGCGACGTAGTAGATCGGCAGGTTCGTCGCGACGAGGAACAGGGCCATCGCGATGCCGCCGCTCAACGCGCCGAGCAACACGGCAACCTTGCCGCCGATCTTGTCGATCATGATGCCCATGCCGAGCGCGGCCCCGGCGCCGACGAGGAACTTCGACGACGAAATGCCGTTCACCTGCGCATTGGTCCAGCCGAATTCGTCCATCGCCGGTACATATATCCACGGCAGCGAAAAGTTCGGCACGCCGAACGAGAAGAACACGAGCGCAAAGGCGATCAGCAGGATCACCCAGTTATCGACCATTTCCTGCCAGGTGCTCTTTGTTTGCATGGTTCCCCCCAGAGTGGCTCGCCATCTTCGTCGCGAGGCCGGTTGTCATTTGCTTTTTCAGCGACGCAGGATTGTCATGCCGAAGCCGCAGCGCTTAGCGTCGCGGTGCCAGAGAAGGCAGGATCTCATTCCCGCGTAATCCGGAAGGGCTGTTCTTCTCCGCCCTGCATCCACGTGCCTTCCATGTAGCGGTTCACCGCGCCGATCTCGTGCAACACGGCGCTGAACGCGATGCTTTCGCCGGCGCGATTCTGCGTGGCCACGTCGATCTTCCAGTTCGGTGCATCGTGCGTGGCATTTTCGAAACGGTAGGAATTGCGGCCGGGATCGATCATGCCGTTCAACTGGTTGCCGTCGTAGTCGATGATCATGACGACAGGCCGTGCATCAGCACCCGCGCCGATCGTACCGCGCCACGTGCCTTCGTATGGATGACCTTCCTGCGCGGATGCTGCGCAGCACGACAGCAGGAGAACTAGTGCAGAGAAATATTTCATCGACGGCTCCGAAATAGTGCCGCGATACTAGCATACGAAATTTCGCTGACGACACTGGATTCCGGCCTGCATGCGCTCACGCAGTCCGCATCATCGCCGCCGATACGCGCATCTCGATCCGAACCGTGCGGTCAGATCACTGCCAGGCAACGAAGCCCTGTGCGGTGCCCGTTCCAGCTTCGGTGCGATAGCACGGCACATAGCCGATCGTATCGCCCTTCAGCGGCGTATCGAATAGCGCACCGGCCGCGGCGATCCAGTTGCGGATTTCCGACGTACCCTGCATCAGCGTGCTTTGCGGCACGGAACACAGGAAGTTTGCATCGCGCGTCGCAAGCGCTTTCATAAGCGCGTTGTCGAAGTTCTCGTCGATCGTGAAGTGCGTGAGCCCGCCGGAGCCGATCACCGCGACCTTCACGTCCTTCTTCCAGGCCTTGATCGCGCGGCCGATGAGGCGGCCCATCTCGAAGCAGCGCTTCGCCGTCGGCTGGTTCGGCGGGAAGAAGGTGTTCGTGATGATCGGCAGGATTGGCACGGCGTGGTCTTCCATCACGCGCCGAATCACCCAGCTGAAGGCGTGCGGGGTACCGATATGATGGTAGTTACCGGTGTCGGGCCACTGCTTGCTCGCCGCAAAATCGAATCCGTCCTGCGCGCCAAGTTCAAACACGATGTCGGCAAGTTCCGGCAGGCCGGGCCACACGACAGGCTGTTCGGGACGATAGGCCCACTCGCTCTCCTTGATGCCCACCGGCAGCCGCGACGCGCGCTCGTGGTCCACCGGTTTCTGCCAGAAGTCCTTGCCGTGATACACGGTGAACATCGGCTGCAGGCTGTCCTGGATCAGCTCACGCTGGTCGTTGCCCATGATGACGCACACGTCCGGCTTTTGCTGTTTCCATATCTCCGCGAGTTTCGCGACACCCTCCTGGCACAGCGCATGCCGCCGCTTGCGCTCCTCGAGCGTGATCTGTGCGGCGAAATCTTCCTTGCGTCGCAACTCGACGAGCTCTTCGAACGAGAACTCGTTGTTGCGAAACCAGTGCCGGATCTTGTGGTCGTGCGGCACGCGCAGCATCCACTCTTCCGGCGTGGTGTTCAGGATCGGGCCGTGCGTGGTCCACATGCCGAGGGTGATTCTTGCCATGACGGTGACTCTCTGCGTCGTCATTCCCGCGCAGGCGGGAATCCAGCGGCTGGATACGCGCCTGCGCAGGTATGACGGGAGGTGTTAGATGTCGAGATTGAAAACCTTCTTCGCGTTGCCTTCGAAAATCTTGTACTTGTCCTCAGCGCTGAGCCAGTCGATCGACTCGATCAGCGGCACGGTCTTGTCGTAGGTCTCGCCCGTTTCGTGGTTGATCGACGAGCCGACGCCGGGACACTCGGAACCGTACAGGATGTGATCGGCGCCGACGACCTTGATCAGCAGCTCGAGCGCCTCCTTCGAATACAGCACGGTATCGAAATACATCTTGCGCATGCGATCGATGAACAGGCCCTTGCTGAAACTGCCCTGCGCCCCGCTCTTCGCCGAGCCGGCGTTGAAGCGGCCGATCTGGTACGGCATCGCGCCGCCGCCGTGCGACACGACGATCTTCAGCCGGGGGAAATCCTCGAACACCGTGGAATTCACGAAGCCATACACTGCGGTGGTTTCTTCATTCACGAAGTAGAGGCTGTACGGTTCGCGGTGCGGCGTGCGCGAGCCAGCGGTGTGGATGTGCAACGGCACGTCGAGTTCGCAGGCCTTTTCATACAGTGGATACCAGTAACGGTCGCCCATCGCGGGTGCCTTCTGGCCGTCGTTCTCGTAAGGATCGGGATTCAGCAGGAAACCCTTGAAGCCATATTCCTTCACGCAGTGTTCCATCTCGCTGAACACGACGCTCACCGGTTCGCCGCCCTGCTGCGGCAGGCCGCCGACGCCGAAAAATTTCTTCGGGAACAGGCGCACGCTGTCGGCGATGATCCTGTTGCATTCGTGGATGTACCATTCGACGAGATAGCCGGGTTTCTCCGAGTGCATCGTCTGGAACGGACGCGGCGAAATCAGCTGCATGTCGAGCCCGTTGTTCGTCATGTGCTCGATGTGGCCGCATGGCGCCATTTCCTTGCGGTTCCACGCGGCGACCAACTGCTCGTCGGTGTACGTGACCTTGCCTCGGCCGTGCGAGCCGCGGTGCGAGACGAGGCCGGCTTTGTATACCGCCAGCTGCGGCGGCGCGGACATGTGAGCATGGCAATCGATGATCAAGGGCGACTCCAATAAGGCGTGAAGCTAAGGACACTGGAACCCGGCCTGCCCGCCGTCACGCAGGCTACGACGTGGCAATCCGCCGGGGTGACGACGTGATGGCGCGCGACCACTTTACTTACCCGGCGTCTGCAGGGAATGGTACTTCATCGCCGCGCGCGCCTCGGTGATCGTCTTGCCTTCTTCGAGCATCGCGCGGATCTTCTGTTCGGCGGCATCGATCTGTTCGGCGACGTCGAGCACTTCGTCTTCACGCGACCTGGGAATGCACACCACGCCATCCGCATCGCCGCGAAGGATGTCGCCCGGATTCACGCGCGCATCGCCGATGTTGACCGGCACCTGCTCGGCGTCCACCTGCACGCGATCCTTGCCGGTGCGCATCGAATAACTGCGCGAGTAGATCGGGTAGCCGAGGCTGAGGCACAGATGCACGTCACGGCACGCGCCGTCGATCACGGTGCCGGCCAGGCCTTTCTTGTGCGCGAGATACGTCAGGATGTCACCCCATACGGTGGCATCTTCACGGCCGCCATTGTCGATCACGGCAACGGTGCCCGGACCGAGCTTGTCGATGAAGTCACCCACGGTGCCCGGCTTCTCGGCATCGAGCGGACCGTAAAGGATCGTGTAGGCGCGTCCGGCGAGGCGAAAATTCTGGTCGCGCGGCTTGATGCCGAGGCATTGGCCGGCGATGCGCAGCTTGTCGAGGGCGTCGCTGATCGTGGCGGTGTCGAGTCTGGCGGCGCGTTCTACGTTTCTATCGTTCATGTTTTCCTCGTAGTTATGAAGACGTTCGGCCTTCGCCGGAATGACGGCGACCGGGACAGCTCCTTGTCTACGGTGCCTCAATCCTTCTTCAACATATTCTCGTAATTGGTTCCCATGACTTCGGACACGGGCTTGCCGGCCAACACATCCTGCGTCATCAGCCGTTCCTTTTCGGCGATCGTCTCGGCCGTCTTCAGGATTTCGTCGATCCGCGCCTGCGGGATGAAAACGACACCGCTGCCGTCCGCGATCACGTAGTCACCCGGCTGCACCGTGCCGTCGCCGACCATGACTGGCACGCCGAAGGCCTGTTCCCAAACGCGGCCGCGAGCGGTGCGGGGTGTCGTGTAGCGGGAAAATACCGGGAAGCCGATGTCTTCGTATTCGTCGATGTCGCGCGCAGGGCCTTCCATGATGACGCCACGGACACCCTTCTTGTGCGCCGCGTTCGCGAGCACCCCGCCCCAGCCGGCGCAGTCGATGCCGGTGCGCTGTTCGACGACGATGACGGTGAGATCGTCGGCTGCCTCGATGGCCGCCGTGCCCAGATGGCGCTTCGATCCGCCCTCCGGCGCCTGCGCATGCAATTTGACCGTTTGCACGATGCCGGCGATGCGCCGACGCGTCGAGCGGCGGGCGATGCCGGAGTGCGCACCAGGCAGACCGGCAGCGTCGAGGGCATCCGATACGGCGCATGCATCGAGTTTTTCGAGCCGCGCGACGTACTGCGCGCGATCTGCTGGCTTTGTCACTTTACCCCCGAAAATCAATGCCTTGTTGAAGGCCCGCGATGATAACCGAATCGCCCGGGGGGACAAAGGCAGAGCTTTGGGGGTTTGACCGGTTGCACGGTCGCGCTTGCTGTTTTAATTTTTTCCCCGGTAAAACGCCACCGGGAGTATGGGCCATGTATCTCAAACTACTGGAACAAAACATCAGGGCAGGCATCCTGCACCTGCACTTGCCGAATGGTCGTAATTACACCTTCGGCCGCGAAGGCCTCGAAGCCCATTGGCACGTGAAGGATGACGATGCGATGCAACGCATCGCTGCCGACTGGGAATACGAACTGGGCGAAACCTATCTTCAAGGCCGCTGGGATGCTGGCGCCACCGGCCTGCGCAACCTGATCTCGGTGCTGCGCGCAAACTTCACGGTATACCAGCCGAACCGCTGGCTGGCTCCCTTCGCAAAACTGATGAAGGAGTGGAATCGCATCACGAAGAGCTACGATAACGTCGCGCACCACTACGACGTACCGGAAGCCGTGTTCCGCAAATTCCTCGACAAGGAAATGTTCTACTCCTGCGGCTACTTCCCGAAAGCGAACCTGACGATCGAAGAGGCGCAGCAGGCGAAAGCGCGCCACATCGCGGCGAAGCTGCTGATCAAGCCAGGCGACAGCATCCTCGACATCGGTTGCGGCTGGGGCAGCATGGCCTTCCACCTGGCGCAGAATTTCGACTGCGAGGTCACCGGCATCACGCTGTCACGCGAGCAGCTCGCCGCCGCGAAGCGTGAGCAGGAACGCCGCGGCGTGAAGAACGTGCGCTTCGAGCTGGCTGACTATCGCGAACATCGCGGCGCCTATGACCGCATCGTCAGCATCGGCATGTTCGAACACGTCGGCAAGCCGTATCACGATACCTACTTCCAGCGCGTGCGCGAACTGCTGAAGTCGGACGGCGTCGCGCTGGTCCACACGATTGGCCGCAGCGGCCCACCGGGCGTGACGAATCCATGGATCATGAAACACATTTTCCCGGGCGGCGGTACGCCGTCGCTGTCGGAACTTGCCACGGCGATCGAAAACAGCAGGCTGAAAACCACGGACGCCGAAGTGTGGCGCCTGCACTATGCATCGACGCTGCAGGCCTGGTACGAACGTTTCCTCGCGAATCGCGCCGAGATCGTCGAGATCATGGGCGAGGAGTTTTACCGAATGTGGGAATTCTACTTCGTGTCATGCGAGTCGGCCTTCCGCTACTCCGACCTCGTCGTGTACCAGTTGCAACTCGCGAAGCAGCACGGCGTCGTGCCGATCACGCGTGACTATCTCTACAACCAGGACACGCGCACTGACGAACTGCTGTATCGCATATTCGCACCAGTCATGGGCCGCGGTGCGCCGATCAAGGCAGCGCGCTCACCAATCCTCGCGGTTGGGTAACAGCGCGCGGAGCTCTGCGTCGGTCAGGTTGCGCCAGGTGCCTGGTCGCAGGTGACCCAGCTTGATGTTCGAGATGCGTATGCGCCGCAACTGGCGCACGTTTTGTCCGAATGCTGCCGCCATCAAGCGGATCTGACGATTGAGCCCCTGCGTCAGGATGATGCGGAAGCCGAACTTGTTGTGCTTGTAGGCCTTGCATGGCAGGGTCTTCTGCCCGTGGATCACGACGCCACGCATCATGCCGCGCAGGAATTCGTCGTTCACCGCATGGCCCACTTCCACGAGATATTCCTTCTCGTGCTTGTTCTCCGCGCGCAGGATCTCGTTGACGATGTCGCCATTGCTCGTCAGCAGGATCAATCCCTCGGAATCCTTGTCCAGGCGCCCGATCGGAAACACGCGCCGCGGATGATCCACCGCGTCCACGATGTTGCCCTTCACGTTCGCCTCGGTCGTGCACGTGATGCCGACCGGCTTGTTATAGGCGATATACACGTGCTTCTTCCCGGCCTTGCGGACCTGCGGCTGCACTTCGACGCCGTCGACCTCGACACGCGCGCCTTCCGGCACTTCGGCGCCGATGCTGGCAACATCGCCATTCAGCGTGACCTTGCCGTCGGCAATCAGCCGGTCGGCTTCGCGACGCGAGCAGAACCCCTGCTCACTGAGGAATTTGTTCAGGCGCATTGGAGGAGTGGCTTCACTTCTTGCCGGCAGTGTTATCGGTATTCGGCCTGACCCGCAGGCGGCCGAACGCGGGGCGTTCTTCTTCAGTTTCCGCGCGCGCGGGCTGCGCCGTCACGCGCAAGGCATCGCTGGCGCTCGGCAGCATTTCGCCGAGGACGCGGCCGATCGAGCCGCTGGGTTGCGCAATGCCGAGCTGCGCGGCAAGCGTCGGCGCGATGTCGTGCACGGCAGCTTCGGCATGGTAATGACCTGGCTGCACGAGGTTCGGCGCGCCCCAGAAAATCACAGGTACGTGCGTGTCGTAAGAATATGGCGAGCCATGGTTCGTGCCGCCAAAGCCGCCGGCGAGCCAGTTCGGCTCGTGGATTGCGAGCACGTCGCCGGAGTGCAAGGTGTTGAAGCCGTTGCGCACGCGGCGATCTATGGCGTCACCGTTCACGAGGCCGGCCGCCAGTTCGCTGCGCGTATACACGCGCGCAACGCGCGGCTGCGTGCGCAACGTGTCCGCAGCCACGCGCTCCATGTCGGCATACGCGATCGACTTGCCGGGCACGGGCTCGCGGCGCAGGTAATAGCTGAAGTCCGCGACGCCTTCGACATAGTCGCCCGCACCGAATGCAGCGTCGAGGGCCGTCTCGACCGCCTCGCGCTCGGCGCGCGCATCGTAGCGTCCACCAGGCAGGCGCTTCGCGACGTTTTCTTCCGGCACCGGCGCCACGCCGTGGTCGGCCGTGAAGACGACGAGTACATTGCCGGCGCCGGCCTGTGCTTCGGCCGCCTCGATCAACTCTCCGACGCGCTCGTCGATCGCGAGCGCCATTTCACGGATCAGCGGCGTATCCGGGCCACTGCTGTGGCCGACATAGTCCATCGCCGAAAAACTCACGGAGAGCAGATCGGTTTGCGCATCGGTGCCGAGCTGCTCTGCTTCGAGCACCGTCAATGCGAAGTCGAGCACAAGCTGGTCAGCGAACGGCGACGCATCGATCTCGCCGTACAGGTCGATGCCAGCGGCAGGCATCGTCACGTCGCCGAAGCGCTCGCCCGCGAAACGGTCGGCATGTTTCGCCGCGTTGAAATCGGAAGCCCATGCGGGCAGTGCGTCGAAATACCAGGTGCTCGACACGAAGTTGCCGCTCGACCCGTCGAACCAGAATGCACCATCGGCCATGCGACCGGCAGGCAGGATTGCACTGCGGTCCTTCAGCGACACGCCGTATACCTTCCCGCCCTTGCCGGAAATCTTCAGTTCGTCGCCGATCGTCGACACGAGCAGGCGCTTCGGCGATGCGCCGGCACCGCCGCCGAGCGGCGAGACGTCGGCATCGGTGATGCTCTGCACGTTGCGGCCTTCGCTGCGCTCGTACCAGGTGTTGCCGGCGATGCCACTGACGGACGGCGTGGCGCCGCTGAGTATCGTCGAATGACCGACGGCGGTGACGGTCGGCGCTGCGTCGTAATTTGCGTTCGTGAATACGGCGCCCTCGTCGACCAGTCGTTTCAGCCCGCTGTCGAATTCGGCCTCGTAGCGGCCAAGGTAGTCGTAGCGCATCTGGTCGACGACGATCGCCAGCACGAGCGTCGGGCGCGCGGCGGGCGTTTCCTGCGCCGAGGCATGCGCGGAAGCAGCGAGCACCACTGCAGCGGCAAGCAGGTTTCGGGATGGCATGTCGGAATCCTCGGGGAACGGCGGTGCAACTGTACCGTAAGCACGGAAGCATCGGAACTGCCGTGTAGCCACGGCACACATTCACGCGACTCATGTGGAAAATTTTTCCGATCTTTACACGGCTTTCGCTGACCAACAGGCAAAAAACAGCCTGCCGGAAGCCTATGTTGCCGACATCGTCGCTGGCATGGTTCTGGCAACGCTTCTGCAAACGGCGGTTCTCGCACGCTCCCGCACATGTCGCGAACGATCGCGACTGCATCCCAACATCACATCATTCGCACGTCATCGATCCACAGACGAGGTAAACCATGAGAGCGCTCTGCTGGCACGGCAAGGAAAAGGTAAGCATCGATTCGGTGCCCGATCCGAAAATCGAACACCCTGGCGACGTGATACTGCGCATCACGGCAACCGCAATCTGCGGTTCGGACCTGCACCTGTACAACGCGCTCGTGCCTACGCTCGACGATGGCGACATCCTCGGCCACGAATTCATGGGCGAAGTCGTCGAGAAAGGCTCCGCCGTCACGCGCCTGCAGGTCGGCGACCGCGTCGTCAATCCCTTCACGATCTCGTGTGGCCAATGCTTCTTCTGCAAGCGCGAGCAGTACTCCTGCTGCGACACGACGAACAACGACCCGAAACGCGCGCTCGCCGAAAAGATGATGGGCCATGCGACCGCTGGAATGTACGGCTACGGCCACATGACGGGCGGCTATCCCGGCGGCCAGGCGGAATACGTGCGCGTCCCGCATGCCGACATCGGCCCCATCAAGGTTCCGGCGGGCCTTCCCGACGACAAGGTGCTGTTCCTGTCCGACATCTTCCCGACCGGCTGGATGGCGGCGGAGAACGCGAACATCCAGCCAGGCGACACTGTCGCAGTATGGGGCGCGGGTCCTGTCGGCCTGTTCACGATGCGCAGCGCGTGGATGCAAGGGGCCGGCCGCGTGATCGCGATAGACGCCGTGCCTGAGCGCGTGGAACTCGCGCGCAGCTTCGGCCGCGCGGACGTCATCGCGAGTTTCGACCCGACGGAAGTCTACGACACGCTGCAACAGATGACGGGCGGCCGCGGACCGGATAGCTGCATCGATGCCGTCGGCGCAGAAGCGCACGGCCATGGCGTCATCGACAACGTGATCGACCACACGAAGGATCTCGCCCACCTGCCGATGCCGCGCCCGCACGTGCTGCAGCAGATCGCGAAGTGCTGCCGCAAGGGCGGCTCGCTGTCGATACCGGGCGTCTACCTCGGCTTCGTCAACATGTTTCCGATCGGCACCGTGATGAACAAGGGACTGACGCTGAAAACGGGCCAGACGCACATGCAGCGCTACCTGATGCCGCTGCTCGACCACGTCGTGCGCGGCGACATCGATCTCTCCGAGATCATCACGCACCGCCTTCCACTCAGCGACGCGCCCGAGGCTTACAAGATGTTCCAGGAGAAACGAGACGGCTGCGTGAAGGTGTTCATGACGCCATGAGACGGGTGGCTCACGGCTAAACAGCGTCAGCGCTCATCAGTTGTTAATTAGGACGAATGGCCGGCTCGGGGCCTGAGCCCCGAGCCGAGCGCGGCGAGGTCAGCTCACCTCGACCACGCGCTCCTCGATACGCTTTTTCCATTCCTGCGGGCCCGTGTTGTGCACGGACGTTCCATTCACGTCGACTGCCACCGTCACTGGCATGTCCTGGACCTCGAACTCATGGATCGCCTCCATGCCGAGATCGGCGAATGCGACGACACGCGCCTTCCTGATCGCCTTCGACACGAGATATGCCGCGCCGCCGACCGCCATGAGGTACACAGCCCTGTGCTTTCGTATGGCGTCGATCGCGACCGGCCCGCGCTCCGACTTGCCGATCATGCCGATAAGGCCCGATTTCTCGAGCAGTTTGTCCGTGAACTTGTCCATGCGCGTCGCCGTCGTGGGACCGGCGGGGCCCACCACTTCGTCGCGTACCGGATCGACCGGGCCGACGTAGTAAATGAACCTGCCTTTCAGGTCGACGCCTTCAGGCAGGCCCTTGCCGCTGTCATACAGTTCGATCATGCGTTTGTGCGCGGCGTCGCGGCCGGTGAGCATCTTGCCGCTCAGCAACAGCGTTTCACCGGGCTGCCACGCGGCGATTTCCTCGCGCGTGACGGTGTCGAGATTCACGCGGCGTGCGCCGGGGCCGACGTCCCACGTGATCTTCGGATAGTCCTCCACGCGCGGCGGATGCAGTTCGGCAGGGCCGGAGCCATCGAGCACGAAGTGCGCATGCCTTGTCGCCGCGCAGTTCGGAATCATCGCCACCGGCAACGAGGCTGCGTGCGTCGGGTAGTCCTTGATCTTCACGTCGAGGACGGTCGTCAAACCGCCGAGCCCCTGCGCGCCGATGCCGAGCGCGTTGACCTTATCCATGATCTCGAGGCGCAGTTCCTCGACGCGATTGCGTGGGCCGCGCGCTCTCAGTTCGTCGATGTCGACAGGATCCATCAGCGATTCCTTTGCCATGACGGCGGCTTTCTCCGCCGTGCCGCCGATGCCGATGCCGAGCATCCCGGGCGGGCACCAGCCGGCGCCCATCGTCGGCACGGTCTTCACGACCCAGTCGACGATGCTGTCGCTCGGATTCAGCATCACGAGCTTGCTCTTGTTTTCGGACCCGCCACCTTTCGCGGCCACCTGGAATTCGACCTTGTCGCCGGGAACGAGCCGCGTGTGGATCACGGCTGGCGTGTTGTCCTTCGTATTCTTGCGTGCGCCGGCGGGGTCGCTGAGGATCGACGCGCGCAGCACGTTGTCGGGATGCAAGTACGCGCGGCGCACGCCTTCGTTGATCATGTCCTCGAGCGTCATCGTGCCTTCCCACCGCACGTTCATGCCGACTTCGACAAACACGGTGACGATGCCGGTGTCCTGGCAGATCGGGCGCTTGCCTTCGGCGCACATGCGCGAGTTGATGAGGATCTGGGCCATCGCGTCCTTCGCGGCCTTGCTCTGCTCGCGTTCGTAGGCGCGATGCACGGCGTGGATGAAGTCGAGCGGGTGGTAATACGAAATGAACTGCAGAGCATCGGCCACGCTGGCGATGACATCGTCCTGGCGGATAAGGGTCATGGAATTGCCTGATTAAAGCCTGGTTAATGAAAGCTGGGATAGAATCAGCGCGAAATTCTAGCACGGCACACTGCCGCTACAGCCCCGGAAGCCCACGATGACCATGCGATACCGCAGCCGTTTCACCGCGTTCTTCTCGACCTTCGCCCCCGCTTTAGTCGCCGCGCTCGTGTTTACGAGCCATGTGTCCGCGGCGCACGCCGCACAGGCCGACGACACGTTCACGATACTGTTCCTCGGCGATTCGCTGACCGAAGGCCTTGGTCTCGACGAGGCCGAAAATTTCCCGAGTCTGGTCGCACGGCGCCTCGAAGCCGACGGACGCGCGGACGTCGAAATCGTCAATGCCGGCGTCAGCGGTTCTACTTCCGCCAGCGGCCTCGGTCGCCTGCAATGGTTCGCACGTTCGCAGCCGGACCTGCTCGTGCTCGCGCTCGGCGCGAACGATGGCCTGCGCGGCCTCGACGTGAACGACATGAAGAAGAACCTCGCGGCGACGATCGAGTTCGCGCAGGCAAACGGCATCGATGTCGCGCTGGCCGGCATGCTGGTACCGCCGAACATGGGTCCGGACTATACGAGCGCCTTTGCCCAGGTGTTCCCGGACCTCGCCGCGCAATACGACCTGCCGCTGCTCCCGTTCCTGCTCGAAGGCGTCGCTGCCGTGCCGGAGTTGAACCAGGCCGACGGCATTCATCCCAACGTCGAAGGCACGAAGATCGTCGCGGAAACGGTTTACGAGTTCCTGCTGCCACTGCTGCCGTCGTCCTGAGAGTCGAGCGCACGGCGGAAACAGGAATTTCGTCCCTGCGCGAAAGGCCAGCTCCAGCCGTCGGGATCGTCGTCGCCGAAATCCATCGTATCCACGTCAGTGTCGCCAGGCATCGGCTTGCCGTTTAACACGAGCCACAGGCTGCCAAGGAGCGCGGCGATCAACGAGCCCGCGAGGATTGCCATCTTCGACGCCGCCACGAGCGCCGGCACGCCCGGGAACGCGAGGTTCGCGATGAAGATCGACATCGTGAACCCGATCCCGCCCAGCAGGCCCGCACCGGCCACATGACGCCAGCCGAGGTCGAGCGGCAGCCGGCATAGCCCGGCCGATACGGCAAGCAGGCTCATCAGCACGATGCCGAGCGGCTTGCCGATGACGAGCCCGGCAATGATGCCAAGGCTGTTCGCCGACGCGAGCTCCTGCATCCAGTCCGACTCGACGACGATTGCCGTGTTCGCCAGCGCGAATAAAGGCAGGATCAGGTACGCCACCGGCCTGTGCAATGCATGCTCGAGCCGGTGGGACGGCGACTTCACGTCATCCTGGTAGGCCGAAAACGGAATCGCGAAAGCCAGCAGCACGCCGGCGATCGTTGCATGCACGCCCGACTTCAGCATCAGGTACCACATCAGCACGCCGCCGATCAGGTACGGCAACAGCAACATGACGCGCATGCGGTTCATGACGACCATCGCTGCGAATACCGCCAGCGCCGCGAGCAGGTAGTACGGCGCGAGATCGCTCGTGTAGAACAGCGCGATGACGATGATCGCGCAGAGGTCGTCGATCACGGCGAGCGCCGCGAGGAAGATCTTCAGCGAAGCTGGCACGCTGTTGCCGAGCAATGCGAGCACGCCGAGCGCGAACGCGATGTCCGTCGCCATCGGGATCCCGATGCCGGGCTGCGTCACGCTGCCCTGGTTCAGCGCGTAGTGAATGCCCGCCGGAATGGCGACGCCGCCAAGCGCAGCGGCGATCGGCAACAGCGCATTGCGGATGTCGCTCAACTCACCGTTGTACAGTTCGCGCTCGAGTTCCAGCCCTATCAGCAGGAAGAAGATGGCCATCAGGCCGTCGTTGATCCAGTGTTCGGCGCTGAGTCCCGCCAACTCCACATGCCACGCATCGATCCAGACATTGCCGGCCGCGGAATTGGCCAGCGCAAGCGACAGCGCCGTCATCGCGATCAGCACGACACCTTCGGCCTTCTTCGAGCGGAAGAATGCGAGGAAGGTTAACGAAAGCCTGCGCTGGATGACTGCCATGTTGACTCGTTGCTGCCGCTCTATTTCGTGGATGTTGCGAGAACGTTGCGTGACAACCGGCAAGCATAAATGCTCAGGCACGCAAAGCGCGCAAGGCAATGCACCCAATCGGTGATTGGATTTCGCTTGCCGTACCGCTCCACTCGTCATCGCCCCACTGGCGGGTGGCGGGGCGAAGGAACGTTGCACAACTGATCACCTGCGTCCCGCTGGAACAGGGTTTCACCTGAATATCGGCAAGGCCTATCGCGGTCATAGTGACAATCGATAAGCGGCCCGCGCAAACCGCTTTCTATACTCCCGCTCGCAATTTCCATAACGACAACAATGGAGGCAGACGTCATGTCGAAAACTATGACCCTGCTCGCCACGCTGTTCGGCGGCTCACTCATGCTGCTGACTTCGCTGGCGCGCGCGGACGATGAACCCAACGCAAGTCCCGCAATCGACATCATTCCCCAGCAAACCTTGCTGAACTATCTCGGCGGAAAGGAGAACTTCACGCTGATCGACGCCCGTTCCGCCGACGAATACGCCGCGGGCCACATCTGGGGCGCCGTACACGTCGCGCACGATGCCGACCTTGCCGAGAGCGAACTACCGGACGATCCGGCCGCACCGATCGTCGTGTACTGCAAGTCCGGCATGCGCGCACAGCAACTACATGGACGCCTGATCGAGGCTGGATACACCAACGTGCGCGTGCTCGGCCCGGCACAGATGCTGTGGGCCGATTCGCTGCCCGTCTTCAACTGCGGCGCGAGCGCGCCTGATGCCCCCGAACTCGCCACCGTAAATTCCGGAGGAACGCGTCAATGAAACGCACTCTCACGCTGCTCGCCGTCGCGCTGTGCAGCACTGCGCTGTTCGCGCAACCACCGCTCGGCCTGCCCGAGCTGAAAATTCCCGAAAACAATCCGCAGACGCCGGAGAAGATCGCGCTCGGCGAGAAGCTGTTCAAGGACACGCGCTTCAGCAGTACCGGCACCATCAGCTGCGCCAGCTGCCACGCGCCGGACAAGGCGTTCACCGATGAAACCGGCCCGCTGCTCGTGTCGCTCGGCATCAACGGCCTGACTGGCACGCGCAACGCGCCGACCGTCGTCAATGCTGCCTACAACCGCACGCAGTTCTGGGATGGCCGCTCCCCCGACCTCGAAGACCAGGCCCAGCATCCGTTCCTGAATCCCGTCGAAATGGGCCTGGCGAACCACGACCCGATCATCGAAGTCGTGCGCAACGATCGCGACTACTCACGCGCCTTCGAGCAGGTGTTCGGCGTCAGTGGCGACGAAATCACGATGGAGCACGTCAAGATGGCGATCGCCTCGTTCGAACGCACGGCGATCGCCGGCAACAGTCCCTTTGACCGCTGGTACTTCGCCGGCGAGGACGACGCCATCAGTGAAGAAGCGAAGCGCGGCTTCGACGTGTTCCTGAAGCAGGGCCGCTGCGTATCCTGCCATGCGATGGAGCAGGATCATGCGCTGTTCACCGATCACAAGTTCCACAACATCGGTATCGGCATCAGCAACATCACGGACCGCGTGCCCGACCTCGCCGGCGCCTTCCTCGAAGCGAAAGCCGAAGGCGCCGACGTCGACGTCACTGTGCTGACCGACGCCGACACCTCGCACCTGGGTCGCTTCGCGGTAAGCGAGGAGTTCGGCGACATCGGCCAGTTCAAGACACCGACGCTGCGCAACGTCGCTGTCACGCCGCCCTACATGCACGACGGCAGCCTTGCGACACTGCGCGACGTGGTCGTGCACTACAACAACGGCGGCGTCACGAATCCCGACGACCCGGTGACGCCGTACCTCAGCGGTGGCATACGGCCGCTGAACCTCACGGAGCAGCAGATCGACGACCTGGTCGCGTTCATGGAGTCGCTGACCAGCCCTGAATTTGCGACAGCAGGAGCCCTGCCATGAACAACATGAAAATGAATCGCCGCAACTTCATCAAGAAAACGACGGCGGCGACGATCGCCGGCATCGTCCCGATGTCGCTGATCAAGATTGCCGGCGCGCAGGACAACCAGGACTTCACGTTCGCGTACATCTCCGATTCCCATATCCAGCACATACGGGGCAACGAGTTCGTGCGGAACTGGGACCGAGGCCTGATCAACGCGGTAGCGGAAGCGAACCTGATGAACCCGCAGCCCGACTTCGTCGTGTTTGGCGGCGACCTCGCGCAGATGGGCACGAAGGCGGAACTCGACCACGGCATGGAATTCCTGTCGCAACTGAAAGCGCCGCTGCGTGGCGTGATGGGCGAACACGACTTCTACCTCGACATGGGCGAATACTGGAGCGACGTGTTCAAGAGCGAGCACTACTACAGCTTCGACCACAAGGGCGTGCACTTCATCGTGCTGAACTCCATCCTCACGTACGACGAGTGGAACAACAAGTGGGAAAGCGACGAACGCCGCATGGCCGAGATGGCGGGCCTCGACAATCCTAACGGCTCGCCGTTCATGATCGGCGACCGCCAGATGACCTGGCTCGCGGAGGATCTCGGCCGGCAGTCGAAGTCGACGCCGATCATCGTGCTGTCGCACTCGCCGCTGCAGCACATCTACAAGGGCTGGAACTTCTGGACGGAAGAAGCACCGCAGATCCAGGCACTGCTCGCGCCGTTCGAGAAGGTGAACGTAATCTACGGCCACGTGCACCAGATCCAGTACAACCAGATCGGCAATATCGCGTTCAACAGCGTGATGGCGACTGCCTGGCCCTGGCCGTATCCCGATACCTACGCGAAATCGGGAAGCCATGTGCCGGTGATGACGGTGCCGATGAACAGGGCCGATCCCTTCAGCGAACGCGATGCAACCGGCTGGCAGCTCGTCAACGTGCACACGGGCCGCATCGACCTCGAGTACACGCTGTACGACAACACGAATCGCACGGTGGGCTGGAACGGCGCAACGGGACGTCCCGAAGACAAGCGCTTCCAGAACGAACGTGACCGCATTCCGCCGCAAAACCACTATTGAGGAGACGAACATGAGACAGGCGAAAGCACAAGCAAAGGCGGCAACGCTGCACCGCCCCTCCAATACGCTGTTGAAGGCCCTGCTGGTCGTGCTGATGCTCGGGGCGATCGTGCTCGTCGGGAGTGCGGCACGCGCCGACGAATTCCTGCCGGAAGACCTCGAACGCTGGCAGCAGCAGTTCGACGATGTCGCCACGCAGGGCCGCGCGCACTTCACCGACCCGGCACTCGGCAGCAACGGCGTCGTATGCGCGCAATGCCATCCGAACGCCGCGAACACGCATCCTGAGACCTATCCGAAATTCCAGAAGCAACTGGGCAAGGTCAGCATGCTGTGGGAAATGATCAACTGGTGCATCCGCAACCCGCTGCAGGGCGAAGAACTCGCTGCCGACGATCCGGCGATGATCGCGCTGCAGGCCTACATCGCGAAGGAGCGGGAAGGCGTCGAGCTGAGCCCGGGCAAGCATTGAGAACCCAAACCAGCGCCGTCATAGCGGCGGCGCGTAGCGCATGACCCTTCCTCTGCGCGGGCAGTACTGTGCCCGGTCTGTCCGCGCTTTTTTAGCCATTCCCTCGCCCGTCTTTTATCTCGTTATTTCCGGTCGAGTCGTCAGCTGCGCCGCGGTCGCAGAAGTCCAATTGAAACGGACACCCCTGCCCTGTATCTTCGCGGCAGCCTCTGGGAACCGCATTGATGATTCTCGAAATTAGCAAGCTCTGTAAGACCTTCCAGTCGACCGCCCACCACGCCCCCGTCGAAGTCCTCAAGGACCTGAACCTCCGGATGGAGGCCGGCGAAACGCTGGCCATACTCGGGCAGTCCGGCAGCGGCAAGTCGACGCTGCTGACCCTGCTGGCGGGCCTCGACAGCCCCACGTCCGGCTCCATCGTGCTTAACGGGCAGGACATGCAGAAGCTCAGCGAGGAACAGCTGTCGAAGTTCCGCGCGCAGAACATCGGCATCATCTTCCAGCAGTTTCACCTGATGTCGCACCTGACGGCGCTCGAAAACGTGTCGCTGCCGCTCGACCTGTTCAAGGACAGGGATGCCGAACGCAAGGCAAACGAAGCGCTCGAACAGGTGGGCCTCGGCAAACGCAAGGACCATTTCCCATTCCAGATGAGCGGCGGCGAGTGCCAGCGCGTGGCGATCGCGCGCGCAATGGTCGTGCGCCCTGCGATCCTGCTGGCCGACGAACCCACCGGTAACCTCGACAACGCAACCGGCGCGTACGTCTCCGACATGATTTTCGACCTCGTGAAGGAACACAGGATGACCTTGCTGTTCGTCACGCACAACGAACAGCTCGCGAAGCGCTGCGGACGCGAACAGCGGCTGCAGAATGGACGATTCCTCGAATGACAACGAGACGTTTTCACGTCTGGTAAAACGACATGCTCTGGCTCCGCCTCGCCTGGAAGGAAATCACGAACAACGGCAAGTTCAGCCTGTTCTTCGTGCTCAACCTCAGCATCGGCCTGATCGGCTTCATCGCGCTCGACTCGTTCAAGCAGTCGATCGACCTGCACCTGCAGAACAATTCCAAGTCGATCCTGACGGCCGACGTGCAGATCTCGTCGAGCTTTCCGCTGACGGAGGTCGAAACGAATTTTGCGGAAGAGATCCTCGCAAGCGACTTCGAAGCCACCGACCAGACGGCCTTCATGTCGATGGTCGCCGCGAACGGCAACACGCGACAGGCGATACTCGTCGGCATTGAAAACGGCTATCCGCAATACGGCGACATCATCCTGCAGGAGCGCGGGTCCGTCGTCGCCGGCAACGCACGCGAGGAACTGTTCAGCGGCGACAACGTGTGGGTCGCGCGCGACCTGATGGTGATCCTCAACCTCGAGATCGGCGATAGCCTGCGCATCGGCTCGAAGGACTTCACGGTGCAGGATGTCATCCTCGAAGACCCGACGAGCACGATCTCGGCGATGGTCACGTTCCCGCCGATCTACATGGGCCTGCCGCAGCTCGAGTCGACGGGGCTCATCCAGCTCGGCAGCCGCATCACGTATTCACGCTTCTACAAATTGCCGGCAGGCTACGACGTCACTACGCTCGAAGACGTGTTCCGCGCACGCGAACTCGAGACCTTTCGCGACACGCGCCGCCTGTCGATGACGACGCACGAGGAAGAAAGCGAAGACCTCGCGCGCATTTTGGGCCTCATGAACGATTACCTAGGCCTCATTGCGCTGATCGCGCTGTTCCTTGCCGGCGTCGGCGCTGCTTACCTGTTCCGCAGCTTCTTCACGAGCCGCTTCCGCGACATGGCCATCCTGATGTGCCTCGGCGGCACGCCGAAGCAGGCCTACCAGATGACGCTCGTGCAGATCGTATTGCTCGGCACGATCAGCGCGCTGATTGCCAGTTCGATTGCCTGGTTCCTCGTGCCGCTGCTGCCGATGCTGTTCGAAAACTTCCTGCCGCGCGGCTTCCGCAACGACATGGACCTGAACTCGCTAGTGCTGGCGCTGTTCATGGGCACGATCGGCAGCATCATCTGTTGCCTGCCAATCCTGTCGAAGATCTACGACCTGAAACCGCTCGGCCTGTTCCACGAAACCGTGAACCCGACGATCGCGACGAAGCACTGGGGCCGCCACGCCGCCAGCTACGCGCCGATCCTGCTCGTGTTCTGGGGCCTCGCGATCTGGCAGTCGCAATCGCTGTTCTTCGGCACGGTATTCATCGCCGGCTTCCTCGCCGCGATTTCCATCATGGGCGCGATCGCCTGGTTCGTGCTGCGCCTGTGCGGACTGAATGCGAACTCGAAAGTCGTCACGCGCAAGCTCGCGCTGCGCAATCTCGACCGCAATCGCCTCGGCGCGCTGTCGTGCTTCCTCGCGATCGGCCTCGGCTCGCTGCTGATCAACCTGATCCCGCAGATACAGAAAGGTTTGCAGGAGGAAATATCGCAGCCGGTCGGCGTGTCGATGCCGGACTTCTTCATGTTCGACGTGCAGCCGGAGCAGCTCGAGGGCCTCGAAGCCCTGCTCGCCGAACGCGGCTACGGCCTCACGTTCCTGTCGCCGATGATCCGCGCGCGGCTCGAAGCGGTGAACGACCTCGTGATCGACGAAACGGAAGAAACACCCGACGAACAGCTGCTACAGCGCCGCCAGTACAACCTGACTTACCAGCTCGCATTGAAGGACTCGGAGGAGCTCGTCGACGGCACGGTATGGACCGAAGCCTGGGACCCCGCATCGGGTGAAACGCCCGGCATTTCGCTCGAAGCGGGCTTTGCCGACCGCATGGGCTTCGGGATCGGCGACCGGCTGCTGTTCGACGTGCAGAGCGTTCCGGTCGAGGGCGTCGTAGTGAACACGCGCACGGTGGACTGGAACAGCTTCCAGCCGAACTTCTTCATTTCGTTCCAGCCTGGCGTGCTCGACCCGGCGCCGAAGACCTTCGTCGCGGCGATCAGCAATGTCGCGGAGGAAGACCGCATTGCCGTGCAAAACGCGATCGTGCTTGCCTTCCCGAACATCTCGATCATCAACGTGACGCAGATCATCGCGCGCGTTCTCGACATCACCGAGCAGATTTCATGGGCGATCAAGGTGATGGCCTGGCTGTCGATCCTCGCGGGCCTCGTCGTACTGTTCTCGATCGCGCGCTACGAGGTGAAGTCGCGCTTCTGGGAGATCAACCTGCTGAAGATCCTCGGCGCGAATTTCCGCGACGTGAAGTCGATGGTCGAGATCGAATTCGGCATCCTCGGCTTTGCAGCGGCATTGACGGGCGTCGTGCTGAGCCTCGCGATGTCGTGGAGCATTTCGTGGTTCGTGTTCGACAACCTGTGGAGTTTCTCGGCGGGCATTACGGGTTTCAGCTTGCTGGCGATCACGGGCATGAGCGTCTTGACGGCCCTGATGGCGACGATGTCGGTGTTGCGGCAGAAGCCTCTGGAGTTGTTGAGGGCTGCCTGAAAGCCTCTCGTATTGTCGATGTGCGTCTATCTATAAGCCCGGGCATCGGAGAATGGTCCCGAACCGGTCATACTTCGCCGGGAGAAAGCGCACATCCATGTACTGCCGCTCGGGCCATCCCTGGCCCTCAGCGTCCCTGCAAGGCATTACCAGTCCGGAACTTTCAAGCATCGGAGAAATATTCCGGTGGATGTAGATGCATACTGACATTGAGAGCACATAACGCTCTCCCCTACCCCCTTGCACGACATCAAAACCAGCGCGACGATCCGCCGCGGGAACAACAAGGAGTTATGGATGCGCCTGAAGGGCAGGTTGAATCGCTGGGAGAAGCACGGCCTGATCAGCGCGGAGCAGCACAGCGCGATCCTGGACTACGAACGCCGCCATGGCTTCGGCTGGCAGGCGGGGCTGGCCTTCCTCGGCGTGTTCGCGATCGTGATGGGTGTTCTCGCGGTCGTCGCCGCGAACTGGCAGCTCGTGCCGGCCTGGGTAAAGCTCGGGGCGCACCTGCTGCTTAACCTCGCGCTCGCTGCCGGCGTCCTGCGCGCGTGGCGCAACCCCGTGATTTCGCAACTGTGCCTGCTGGCGTGGTACGGGCTGACGCTGACCTTCATCGGCCTGATGGGCCAGGTCTTTCATCTTGCGGGTTCTACTGCCGGTGCACTCGTACTTTGGACGCTGCTGGCGTCACCCGCCGTACTGGCGTTTGCCAGGAGATCCATCGTGCTGTATCCGTGGACACTAGGCACGCTGATGACGCTGGTCGCCTCGTACGATGCTTTCGTGAGGCCGGTACTCGGCACCGACCTGTTGCTGCCCTGGCTCATGCTCGGCGCGATGTTGCCGGCGGTGCTGGCGATGATTGCCGCGCGCCTTCGCGACGTGCGATGGCATGCACTGAATAAACAGCTGTTGTGGCTCGCCGGTCTCCTGCCGGTCGTGACGGCCGCGATAGCCTGCCAGTTCTGGTACTCCGATTCGCTGCGCGCCGCGGCATTCACGGCATATGACGTGACCGCCACCGTTGCCGTCGCCGCGCTGGCTGTCGCACTCGCACTCAACAGCCGCCTCGCCGTGCCCGACTGGCTCGAAACGGCGGCGAACTTCCGGCTGCTGCTGCTCGTAAGCTGCGCGCTGATCACGCTGCCCTTCCTGTTCCCGCGCATCGAAGCCGACTGGCTCGCCGCCCTTGGCTTCGTCGCGCTATGGATGCTGCTCGGCTGGATTGGGCATCACACGCAGAGTCCTCGCCTCGTGTCACTCGCGATCTTCGCGATCGCGCTGCGACTCTTCATCGTTTACCTTGAAGTGTTCGGCAACCTGCTGCTGACAGGCTTCGGGCTGATTTTCAGCGGGGTCGTGTTGCTGGCGCTACTGCATGTCGCGCGCCGCCTTAGCCGTAGCGCAACGCGTGCCGTGGCATCGGCCGAGGGAGGGCGGTGATGAACGCGCCGATGAAATACATAGTGCTGTTCGCCCCGATCCTCGCACTTGCCGGCCTCAGCCTGCTGCACGAATACCGCCGCAGCACCGGCACCGTGTGGACCGTGCCGATCGCCGGCTACGATCCACGTGACATGCTGCGCGGCCACTACCTGCAATACCAGTACGAGTGGAACCTCGACGATGCGGCCGCCGCCTGCAGCGGCCCGGACTGCGCGCTTTGCACCGATGCACCGGAGCGCTTCGATCCGCCGGTTCGGCTCGTGCCGCGTTCGGACGCTGCGGAGGCATGCGCGAGTTTCATCGCGGTCGCGTTCGACCCAAGCAACGGCATCATGATCGCCGGTGCGCGCGACCGCCTCACGCGCTACTACGTCCCGGAATCCGAAGCGCTGCGCCTGCAAACGCTGCTGATACAAAGCGCGGACGCTCCCGAGTTCTCCATCGGCCTGCGCGTGACGGATTCCGGCACCGCCTATATCGAGGCGCTGTATGTCGATGGCACGCCGCTCGAGGAATGGCTGCGACGTTAGGGCGGGACTACACCTCACCTGCACCCATGCCTGAGAGGGCCCGGACCCAGCTCGTATCTTCGTACGGGTGCGTTCGACAGGTACAATCGCCGCGATGACCCAAGACAAATACACGATGTTCCGCAACCGCCTGCAGAAGGTGTTTGCGCACCGCCGCAAGGTAGCGAAGAAGCAGGGCGTCAGCTGTTACCGGCTGTACGACCTCGACCTCCCCGAATTCCCGCTCGCGATCGATCTCTACGAGGATCGCGTGCACGTGTCCGAATACCGGCGCAATCACACACTGAGCGAAGCCGAGCACGCGGGCTGGCTCGACGAAAGCACGACCGTGATCGCCGACGTGCTGCAACTGCCGCGCGAACACATCCACGTGAAGGAACGCGCCGTGATTGCCGATCGCAAGGAGCAGTACGGGCACTTCGCCAGTACCGGCGCGCGGCATGTCGTGCACGAAAACGGCTTGAAGTTCTACGTGAACCTCAGCGATTACCTCGATACCGGCCTGTTCCTCGACCATCGCCCGATGCGCGCCTTCGTGCGCGAGATCAGCCGCGGCAAGGATGTGCTTAACCTCTTCGCCTACACCGGCTCGTTCTCCGTGTATGCCGCCCATGGCGGCGCGCGCTCGGTGCACACGGTGGACCTGTCGAATACCTACCTCGACTGGGCGCGCGACAACTTCACGCTGAACGGACTCGACACGAGGGCTCCCGCGTGGCGCTTCACGGCAGCCGACGTGATGGCCTTGCTGCCCACGCTGCCATCGGCCAGCTACGACCTGATCGTCTGCGACCCGCCGACCTTCAGCAACAGCAAACGCATGCGCGGCGTGTTCGACGTGCAGCGCGACCATCCGGCGCTGATCAACCAGTGCCTGCGACTGCTGCGGCCGACACGCCCGCGGCCAGGCGAGCCCGCGAGCGCGGAGCGCCTCGGGCCCGGCGAGCTTGCGAGCCAGGAAAGCCGGCTGCTGTTCAGCACGAACCAACGCCGCTTCAGGCTGTACGACGAACACATCGAGACGGACCGCATCCGCGACCTGACGAAGCAGAGTACCGGCTTCGACTTCGACGGCAAGTTGAACCGCCTCTGCTACGAGTTTCGCTCATGCGAAACAGCGCACATTTCCGTGTCTCCGTGGCGGCGCTAACTTTCGGATTTAGCGAGTTTTTCCGCATTCGTTAACGCGGGCATATTTCCACTGTTTGAATGTGGGGGTTTGCCCGATACCTTGCATCTCCCCCCCTCCGTAACCTCACGCCCACATCAGAACCGGGACATTCCGTCGCGGGCGTATATTCGGGGATGCTTCAAATGGGTGGGATCGTCGGCTATGTGGGTAACCGCGAGGCGCGGCAAATTCTCGTCGATTGCCTCGGCCGCCTCGAGAATAGCGACTACGATTCCGCCGGCATGGGCACCGTCGCCGCCGGCAAGCTGAAAACGTTGCGCAGCCTCGGCAACACCCTCGCAAGCCAGGCCGGCAACCCGCCGCACCTCGCCAACCTGAAAGCCACGCTGAAGCGCTCACCGCTGAGCGGCAAGGTAGGCGTTGCGCATGCCTATCGCTCGGCCCGTGGCCAGGTCTACAACGCACATTCGCAGACCGACGGCGCCTTCATCGCCATCGTGCACGACGGCGGCAGCGACAACGAACGCGCCGTCGCACGCCTGCTCGAGCGCGATGGCAGCGTCGAAGCCATGCTGCCGGACACCGTGAAGGAACTGAGCGGCGATTTCGCGCTCGTCGGCGTCAGCAAGCATGAACCTGATCGCATCGTCGCGGCACGCCGCGGCGGCAAACCGCTCGTGATCGGCCACCATTACGACGGCTACTTCGTCAGCTCCGACCTGCCCGCGATCAGCCATTACGCGCGCGCCTGGCAGGTGCTCGAAGACGGCGAAATGGCCGTGATTTCGTACGGCGGCGTGAAGATCTGCAAGTTCGATGGCACGCAAGTCGAGCGTCCGCTGACGCAATGCCAGGACGAAGCACCGGCCATGATGGCCAGGAGCGCCGTCGGGTGAACCACATCGCCGCCACTGGCAGCGTCGCACGGCAACGACCGCACCTGTGTGTGCCGCCCGTCCTGTTCCGCGAGCAGGAACCGTGCGGCTGGCACGTGCCGTGTACGCGTAACAACTGCAAACGCTCCGTGTACGACCAGCTCGCGAACGAGGGTTACGGCGTAGGCATATCAATTAAAACCGAACCGGCCACCGGCCTGTTCATCCTGTCCGTCAACTCGCTGCGCAGAAGCGTAGCTGTGGAGGTTAATTGTGCAAACGTCGTTCCGGCCTGAGCCAAGGAAGTTCAGGGTTGGTAACAAAGTATTCCGGGTGGCACCGCTCGCGGCCGCCGTCGTCGGCGTGCTCGCGATAAGCGACACCGCCGAGGCTCGCGTCGTGTGGTCCATTGCGCCGTCGCTGACGGTTGCCGCGGTACATGACGACAACATTTTCCTGACGACGGAACCCGCCGTCGAAGACGACATCGTGCGCTATACCCCCGGCATCGCGATCGACTACACGGCCGACGCGCTGAACGTCGTCGCCCAGTACAGCCAGGACGCCGAGTATTACCGCGACAACGACCAGCTGGATTCGTCGTCGATTCGCCGCAACGGCGTGTTCCTGATGACCTACCAGGCAAGCGAACGCATGACCTGGGGCCTCAATGCCTCCTACTTCAAGACCCCGACGCCCGGCGAACTGAACCTCGGCGATGGCCTCATTCAACTCGGCCGCACGCCGACGACGCGCCAGAGCGCCGGTGCGACGCTCGACTACGCCTTCACGCCGACGCTCGACGGCGCCTTCGCATACACGGCGATCCGCGACGAAACGCAGCTCGGCATCGGCGGCGACACGCACGAAGCTCGCAGCGAATTCCAGAAGGACCTGTCCGCGCGCGACTCCTTGCTGTTTGGATACACGTACCGCCAGTTCCGTTTCAACAATGCCAGCGAGCAGGACTCGCACACCGGCATGCTCGGCTGGGAGCATCTGTTCTCGCCGCGTACGACTTTCCGCATCATGGCGGGCCCGCGCTTTTTCGGCGACGACGTCGAACCGAACATCGAAAGCTCGCTGAGCCACGAGTTCGCCACGGGCGAATTCACGCTCGTCTACAACCGCGGCGAAGTGCTGCTGGCCGGCTCGTCGACGCGCGTCGAAAGCGAACTGGCGAGCTTCGTGTACACGCAGCGCATCGGCAACCGCTTCACGTTCAGCATCGCGCCTGCCTTCGGCGAAACCAGCAGTCCGCTGGGTTCCAAAGTGCAGGTGCGCCAGATCGGCGCCGACGCGCGCTACTCCTTCAACGATTACATCTCGGTCAGTGCCAACTGGCTGGGCAGTCGCCAGGAAGAAAACATAGTCGGCGGATTTGAACGCAAGATACCGCGCGACATAGCAACCGTAGCCCTCAACTTTACATATCCGCTACGCGGGGAGAGAGAGTGATCGACATGCAAACGAAAACGAACCGCGCCACTTCGCGCCTGATGATGATCGTCGCATTCGTACTGACGTTCATCGCCGGCTGCAGCTCGACGAGCGACGCCCCGGGCCAGGTAATCCAGCCCCAGCGCCTGATGGAATACATCATCGGCCCATCCGACGTGCTGTCGATCAGCGTCCTGAACCAGGACAACCTCGACCGCACCGTCACCGTGCGCCCGGACGGCATGATTTCGTTTCCGCTGATCGAGGAGGTGAATGCCGCAGGCCTCACGCCCGCGCAACTCGAGGAACTGATGGCCGCTTCGCTGTCGGAATACGTGGAAATCCTGCCCGGGGAATTGAGCGTAACCGTCGACGAAGTGCACAGCTATACGGTGTCCGTGCTCGGCGAGGTGCGTAATCCCGGCCGCTTCGAGTTCACGAACAGCGCCACGGTTCTCGACGCGCTCGCACTCGCCGGCGGCCTCACCGAGTTCGCATCGGCCGACGACATCATGATCCTGCGCAACCAGCCCGACGGCATCCGCCGCATCCGCTTCAACTACAAGGAGCTGATGAAGGACCCCGACGGCAGCGTGGAACTCGGCGTGTATCCGGGCGATACCGTCCTCGTCCCGTAACCCAATCAAGCCAGCAACCAAGCCAGGAGCACAACAGGAAGAAGCCCATGATTCCCGATCACTACAACCGCATTCCGCTGAACGAACAGCTCGCCGGCATCTGGCAGCGCCGCAAATGGCTGTTCCTGATCGCCTTCTTCCTGGTGTTCCCGGCCGGCGTCGCGCTCGTGCTGTCGCTCCCGCCGCTGTATCGCGCGCAGACGACGCTGCTCGTCGGCCAGGGTGACATCGCGAACGGTGTCGTCCCCAACGGGGTTACTGAAAGCGTCGCAGCGCGCCTCGACGTGATCCGCAAGGAAATCACGAGCCGTTCGAGCCTGCAGGAGCTGATCGAGCGCTTCGATCTCTACCCGCAATACCGCGGCCAGCCGGTGGGCTTCGTCGTCGACCGCCTGCGCAAGGATATCGGCATCCGCCAGGAAGCCGTGGCCACGCAGGCCTGGAACGAAGAACCGACGATCACGCTGACGCTCAGCTACCAGAGCCCGAACCCCGCCCTTGCGGCCGAGGTCGCGAACGAACTCGCCGCGATGTATGGCCAGCAGAACGAGGAACTGTTGCAGACTCGCAGCGCGCGCACAGCCGAATTCCTCGGCCGCCAGCTCGATGAAGTGAATGCGCGCCTCGCGCAGCAGGAAAAACTGATTCGGGACTTCCGCAACGAAAACCTGCGCGAGCTGCCGGAACAGCAGAGCTTCAGCCTGCAGATGCTCGAGCAGCTGAATACCGAACTGCGCATGAACAACGAAGCACAGCTCGCGCTGATGAATCGCCGCGACGCGATCCTGACCGGCAGCGGCGCGATGGGCTTCCTGTCCAACTCCTCGCTTGCCGAAGCGGCGAACGCCACCGGACTCTCGGAACTTGAACTCCGCCGCATCGAACTGACCCAGATGCTGGGCCGTTACACCGATCGCCATCCGCAGGTACAGCGCCTGCAGCGCGAGATCGAAAGGCTCGAAGCACTGCCCGCGCCGCCGCCGCGCGGCCGCAATGCGAGCGCTGAAGACGCCGCCGCACCGGCACGTAACCGCCCCGAACTCGACGGCATCGCACGCGACCTGAGCGACCTGCAGCAGGAAGGCGACGAGATCCGCGAACGCATCCGTGAAGTACAGACGCGCATCGAGTCCTCGCCAGGCCTCACGCAGGAACTGCTGTCGTTGAACAACGACTACAACGCCATCCGCCAGCAGCAGCAGTCGCTGCAGGGCCTCTACGAAGAAGCCAGACTGAACGCCTCGATGGAACAGGAACAGGACCGCCGCTTCCAGGTGCTCGAACCGGCGATTGCGCCGATCGCTCCGGCAGCACCGAACCATTTCCGGCTGATCGTCATGGGCTTCGTCCTGTCGCTCGGCTTCGCGGGGGGGCTCGTCTTCCTGCGCGAACAGTTCGACACCTCGTTCCACACGCTGCAGGAGGTCCGCGCATACACGAAGTTGCCGGTGCTCGGCAGCATCGCGCGCATCGAAACCACGCGCGAGAAGTTCCGCCACGCGTTCCGTAACCTCGCGATCGGTGCCGGCATGGTCGCCTGCATCCTCGTGCTGATGGTCGTCGCCCGCAATGTCGGCGAGGGCGGCCAGGAACTCGTATGGATACTCGCAGGCCGTGCGATCTGACAGGCCCGCGGCTGAATTCATCATTACAGGTACAAGTCACATGACGATATCTCTCGCACATCCGCACCAGGCAGGCAAAGCCAGACCCATCAGCGCCGATCCGACGCAGCCGGTCAGCAGCGGGCTGCCCGCCCATCACCGTGGCGAGCAGGTCGTCGCGCTGGAAACGAAGAAGATCTATACGCAGCTGATCAGCCTGCTGAAGCCGGATATGCCCGAAGCCGAGCACTACCGCCGGCTGCGCTACTCCGTCGAGCGCCTGAAGAAGAAAGGCGAAGGCCTCGTCATCGGCCTCACGAGCCCGGTATCCGGAGACGGCAAGACGCTGACGTCGATCA
Source organism: Pseudomonadales bacterium (assembly GCA_036405915.1). Lineage (GTDB taxonomy): Bacteria > Pseudomonadota > Gammaproteobacteria > Pseudomonadales > Pseudohongiellaceae > CAILUG01. The sequence goes on from DASWWP010000053.1 coordinate 51,348, forward strand.
ACCTCGCCGGCGCGCTCGCGCAGAATCCGCAGAACCGCGTGCTGCTCGTCGAACTCGACCTGCGCCAGCCGGTGAACACGCTGCGCAACTACCTCGGCGCACCGAAGAAGCTGACGGGGCCCGGCGTCGTCGACATGGTCGTCGATCCGTCCCTCGCCTGGGAAAAAGCCACCTATTACCTGCAGGATTACAACCTGTACATCCTGCCCGCCGGCGCGCCGACGCGCTCGCCGTACGAACTGCTGACGTCCGACCGCATGGACGAAATCCTGCGTGAAGCACGCCAGCGCTACGACTACGTCATCGTCGACACGGCGCCGATCGTGCTGATGCCCGATAGCCAGCTGGTCGCGGATTCGGTGGACGGCTTCCTCGTCGTGCTGGCCGCAGACGTGACGCCGAAGAAGTTGCTCGAGGAGGCGCTCGCGCTGATGGATCCGAGCAAGGTGCTCGGCCTCGTGTTCAATGGTTACCGCCCTGTAGGCGAACGATACGGCGGTTATTACTGATGCGCGGAATCGGGCGGCAGTGAAGGCTTCGCAAGGAGTGGATCGGAAGGACGAGTTCGGCAGTAAAAGTGCAGTGGTGAGCGTGCAGTCATGAATCAGGAATACAAAGGCAGTCCAACGTTGATACTGGGCACGGGCGCATTCGCCGCGGAGCTCGCAGAGGTGATCCTGGCCCAGCCCGAGGCCGGATACGCGCTGATCGGCGTCGTGTCGGCACAAACGACCGGCGCGAGCGGCTGGTTTCATGGCGTGCCGGTACTCGGTTCCGCCGACGAGCTGAACAGCATCGTGTCACGCACCGGCGCCGAGCGCATCATCGTTGCGCTGCCGCCGAGCAGCGGCCTGTTGCCCGACCACCAGCTGATCGAGGCGCGCATCAGCAACGAGGTCATCGTCCTCGACGGCGACGACGTCTATGAGCTGTTGACCGGGAAGCTTCGCATCGAGGCGCTCGAGCCGCGACGCATGATCTTCAATCGCGAGCTGACGCCATCGCGTTTCGCGATGGCCGCTGCCCGCTTCGCGAGTTTCATCACGGCTGTACCGGCGCTGCTCGTGCTCGCGCCCGTGCTGCTGCTCATCGCGCTCGCGATCAAGCTTGATTCGAAGGGCTCCGTGCTGTTCGTGCAGGAGCGCGTCGGCCTCGGCGGCAAGCCATTCAAACTCCTGAAATTCCGCTCGATGCGACCGGAGGAAAATCGCAAGTCGGAATGGGCGGGCGACAACAGCCACCGCATCACGAAGGTTGGACGCATCCTGCGCAAGTATCGACTCGACGAGCTGCCGCAGCTGATCAACGTGCTGCGTGGCGACATGAACCTCGTGGGTCCGCGCCCGCATCCCGCCAGCAATTTCAGGATGTTCGTGCTCGTATCGCGCAACACGCCGGAGTGTGGTTTCCAGATTCCGTATTACTCGCTGCGCACGATGGTGCGTCCGGGCATCACGGGCTGGGCCCAGGTGCGCTACCGCTATGCGAACAACCTGACGGAGGAAATCGAGAAGCTGCGCTTCGACCTTTACTACGTGAAGCACTACTCGATCCTGCTCGACCTGCGGATCCTCTATGAAACCCTCGCCGTCGTGTTCTTCGGTCGCGAGTTCGCGACGGATCCGGCACCGGAAGAAGCAGCGCCCGCGAAGCGCGGCGCGAAGCCACGCCTTGCGGCGGTCGCCGCGGTTCCGGCTGAGGCTGCTCCCGCGGCTTTCGAAGAGCCTGCGGTCAAGCGTGCGGTGCCTGGGGCGAAGGGCTAAGGGCTAAGCACATCCAGCGTTTCTCGTGCGGGCCCTCTGCGTGTCTGGACGCCCACTCGGGTCCGCGGCTCGCGTTGCATCGGCGATAGGGCCCGCTCCTCCCCTTAAGCGACCTCGAAGATTCCGTGCGGGCGCTGCACCCGCTTCACCGATAGTCGACAGGGCCGGGACCGGTAGCACTTCGCATGGCCGTTGAGGACCAGGATGGCCCGAGCGACGGCACATGGACGAGCGCTCTCTCCAGGCTAAGTACTACCGGGCTCGGACCATGCGTCCCTACCAGAGTGGTCCCCCGGATACGACACCAAAGTTCTGAAAACCTGTCTTGCACGACACATTCGCCGTACGCACTACGGCACTCCGCAAGCACAGCAGTATTTACAGCCCCGTAAAAACGGAAAAACCACACTCCGATTCCAGCTTTTGCCGGAATGACTTCACCTCTTCACGACACTACTTTGGCACCACTTCAATTACAGGGGCAGAGCCGCAATGAGAGAAGCATTTCACCAGTACGCCGTTGGCGGTCCGGCCTATATGCCGGAAGTGCTCCCGGCTGCGCGAAATCCGCGTATTGTCGTGCTGGGTGGCGGCAATGGCCTGTCGACGATGCTGCGCGGTTTGCGGCCGCTGTACTTTCCGTCGAGCATCAAGACGCCGACGATGGCCGAGCGCGAAGCGCTGACTGCGATCGTCACGGTGGCCGACGATGGCGGCAGCACCGGCCAGCTGCGCAAGGCCTACCCGATGCTCGCCCCGGGCGACATCCGTTCGTGCCTGCTCGCACTGGCGCGCAACCAGAACACGCTGCAGTCACTGTTCGACTTCCGCTTCAACGGCGACGTCGGCAGCCACAGCCTCGGCAACCTGATCCTGACCGCGCTCGCGCAGACGGAAGGCGATTTCACGCGCGCAATCGAACGTGCCAGCGAGCTGCTCGACGTCTGCGGACGCGTGTTGCCGGCGACGAGCGACAACGTCGCGCTGCAGGCGCTGTTCAGCGATGGTACCCAGCTGCGCGGCGAATCAGCGATCACGGCAGCGCGCAAGAAGATCGAACGTGTCGAACTCGTGCCGAAGCGTGCCGCGGCGCTGCCGCAGGCGGCTTCCGCACTCGTGAACGCAGACACCATCGTGCTCGGCCCCGGCAGCCTGTACACGAGCATCATCCCGACGCTGCTCGTGCCCGGCATCGCCGACGCGATCGCCTCGTCGAGAGCCCGCGTGATCCTCGTCATGAACCTGATGACCGAACCCGGCGAAACCGACACGTACACGCCGCTCGACTTCCTGCGCGCTCTGCGCCGGCATGCGCCGGGCGTCGTAGTCGATTACGTGCTGCAGAACAGCGCGCCGATTCCAAGCCAGCAGCGCGCGCGTTACGACATCAGCGGCGCCACGCAAATCGTCCCGAGCTCGCAGAAATTGCCAGGCTTCGCCTGCCGCCCGGTGTTCCGTAACCTGTTCACCCACGAGCCGGGCGCGAAGATTCGTCACGATTCCGACAAGCTCGCGCGCGCTATCCTCGAACTCAGCTGATGAGCGTTCCCCAGATGCAACGCGCGGCGAACGAGCAGTGGTGGCGCGTCGCACCGCCGCCGGAACGTGGCGTAGTCAGCCTGCCGATCGACACGATGCCGGAGAGCAAGTGGCCCTTCCGCATGCTGCTGGCCTTCACGTTCGTGATGCTGCTGGCGCCGCAGCAGGCCTTCCCGATACTGGCGCCGTTTCGCATCGCGATGCTGGTCGTCTTTCTCTCGGTGATGACCTACATGTATGCGCGCCTCGTGCGCGGCGAACCCTTCCTCGAGATGAAACCCGGCATACTGCCCGCGCTGCTGATCGGCGCGTGGTCCGTGATGACGGTGCCGATGTCGTACTGGCCCGGCGGCACGGTGTCGTTCCTGCTCGGCGAATACTTCAAGACGCTTGCCGTGTTCCTGCTCGTCTCGCACGTCATCGACAGCATCGGCAAGCTGCGCACGCTGCTGCTCGGACTCGTGCTGATGGGCCTGCCGCTCGCCATCACGGTACTCATCGACTTTGCGGCCGGCAGCTTCAACCAGGCCGGCGACCGCGTGCTGCTCGTGTACAACGCGCCGCTGACCGCGAACCCGAACGACCTCGCGCTGATGCTCAACATCCTGCTGCCGTTCGCGATCTCGCTGTTCCTCGCATCGAAAGGCAAAACGACGCTGCGCATCGCGCTCGGCGCAGCGATCTGCATCTTCGTGACGACGATCGTGCTGACCTTCTCGCGCGCCGGCTTCCTGGCGCTGTGCGTGATCTTCATGATCTACATGTGGCGCCTGCGCAGCCGTCCGGAACGCCTGTGGATCCCATTCGCGCTGCTGCTGATGGTATTCGCCCTCCCCTTCGTACCCGACACGTATTTCGATCGCCTGTCGACGATCACGAACATCGAGGCCGACGAATCGCTGTCTGCGCAGAACCGCTACAGCGACATGCTCGTGGCGATCAAGCTGCTCGTGCAGAACCCGCTGATCGGCGCGGGCGCCGGCATGAACCTGTACGCGATGAACGAAGCACGCGGGGAAGCCTCGCTCGAGATCCACAACGTATACCTGCAGTACGGCGTCGACCTCGGCCTGCCAGGCCTGCTGCTGTTCCTCGCCGTCTATTTCATCTGCCTGCGCTCGACCAGCGTCGTGATGCAGAAAGCTCGTTACATGCCCGCTCCGAACACGCTGTTCTACCTGGCCGAAGGCATCCGCGTGAGCCTCTGGGCCTTTGCCGTCGAAGCGATGTTCCACCCGGCGGCATACAACTTCTATTTCTACTACATCGCCGGCCTGGCAGTGGCGTTGCGCACTGTCTGCGACCGGGAGGCGGGGATACATGAACAGAGCAGTGCTTGAACAGGCCCAGATCAATGAACTCGCGCCGCTGACGGCTGCGGGATCCGTTTCGCCCGCGGAAACCCGCGCGCAGACGGCGCCGATCCGCCTGGTGAAAGTCATGACGACCTTCGCGGCCGGCGGCACCGAAGGCCAGGTCGCCAACATCGCGCGCCGCATCGACCGCACGCGTTTCGACCTGCAGTTCGCCTGCCTCCGCAAATGGGGTTTCTACCTCGATGAAATCGAGCAGAACCGCATTCCGGTGATGGAATATCCGCTGCGCAGCTTCTTCTCGCCGCGCGCCATGGTCCAGCAGGCGCGGTTTGCGAAATACCTGCGCGAACAGCACACGCAGATCGTGCACAGCTACAACTTCTATTCGAACGTGTTCGCCGTGCCGGCCGCGAAACTCGCAGGCGTGCCGCTCGTCATCGCGTCGATCCGCGACCAGGGCGTGTACCTGTCGGCTGCCCAGCGGCACGCGCAACGCCTCGCCTGCCGCTTTGCCGACCTCGTGCTCGTCAATGCACACTCGATCCGCGAATGGCTGATCGAAGACGGCTATCCGGCCGACAAGGTGCGCATCATCCGCAATGGTATCGACCTGTCGCGCTATTCCGGCAAGGCCGGCGAAACGGGCGTGCGCCAGGAACTCGGACTGCCACCCGACGCACCGCTCGTGCTGATGCTGTCGCGCCTGAATCCGCAGAAAGGTGTCGACGACTTCATCAAGGCCGCGGCGATGGTCAGGCTGCAGCGCCCCGACGTGCGCTTCCTGCTGATCGGCGAAAAACTCACGTACCAGGGCGACGGCTTCGGCCCCGATGCGCCGTATCACAACTACCTGCACGAGCTGTGCGTGAACCTCGGCGTCGACGACCGCATCGTGTTCACCGGCCACCGCTCCGACGTGCCCGCCCTCCTTGCCGAAGGCGCGATCTCGGTGCTGCCGTCGCACAGCGAAGGGCTGTCGAACACGCTGCTCGAATCGATGACGGCCGGACTGCCGATCGTCGCGACGCGCGTCGGAGGCAACCCGGAACTCGTCGAGGACGGCCTGAACGGCATTCTCGTGCCGCCGCAGGCGCCAGCAACGCTCGCGAACGCGATCCTGCGCATACTCGCCGATCCGGCTCTCGCGGAGCGTTTCAGCACGGCCGCACGCGCGAAGGCCACGCAACACTTTGCCATGGACAAAATGATTCGTGACACGGAAGCCCTTTATGTCGACCAGCTGCGCGCACGCGGCGCGCTACAAGAGAATCAATAGCACGCCGGAGGCGTGCTGAACGGGGATCCGCGGCCGCGCCGCGCTGAGCAGGACCCGCGCGCCGGAGGCGCGCTGACAGGAGTAGTACCGGCACCATGACAGTTTCAGTGAACATCGCCACTCGCATGGAGGGCGCCGCGCCGCTGTTGCGCGCGCGTGCCCTGGATACCGCAGTCATCGACACGGATGCCGCCTTTCACGCCCTGCGCGCGGAATGGACCGACCTGCTGCAGGCCAGTGCAGCCGACAACTTTTTCCTGACCTGGGAGTGGCTGTACACGTGGTGGAAGCACCTGCGTGGCAACCGCCGCCTGCACATCGTCACCGTGCGCCAGGAGGGCCGCCTCGTGGCGCTTGCGCCGCTCGCACTGCGCCCGCGCCAGTGGAAGCGGTTCGTGCCTTTCGAAATGCTCGAATTCCTCGGCTGCGGCAACGTCGGCTCCGACTACCTGTCTGTGATCGTGCGCCACGGCTTCGAAGAAACCGCAATGCCTGCGCTCGTCGCATGCCTGCGCGAAGGCGGCCACGTGCTCGAACTGTCGCATGTCGATCGCACGAGCGCGCAGATGAATGCCGCCGCCTCTGAACTGAGCGCCCAGGGCTGGCGCCAGCAATGCGCGACGATCGAGCGCTGCCCGTACATCACGCTCAAGGGCCACACCTGGGACAGCTACCTCGGCGCCCTCGGCCGCACGCACCGCACGAATTTCCGCCGCAAGGTGAAGAAGCTGAACCAGCTGTACACCCTGCGCATCGACGAAGCGCGCACCGATGCCGAACGCCGTGCGGCGCTCGACGTGCTCGTGAACCTGCACCTGAAACGGCGGCGCGAAGTCGGCGGCTCCGATGCACTGCATACTCCGGAACTCATCGCCTTCCACGAGGAAGCGACGGCAATCGCGCTGCAGCGCGGATGGCTGAAACTCTACGTGATGTGGCTCGACGACGCGCCAGCAGCGGCGATGTACGGCTTCCAGTATGGGAAGACCTTCAACTTCTACCAGAGCGGCTTCGATTCCGCGTATGCGACCTACAGCGTCGGCCTCGTGATGACCGGCCTTGCCGTGCAGACGGCGATCGAGCGCGGCATCGAGGATTTCGACTTCCTGCACGGCGAAGAGCCGTACAAATACCTGTGGGCCAGCGCCGAACGCGAGCTGCTGCGCTTCCACTTTTTCCCGCCGCATGCGCGCGGCACGCTCCTCGACCGGACGATGCGTATGCGCCGCGGCACCCTGCAATTGCTCTCCCGCTGGCGGCCGGCGCGTTACGGCGCGCGTCCATCGACGGCCACGCGCCCGAATGCGCCTGAGTGGAGCACGAATCGAAGCGAGGCTGAAAACGACGATGCTACGTAAACTGGCCAAGGCCGGCGCCGCCGCCGGCATTCACAAACTGGGCGTTGACCGCCTCGTCGGCACCGGCCGGCGGATGCAGAACATGCCGCTCGTACTGAGTTACCACCGTGTCGTCGAAAACTACACGCGCAGCACGGCGCACTCGATTTCTCCGATGCTCGTCAGCACCGAGAAATTCGAAGCGCAGATCGACTGGATCGGGCGCCACTACGACTTCGTCGGACTCGACGAACTCGGCCAGGTGCTCGAAAGCGGGGAAACCCGGCGCCGGCCTGTCGCGAGTGTGACCTTCGACGACGGTTATGGCGATTCGTACTACCACGCCTACCCGATCCTCAAGCGCAAGGGCATTCCGATGGCAGTGTTCGTCGTGACGGACCTCGTCAGCACGCCGGGCCTGCAGGTGCACGACGAACTGCACCTGTTGCTGGCGACCGCCTTCAAGCAGTGGAAGCAACCGGCACAGCAACTCGCCGCGCTCGCCGACCAGGCCGGCATAGAACCCGTCATCAAGGCGCGCATCAGCGCACCGGAGCTCGCCGCGTTCGCACGCACGCGCCTCTGCCTCGAGCTGCTGCAGCATTCGCAGATTGCGCGGCTGATCGAGCTTCTGCGTGGCAGCGTGCGCGTCACGGCCGACACGCTTGCCGAGTTCCACTCGCTGACCTGGGAAATGCTGCAGCACATGGTGGCCAACGGCATGACGATCGGCTCGCACACGAAGTCGCACAAGCTGCTCGTGAACGAATCGTGGGACACGATCGTGGAGGAGGCACGCGGCTCGCGTTCCGAACTCGAACGCCGCCTCGGCCGCCGCATCGACCACTTCGCGTATCCCGATGGCCGCTTCAACGCCGATGCGCTGAACGCCGTCGCCCTCGCCGGCTTCCGTTACGCGTACACGACCTGCATGCATCGCGACCGCGAGAAACCGCTGTTGACGATTCCGCGGCGCGTGCTGTGGGAAAAGTCCTGCGTCGACGCCTTCGACAAGTTCTCGCCGTCGGTACTCAGCTGCCAGATCAACGGCATCTTCGATCCCGCCGCCCGATGCCAGCAGACCCACTGGGCAGCCTCGGCCTGAATCCCGGCCCCGACAGGAATCACACGCGATGAGACCCACTGAAGCGATCTTCGGCCCTGCGCTGGTGCTGATGTCCGGCCGCGCGCTCGGCTTCGTGGCGGGCTTCATCGTACCGCTCGTGCTCGCTCGCGCATTTGGCCAGGCCGAATTCGGCACGTACAAGCAGCTGTTCCTGCTGTACGGCACGCTGTTCGCGATCGCGCAGGTCGGCATGGCCGAAAGCCTGTATTACTTCCTGCCGTCGGAGCGCGAGCGCAAGGGCAACTACATCGTCAACGTGTTGATCGTGCTCGGCCTCGCGGGCATAACCGCCTTGCTTCTGCTGAGCTGGCAGCAGGACCGCATTGCCGCGATGCTGAACAATCCCGCGCTGGCGCCTTACCTGCCGATGACAGGCCTGTTCCTGCTGCTGATGCTCGCCTCGCTCGTGCTCGAAATCGTCATGACGGCACAGAAGCAGCACGTTGGCGCTTCGGTGGCTTACGCGCTGACGGATCTCGGCCGCGCGTTGCTGATGGTCGTGCCGGTGCTGTTGTTCGGCGACCTGTTCTGGCTTCTGCTCGGCGCCGTGCTTTTCGCCATCGTGCGCTTCGCGATGACGCTCGGCTACCTGCGCCGCGCATTCGGCGAGGCGCTGCGGCCCGATCGCGCGCTGCTGCGCAAGCAACTCGCCTACGCCCTGCCCTTCGGCCTCGCCGGCCTCATTGAAGTCGTGCAGCTGAACCTGCACATGTACGTCGTGTCGTGGTACTTCGACGCGGCGACGTTCGCGATCTACGCCGTCGGCTGCCTGCAGTTGCCCATCATGGACTTCCTGATGACGTCGACGTCGAACGTCATGATGGTGCAGATGCGCGAAAAGCTGGGCGCTGGAAACGTCGCGGCCGTCCGCGCGATCTGGCTCGATGCCGTGCGCAAGCTCGCGCTGATCCTGTTCCCGATCGTCGGCGTGCTCGTCGTGCTCGCGCACGAACTGATCGTCGTCATGTTCACCGAAGCGTATGCGGACAGCGTGCCGGTGTTCGTCGTGTTCACGCTCGGCATGCTGCTGCTCGTACTGCTGAGCGATTCCGTCCTGCGCGTGTATGCGCAGAACCAGTACCTGATCGTGCAGAACCTGCTGCGACTGCTGCTGATCGTCGTGCTGATCAACTCTTTCCTCGAAAACTTCGGCCTCGTCGGCGCCGTGCTCGTCACGCTGCTGGCGAATGCCTGCGCGAAGGTATTCGCGCTCGCGCGCGTGAAGACGCTGCTCGACGTGCCCATCGCGCAGCTGTTGCCGTGGCGCAGCCTCGTGCTGGTGCTGGTGCTGACCGCAGTCGCCGGCCTCGTCGCCGAAGCGCTGCGGCGCACGCTGCCGCTTCCGCCGATCGCGCTGCTCGTCGTATGCGGCAGCGCCTTCATGTTGACTTATTACGTCGCGCTGCTTTGCTGCGGTCCGCTGCACGACGACGAAAAACAGGAACTGCTGCGCCTGCCGCAGTTGCCGGTCGCCCGGTTGCGCCGGGCTTTAAAAGCATGACGCGGGCTTTTTCGAGCTCAGCAGCGGGAATCCCCCTACAGGCAGCGGGAGACGGGCTCTCTACACTGCAGCCAGCGAACACTTCCGATTCCCCTTCGCGGGAATGACGGTACAGCGAGGAGAAACAGACGCATGTGCGGAATAGCCGGAATCTTCGGCATCAACGGGCTGCCAGTGCGGCAGCAAGAACTCGAGCTGATGTGCAATGCCATGATCGCACGCGGCCCGGACGACGCAGGTTATTTCGTCGACGGCGCGATCGGCCTCGGCATGCGCCGCCTCAGCATCATCGACCTCGCCGGCGGCCACCAGCCAGTCGCCAACGAAGACGGCACGATCCAGGTCGTGCTGAACGGCGAGATCTACAACTTCCGCGAACTGCGTAGCCAGCTCCAGTCGCGTGGCCACGTGTTCAAGACCACGAGCGACACGGAAGTGATCGTCCACGCCTACGAAGAGTATGGCACCGCGTGCGTCGAGCACCTGCGCGGCATGTTTGGCTTCGCGCTGTGGGATTCGGTTAAACGCCAGCTGCTCGTGGTGCGCGATCGCGCCGGCATCAAACCGCTTTATTACGGCGAATTCGGCGGACGCCTGCTCTTCGCGTCCGAATTGAAGTCGATCCTGGCGCTTGGCCAGGTGGACCGCGAGCTCAACTGGAGTTCGGTATCACACCTGTTCGCCTTCCTGACGACGCCGCGCGACGAAAGCATCGTGAAAGGCGTGCACAAGCTCGAGCCGGGACACCTCCTCATCGCTCGCCCGGGCCAGGCGCCCATCGTCCAGCGTTACTGGGACATGGACTTCCAGCCCGATTACGAAACCACCGAGGCACAGTTCGTCGACAAGCTGCGCGGACTGCTCGAGGAATCGGTAAAGCTGTGCATGATCAGCGACGTACCGCTCGGGGCCTTCCTCAGCGGCGGCATCGACTCCAGTTCGGTCGTCGCGACGATGTCGCGGCTGTCGGACCGCCCGGTGAAAACCTTTTCGATCGGCTTCCGCGAGCCCGCCTATGACGAATCGGCGCATGCGCGCCAGGTAGCCGAGGCCTTCGGCACCGAACATCACGAACTGATCCTCGACCCCGACATCTCCGGCTTCCTCGAAGACCTCGCATGGCATCTCGACGAACCGCTGGGCGATTCCTCCGCGATTCCGACGTACATGGTGTCGAAGCTCGCGGCGCAGCACGTGAAGGTCGTGCTGTCGGGCGACGGTGGCGACGAGCTGTTCGCCGGATACGAACGCTACGTCGTGGAACGCAACCAGCGTGATCGCCGCGTACCGGGTGTCGTGCGCAGCCTCGGCGGCTTCGTCAGCAGCCTGATGCCAGACGGCATGAAGGGCCGGCGCTTCCTGCGCCACCTCGCACTGACCGGCAACGATCGCTACGTCAACTCGATGACGATGTTCGGCCGCGACGACCAGCGTTTCCTGTTCTGCGAAGGCATCGCGTCGCACATGCTCAAGCAGGATCACTGGCAGGATCTCGCGCAGTACATGTCGAAGGAAGACCACTGGCTGTCGCGCATGCAGTACCTCGACTTCAAGCACTATCTGCCGCTCGACATCCTGACGAAGGTCGACCGCATGAGCATGGCGCACTCGATCGAAGCACGCGTGCCGCTGCTCGACCACAAGCTGTGCGAATTTGCGGCGACGATCCCGCCCGAGATGAAGATGCAGGGCAACAGCACGAAACACATCTTCAAGAAGGCGCTGCGAGGCATCCTGCCCGACAACGTGCTCGACCGGCGCAAACAGGGCTTCGCCGTGCCGCTCGGCCAGTGGTTCCGTAACGAGCCGCGCGGCTTCCTGCACGACCTGCTGCTGTCCGACCGCAGCCGCGCGCGGGGAATTTTCAACAGCGACTACATCGAACGCATGCTTGCGATCCACCAGCGCGGACGCGCGATGGATCTCGAACTGTGGACGCTGATCAGTTTCGAACTGTGGTGCCGCCGCTTCCTCGACAGCCCGGTGACCTTTGCCGCGCGCAAACCGGCGCGCGCACCCGAAGCAGGCTTCAGCGACGTCCCCGCCACACAATATTCCTGAGGCTTTCCCATGCCCGCGCACGCGCAACGCATCGCATTCATGCCGCTGCTGTTGCTCGCCGCGCAGGCTGGGGCGCAGACCTTGCCACTGCCGACGGAACGCGCGGTAGCGGCTGCGCAGGAACAGCAGGTGTCGTTGAATGGCCCGGCCGCGAACTGGCCGAAAGCACCGAGCGACGGCACGCAAACCTCCTTCACGATCCGCCACGATGCGTCCGACGGCACGGTCGTCGGGATGAACCTGCAACAAAGCCGCTATCCATCGCTGCTGCTCCGCGTCGAAGTGGTCCCTCCCGGCTACGGGCCTGCCGTCGAAACCGACAATCAACACAGCCCAGCCGCGCCGGTCATCGACCAGAATTTGCGGACGGTGCACAAGGTGTCTCTGCGATACCGGTTTTGACGTCTTCTGCTAATGCGCGGGTTCTATGGTGACTGAATGGGCCGGGTCCGGACCTTGCGCATAAACCCTCAGCGTGAGTCCCTGACGATCATGGACCTCGTGTAATCGTTACACAACTCAGGCGATTTCCGCGATAACGAAGCCCGCAGTACCGCGTGTCACATGGCAGGGGAAACTAGCGAATGGCTTAGGGGAATCTCCCGATGGTTGCCCTTACGCATGCGCTCGTATTCTGCGTGCGAAGTTTACAGACCCAACCAGCCAGCATGCAGAAAAGGCCACACTTTCCCCGCCGCTCGACTGGAGGAAGGGACAGAGTTTTGCGCCGCTCGCATGCCACGGCGCGTAACAGTTGCCCCTCAGGCACAAGAAGCAACAGGGAAAGGCCATGAATACGACCGCTTATCCGGCCGCGGCAAGCAAACAGACCGGCAATAAGCCCACGATCGCCGTGGTCGCACCGAGCCTCGACATCCTGGGAGGCCAGGGTGTCCAGGCCAAATCCCTGATGGACGCGTTGCGCGACGAAGGCTTCAACATCCTCTTCGTGCCGATCAACCCGCGCTTCCCGAAATGGCTGCAATGGGCGCGCAAGATTCCCGGCTTCCGCACGCTGATCAACCAGGCGCTGTACATTCCGAGCCTGCGCCGCCTGCGGCATGCCGATGTCGTGCATGTGTTCTCCGCGTCGTACTGGTCGTTCCTGATTGCGCCGGTGCCTGCGATTCTCGCATCGCGCCTGTTCCACAAACCGGTACTGCTGAATTACCACAGCGGCGAAGCCGGCGACCATCTCGCGCACTGGGGCTGGCGCGTACATCCGTGGCTGAACCTCGTGCAGGAAATCGTCGTGCCGTCGGAGTACCTCGAGAAAGTTTTCGCACATCACGGTTACGACGCTCGCGTGATTCGCAACATGATCGACACGCGCAGCTTCCGCTACCGCGAACGCGTGCCGCTGAAGCCACGCCTGCTGTCGAATCGCAACCTCGAGACGCACTACCGCGTCGACAACACGCTGAAAGCCTTTGCGCTCGTGCAACAGGAATATCCCGACGCGACGCTCACCGTGGCCGGCTACGGCAGCCAGGCAGCGGCGCTGAAAGAACAGGCGAAGGACATGACAGGCGTCACGTTCATCGGCCGGGTCGAACCGCAGGACATGCCGGCGCTGTACGACTCCGCCGACATCTTCGTGAACTCGTCCGACGTCGACAACCAGCCGATCTCGATCCTCGAAGCATTTTCCGCGGGCCTCGCCGTCGTCTCGACGCCGACCGGCGACATTCCTTCCATGCTGCTTAACGGCGCGCGCGGCCACCTCGTGCCGCACGACGATCCGCAGGCGATGGCCACGGCCATCCTCTGTGCGCTCGAGAACGCCGCAGGCGTCACGACGATGACGCGCGGCGCGCGCCTCGAAGCCGAACGCTATACCGGCCCGATGGTCTGCCGCGAATGGATCGATCTTTATAACAACCACGCCTACGTCACCAGCGCTGCCTGAAGAGAGAGAAACCGTGAAACTGCAAAGACTGCTTGCGATGTCCCCCGCCGAACTCCTTTCCCGCAGCACGCAGGAAGCCTTCAAGACCCTCGACCGACTGACGCTGAACACGGCGGGCGCCGAAGCCCCGTGCCTGTTCCGCAAACTGAAGGACGACGAAACGCACACCGGCATCATCCGCCAGTTCCGCAGCGGCCACGGCGACAGCGCAGAGCGCCAGGTGGCGCGCCAGTTCCAGACGACAGCGCCCGCGCGCTTCTTTGCCGGCGCCGGTGAAAACGGCGTAGCGGAACTCGTCAATGACGTGTGCCCGTCCGAGCAGGCCGGTATCCTGAAGAGCGCCGATGCGATCTGCCGCGGCGACTTTCCGATCCTCGGCTACGGCACGATCTCGTTCGGCAAGCCGATCGACTGGCACCTCGATCCGATTTCCGGCAAGCGCGCGCCGATGGTGCACTGGAGCAAGATCAACCACCTCGACCCGAACGCCGTCGGCGACCACAAGGTCGTCTGGGAACTGAGCCGCCACCAGTGGATGCTCGATCTCGGCCAGGCTTACCGCTTCTCCGGCAACGAGCGCTATGCGAAGACTTTCGCACAGGGCATCGGCGACTGGATGCGCAGCAACCCGCCCGGCCTCGGCATCAACTGGAGCAGCTCGCTCGAAGCCTCGATGCGGTTGATCGCGTGGTGCTGGTCGCTGTTCCTGTTCCGCGGCTCGAAGTGGCTGACGCCGAGCCTGCAGGTGGAAATGATCGCGTGGATCGAAACGCACGCGAGCTACATCGAACGCTACCTGTCGCGTTATTTCTCGCCGAACACGCATCTCACCGGCGAAGCGCTCGGCCTGTATTACGTCGGCACGCTGCTGCCAGGCCTCAAGGATGCCCAGCACTGGGCGGAACTAGGCCGTGAAATCCTGCTGCAGCAACTGCACCACCAGGTGCACGCCGACGGCGTGTATTTCGAACAGGCCACGCGCTACCAGTACTACACGATCGAGATCTACATGCATTTCGCCGTGCTCGCGCGCCGCAACGGTGACGAACTGCCGGAAGAAGTGAACACCGCGCTGCGCAAGATGCTCGACTTCGTGCTCGCACTGCGCAAGCCGAACGGCCAGATCCCGCAGATCGGCGACACCGACGGCGGCTGGCTGTTGCCGCTCGTGCGCCGCGCGCCCGACGATTTCTCCGGCCTGTTCTCCACCGCCGCCGTGCTGTTCCATCGCGCCGACTATGCCTGGGCCGCCGGCGGCCTCGCGTCCGAAACGCTGTGGATGCTCGGCACGCAGGCCCACAAGGATTTCGCCGCGCTGCGTCCGGCGCCTCCGCACAGCACTTCCATGCACGTGTTCCGCGACGGCGGTTATGCCGTGATGCGCAACGGCTGGCAGTCGAAAGCGCACCACATGATCTTCGACGTCGGCCCGCTCGGCTGCGGTCTAAGCGGCGCGCACGGCCATGCCGACCTGCTGTCGATCCAGGCCAGCGTATTCGGCGAGCCATACATCATCGATGCCGGCACCGGCAGCTACCGCGCCGACGACGAATGGCGCAACTACTTCCGCGGCACGCGCGCGCACTCGACCATCATGGTCGACGGCATCGGGCAGGCCGAGCCGGCGGGTCCGTTCGCGTGGCGCCAGCCGCGTCCGGCCGCCCGCCTCGTCCACCACGCGAGCTCTGCCGACATCGACCTCGTCGAAGCCGTGCACGATGCCTACGGCACGCTGCGCGATCCGGTCACGCATCGCAGGCGCATCCTGTTCGTGAAGGGAGGCGCCGGTTACTGGGTCATCGTCGACGACCTGAGCGGCACCGCGCCGCACAAGCTCGAACTCCGCTACCAGCTCGCCGCGCTCGACGTTCGCCGCGAGCAGGAATGGACCCGCATCCGCGGCCGCAACGGCAGCGCGCTGCTCCTGCGCGCCTTCGCGCCGGTGGAGCTCGACACCGAGCTCTGCGAAGGCCAGCTCGATCCGATCGGCGGCTGGATGTCGCCGAACTACGGCCAGCGCCTGCCCACGCCCTGCCTGACGTATCGCACCGAGCACCAGCTGCCGCTGCGGATCGTCACGCTGCTGTATCCGCTGCAACACGCCGATAACGCCGCGCCGGACGTCAGCGCACAGATCCGCAGCAGCACCGGCGAGCTCGAACTGACGACGGTGACGGGCCGCGAACACTGGATTCGCATCGATGACGACAAGATCGTCATTCGCCAGTAACCGAAAGTAGACATGACCCTGTTGTCATCGCCGCCGTGGACATTCCTGGTTCGGCGACGACAACAGGGGTTTGCCCCCCGCTTTCCTGCACACCGAGGGTCTGTCCCCGCACAAGTTCGGTCTTTTTCCCAATACCGCGGCGGAACTCATCCACGCATCCTTCGCGCAGGTTCATCTCTTTAGCCGATAAGCATTTCCGAGGACCACGCCCATGTGCGGCATCGCCGGCATCCTGAAATTCAATTCGCAAGACAACATCGACGAATCTCGCCTGCTGGCCATGCGCGACAGCGTATGGCACCGCGGGCCCGACGAAGGCGGCCTGATCATCGACGGCCGCGCCGGGCTCGCGCATCGCCGCCTGTCGATCATCGACCTCGCGAGCGGCCAGCAGCCGATGAGCAATGCGCAGCGCACGGTGTGGATCTCGTACAACGGCGAGGTCTACAACTTCCGCGAACTGCGCACGAGGCTCGAAGCCCTCGGCGCGCGCTTCTCGACGCGTTCCGACACCGAGGTCGTGCTGCGTGCATACGAGTATTACGGCGAAGACTGCGTCGAGCACCTGCAGGGCATGTTCGCATTCGCCATCTGGGACGCGCCGAAGCAGCGCCTGTTCCTCGCGCGCGACCGCCTCGGCATCAAGCCGCTGTACTACATGATCTCCGACACGCAGCTGCTGTTCGGCTCCGAGATCAAGGCGATTCTGGCCGAAGGCAGCGTCAAACCCGAATTCAACCGCGCCGTGCTGCCCGAGTTCCTTGCGAGCCGCTACGTCACCGGTTCCGAGACCTTCTTCAAGGGCGTCAACAAGCTGCTGCCGGGCCACACGCTGTCGTGGACGGCGAGCACCGGTTTCCGCAAACGCCGCTACTGGAACCTGTCGGCCGCGCCGCAGGGCCCCGAGCTGTCGCGTGCCGACTACGTCGACATGGTGCGTTCGAGCCTGAAGGACGCCGTCCAGAGCCACATGATCGCCGACGTGCCGTGCGGCCTGTTCCTGTCGGGCGGCCTCGACTCGAGCATCCTGGCGTCGCTGATGACGCAGGTGTCGAGCGAACCGGTGCACAGTTTCTCCGTGGCATTCAGCGAGGCACATGCGAACGAACTGGAATATGCGCGCATGGCGGCGCAGCACGCCGGCACGCAGCATCACGAGGTGATGGTGTCGCCGGAAGAATTCTTCTCGGCGCTGCCGCACCTTGTGTGGCATGAGGACGAGCCGGTGGCATGGACATCGAGCGTGCCGCTGCACGCGGTGTCTTGCCTCGCCCGCAAGCACGTGAAAGTGGTGCTTACCGGCGAAGGCTCAGACGAACTGTTCCTCGGCTACGACTACCGCTATCGCGTCACGCACTGGAACAAGCGCCTCGGCGCGATGTACGAAAAACTGCCGCGCGCGATGCGCTCCGGCGTCAGCGGCGCGATCGGCGCGCTGCCAGGCAGCGCCCGCCGCTATGCCGAGCGCACCTTCCTCGCGCTCGACACCGATCCGCGCCACATGTTCTTCGAGAACTTCTCGGTGTTCCGCCATGACCTGCGCAACGCGATGCTGCGACCGGAGCATGGCTTCACGGACAACCCGTACGTCAATGCGCTGAAGCATTACCACGCAGCGGGCGACAACACGCTGCAATGCATGAGCCACGCCGACCTGCAGACCTTCCTCGTGGAGCTGCTGATGAAACAGGACCAGATGAGCATGGCTGCGTCGATCGAAAGCCGCGTGCCATTCCTCGACCACCGCCTCGTCGAACAGGTCGCGACGATCCCGTCGCACGAGAAGCTGCGCTTCTGGCAGACGAAGGCCCTGTTACGCGATGCAGTGAAAGACCTGGTACCGCGCGCGATCCTCGAACGCAAGAAGATGGGATTCCCGGTGCCGACAAGCGACTGGCTGCGCGGCAAGTACTGGCCCGTCGTCGAGGAATTCGTGCTCGGGGGCCGTGCGCTCGAGCGCGGCCATTTCAATGCCGATGTCGTGCAGCGCCTCGCGCAGGATCATCGCAGCGGCCGCGCTGACAATGGCGAACGGCTGTGGCTGCTGATCAACCTCGAAATGTGGCAGCGCATCTTCCTCGACGGTGAAAAGCCAGCTGATCTGTATCCGCGCCAGAAGCCCGTGCTGAGCGAATTCGCAAGCGAATTCCCGCAGCCCGCGCTCGCCTTGCACTGAATTGCCGGGCTGATTCAGCGTTTGGCCTGATACAAACGACGGCGCATCACCGCTGTACTACGCGCACTTAATTAGAACCTCGACAGGGGCTGAAAAAAGATGCGTATTTTGTGGGTGAAGATCGGCGGGCTGTGGCCCGCCAACTCCGGTGGCCGGTTGCGCAGCTACCACATCCTGAACGAACTGGCGCGACAGCACGAAGTCACGATCGTGACGACGCGCCGCCCCGATGAAGACCCGCGCGTGCTCGATGCACAGCTCGCGCACTGCGAGCAGATCATCCAGGTCCCGGTGAACGCGCCGAAGCACGGCTCGCCGGGCTTCATCAAGGCACTCGCGCAGTCGTGGTTCTCGGACCTGCCGGTCGACCTGTACAAGTACCGCATTCCGGCGATGCGCCGCGAAGTCGGCAAGCTGCTGCGCCAGGGTAACTTCGACGTGTGCATCGCCGACTTCCTGACCGGCCTGCCGAACGTGCCCGAAGGCATCGTGGGCCCCGATGGCGCCCCGGTCCCGGTCGTACTGTTCACGCACAATGTCGAACACATGATCTGGCAGCGCCTGTGCACGAACGAACGCAATCCGTTGAAACGCCTGCTGCTCGCGATCGAGTGGCGCAAGATGCGCCGCTACGAGCGCCTCGCCTGCCAGCGCGCCGACCTGACGCTGACGGTGTCCGACGCCGACAAGCAGCTGTTCGAGCAAATGGCCCCAGGGCTGACTGCGCACGCGATTCCGACCGGAGTGGACATCGACTACTTCAGGCCTGCCACTGACGCTTCCGAGCGCGACCAGCACGTCGTATTCAGCGGTTCGATGGACTGGTTCCCGAATGAAGACGGCATGCTGTGGTTCATGGAAAGCATGCTGCCGCTGATCCGCGCGCAGCAGAAAGGCATCAGCGTGACGATCGTCGGGCGCAACCCGTCGGCAAAACTCAAACGCATGGCCGAGGAACATGGCGTCCATGTCACGGGAACGGTCGACGACGTGCGCCCGAGCGTGCATGAAGCGGCCGTCTATATCGTGCCGCTGCGCGTCGGCGGCGGTACGCGCCTGAAAATTTTCGAAGCACTGGCGATGGGCAAGGCCATCGTCTCCACCACCGTCGGCGCGGAAGGATTACCGCTCGAAGACGGCACGCACCTGGTACTGGCGGACACGCCAGAAGCCTTTGCCAGCCAGGTTCTGCAACTCATCAATGACCCGATGCTCCGCGCGCGGCTTGGCCGCGCCGGCCGTGAGCTCGTACAGGCACGGTATTCGTGGCAGCGGGTAGCGGGAGATTTCGAGGCGTTGTGCCGGGCAGCAATGTCGCGCAGGCAGTTCGACACCGCAGGCAACACGTCCAACCAACACCAACAGATAGTTACCGGAGGAAGTGAGATATGAAAAAAATCAGCGTGTTCGGTCTCGGTTACGTCGGCTGCGTCAGCGCAGCATGTCTCGCCGCAGCGGGACTCGAAGTGACCGGCGTCGAGCTCAATAGCGACAAGGTCAACATGATCAACAAGGGCCAGTCGCCGATCGTCGAGCCGGGGCTTGCCGAGCTGCTCGAGAAAGTAGTCAGCGAAGGCCGCCTGCATGCGACGACGTCGTGTGCCGAAGCCGTGCGCGACTCGTATCTCGCATTCGTCTGCGTCGGTACGCCCGGCGACGGCAATGGCCAGCTGAGCCTCGATGCACTGCAGCGCGTGTGCTACGAAATCGGCCAGGCACTGCGCGGCGCAGGCCGCATCTACACCGTGGTCGTGCGCAGCACGATCCTGCCCGGCACCATCCGCAATGTAGTGACGAGCGCACTGATCGCCGGCGCCGGTGAAGAATTCCGTCCGTTCCTGCGCGTTGCCGTGAACCCGGAGTTCATCCGCGAAGGCACGGCACTGAAAGACTTCCGCAATCCGCCGTTCACGCTGGTAGGCGCCGAAGACGCGCCGACCGTGCAGCTGCTGCGCTCGATCTACTCCTCGGTGGATGCGCCGTTCGTCGAAACGACGATCGAAACCGCAGAAACCGTCAAGTATGTCTGCAACACCTTCCACGCTCTGAAAGTCGCCTTCGCGAACGAAATCGGCGACACCTGCGCCGCGATGGGCGTCGACGGCGTCGAAGTCATGCGCATCGCGTGCATGGACCGCAAGCTGAACATCTCGGAAGCCTACCTGCGTCCTGGCTTCGCCTTCGGCGGTTCGTGCCTGCCGAAAGACGTGAAGGCACTCGTGTACGCCGCGCACCATCGCGACGTGCAGGTGCCGCTGCTCGACGCGATCCTGCCGTCGAACAACGCACAGATCCGCCATGGCATCCAGAACGTGCTGAATACCGGCAAGAAGCGCATCGGCGTGGTCGGCCTGTCGTTCAAGGAGAACACCGACGACCTGCGCGAAAGCCCACTCGTCACGCTCGTCGAGGCGCTGATCGGCAAGGGCTGCGACCTGAAGATCCTCGACAAGAACGTGTCGATCGCGCGCCTGATGGGTGCGAACCGCCAGTACATCGAGGAAGAGATCCCGCACATTGCCAACCTGATGTGCGACTCGCCGCAGCAGCTCGTCGAGCATGCCCAGGTGATCGTGATCGGCTGCGACAGTCCCGAAGCGCGCAAGGTGCTCGAAAACCTGCGTTCCGACCAGAAGGTCATCGACCTCACGCGCATCACGTACAAGGATGCACCGCGCTCGAAGGCTGCTGCATGAAAATAGTCCGCACGGTTCTGGCCCTGTACCTGGCGATGGCGGGCGCACTTGCGTCCGCCGACGCGCCGGAACCTGCGGCGCTGCCCGAACAAAGCGTCGATACGGCGATGCCGGCGAATACCGCGACTCCAATCGCGGTACGCGCCGGCGACAGCTTCCAGGCTGCACTCGACAGTGCGCAGCCTGGCGACGTGATCGAACTGGAAGCAGGCGCTGAATTCCGCGGCCCCTTTACCCTGCCGAACAAGCAGGGCGAAGGCTGGATCGTCGTTCGCAGCGCGCAACATGCGAACCTGCCCGAAGCCGGCACGCGCATCGAGCCGGCGCATGCCGCCTCGATGCCAGTGCTCACGGCCGAAGGCGAACCCGTGCTGGCGACCGCGCCGGGCGCGCACCATTTCCGTTTCATCGGCATCGAAATACGCCCGGTGGACGGCAGCTTCATCTACAACCTCGTCGAACTCGGTGACGGCACCGACACTGCCGACGAGATGGCACACCACATCGTATTCGATCGCTGCTACCTGCACGGCGACCCGCAGAAAGGCGCACGCCGCGGCATTGCGATGAACAGCGCGCACACCGCCGTGATCGATTCATGGCTCTCCGACTTCAAGGAACCGGGCGCGGACTCGCAGGCCATCGCCGGCTGGGGCGGTCCCGGTCCGTTCCTGATCCGCAACAACCACCTCGAGGGCGCCGGCGAAAACATCATGTTTGGCGGCGGCGGTCGTCCCGGCATCGAAGGCCTCGTGCCGAGCGACATCGAGATTCGCGGCAACTACATGACGAAGCCGCTCGCGTGGAAGGCCGACCATCCGGATTTCGACGGCACGCAGTGGAGCATCAAGAACCTGTTCGAGCTGAAGAACGCGCGCCGCGTGCTCGTCGAAGGCAATGTATTCGAAAACAACTGGGCGCAGGCGCAGAACGGCATGGCCATCCTGTTCACCGTGCGCAACGAGGACGGCATCGTGCCGTGGGCCACGATCGAAGACGTGACCTTCACGAACAACGTCATCGCGAACGTGCCGGGTGGCGTGAACATCCTGGCCCGTGACGACGGCGGCGGCGAAGGCACCGGCCGCGCCGCGCGCATCGTGATCAGCAACAACCTGTTCCGCGACATGCGCGGCGGCGGCCACCTGTTCCAGATCCTCGGTGGGCCCACGGACCTGACGATCGAACGCAACACGGCGCTGAACCCCGCGAACATCATCATGACCGAAGGCGATCCGACCGAAGACCTGCGCTTTGCCGGCAACATCGTCCGGCACAACGAGTACGGCATCATCGGCAGCGGCACCGGTCCCGGCCTGCAGACGATCGACCGCTACATGCCAGGTGCCGAGATCACCGGCAACGTGATCGTCGGCGGCAACATGCGCTCGTATCCCGAAGGCAATGACTTCCCCGTTTCCATGGACGACGTCGGCTTTGCCGACAGCGAAGCCGGCGACTTCCGCGTCAGCCCCTCCAGCCGGCGCGGCAACACGATCACGGCAGGCGCCGACATAGATGCGCTGTGTTCCGCATTCGCCGAGCCCGAGCGCGCGCGACAGTGCGGTCCGGCACAACAATGAAAAAGTAAGGCGCTGACAGGGCGCGACACTGACAACAATAACGAGAAGAGGTAATCCCATATGGAAGCCGGCAATGTACTGACTATTGCGAGTGATGGCTTTGGTGCGGCGGAAATCGTGTTCTGGAGCGCCGCGTTCCTGCTCGCGTACACCTACGTCGGCTATCCCCTTCTCGCCTGGTTGCGCAGCCG
Source organism: Pseudomonadales bacterium (assembly GCA_036405915.1). Lineage (GTDB taxonomy): Bacteria > Pseudomonadota > Gammaproteobacteria > Pseudomonadales > Pseudohongiellaceae > CAILUG01. The sequence goes on from DASWWP010000053.1 coordinate 74,052, forward strand.
GCTGTTCCGCCGTGCGCCGCGCAAGAGCGACATCACGCCGCGCATAAGCATCCTGTGCGTTGCACACAACGAAGCCCGGCGCATCCGCGACCGCATCGAAAACCTGCTGGCACTCGACTATCCGCGCGAGCTCGTCGAAATCGTCATCGCGTCCGACGCGTCGACCGACGGCACCGTGGACATCGCGCAGGAATATGCCGCATCCGGCGTGCGCGTCGTGCAGTTCCACGAGCACCGCGGCAAGCCTGCCGTGCTGAACGAACTGATTCCACAGCTGCGCGGCGAAATCGTCGTGCTGATGGATGCACGCCAGCGCATCGACCTGCAGGCACTGCGCGAACTCGCCGCGAACTTTGCCGACCCGCGCGTAGGCGCCGTCAGCGGCGAACTGCTGCTCGACCCGGAATCCGGCGATGCACGCACGGGCAAGGGCGTCGGCTTCTACTGGCGCTACGAAAAATTCATCCGCTTCCACGAGAGCCGCGCCGATTCGACCGTCGGCGCTACTGGTGCGCTGTATGCGCTGCGGCATCGCCTCTTCCAGCCGATTCCGTCCGATACGCTGCTCGACGACGTGCTGATCCCGATGCAGATCGCGCGCCAGGGCTACCGCGTGCTGTTCGAGCCAGCCGCGCGTGCGTACGACGTCGTCGCGGCGTCGCCGCAGGCCGAGATGACGCGCAAGGTGCGCACGATTGCCGGCAACTTCCAGCTGATGTGGCGCGAGCGCTGGCTGCTGAATCCACGCCGTAACCGCCTGTGGTTCCAGACGCTGTCGCACAAGTACTTCCGGCTGCTCGGCCCCGTCTGCCTTGCACTCGTACTCGCCAGCAACCTGCTGCTGCTCGAATATCCGTTCTATGACGTCGTCCTCGCGCTGCAGGTGCTGTTCTACGCCGCGGCCGTTGCGGGCCACATGAGGAAGAATGCCTCCGGATCGTCGATGCTGATGAACGTCGCCTATGCCTTCTGCATGCTGAACTGGGCGACGGTGCTCGGCTGCTACCGCTTTGCCTGCGGACGCCAGCAGGTCACCTGGCAGAAAGCGCAGCACGCCGCTCCGGCGCCTGCCGCGCAACCTTCCGCCGGAGACCAGTAACCATGACAACCGACGAAGCGACGATCGCGACGCGTACCGCGCAAACACTACACGCCGACGCGGCGGTCGCAACGCAGCACGCCACGCGCCCGTGGGGCGGCTGGAAAGTGCTGAACGGGGGCGACGGCTTCACAGTCAGGATGATCGAGGTAATGCCGGGCCACCGCACGAGCCTGCACTACCACTATAACCGCTCGGAACACTGGGTCGTCGTCGCCGGCAAGGCGCGCATCATCATCGGCCAGCAGCGCTACGACATGCACCTGATGCAGTCGGTGCTGATTCCCGCGCGCACGATCCACCGGATCGAGAATCCATACACGGATACGCTGCAGATCGTCGAAATACAGCGAGGCGACCGCCTCGATGAGGACGACATCGTGCGGCTCGAAGACGATTACCAACGTTTACATCTTGCTGGAGGAATCAGACTATGAAATATCTCGTAACAGGCGGCGGCGGTTTCATCGGTTCGCACATCACCGCGGCGCTCGCTGCGTCGGGCAAGGACGAAGTCGTCGTATTCGACAACTTCTCGACCGGCAACCGCGCGAACATCAAGGACGTCAACTGCACTATCGTCGAAGGCGACCTGCGCAACCAGGCTGCACTCGACGAAGCCATGAAAGGCGTGGACACCGTATTCCACCACGCCGCGCTGTGTTCGGTGGCGAAGTCGATGGAAGATCCCTCTACTACGCACGACGTGAACGTCACCGGCACGCTGAACCTGCTCGAAGCCTGCCGCAAGGCGGGTGTGCGCCGCGTCGTGTTCGCTTCGTCGTCGTCCGTGTACGGCGATTCCGAAACGTTGCCGAAGACGGAAAAGGATCCCGTGGCACCGCTGTCGCCATACGCCGTGTCGAAACTGATCGGCGAGCATTACTGCCAGCTGTATTTCAAGACCTTCGGCCTCGAGACCGTCGCACTGCGCTACTTCAACGTATTCGGCCCGCGCCAGTACCCGAACTCGGAGTATGCGGCGGTGATCCCGCGCTTCGTCAGCGCGATGCTGCAGGGTCGCACGCCGGAAGTGTACGGCGACGGCTCGCAGACGAGGGACTTCACGTACGTCGGCGACATCGTGCAGGCGAACCTCGCCGCGGCGAGTTCGAAAGACGCGCCGGGGCAGATCATGAACATCGCCTGCGGCGGCCGCTTCAGCCTGCTGGACCTCCTCGACAACCTGAAGAAAATGACGAACATCGATGTGAAACCCATCCTGCATCCATGGCGCGCCGGAGACGTGCGCCATTCGCAGGCATCGATCGAACGTGCTAAAGAGGTGCTGAACTTCGCACCGCGTGTAGCCTTCAGTGAAGGCCTGCGCGAAACGGTTGCGTGGTATCAGCAAGCATACCGATGAACGCGGTCGCCGCGCTGCGGCGGCGCATCGACGCGAAGCGGGACCCGCACGGCCTGCTGAACACGCCGCTGGCGGCGTATACGCTTGGCACTGCACAACTCGTTGCGAGCCACCTTCCCTTCCCTGTGGCTCGCAAACTGTCTCTGCTCAGCGCCGCGTCGCGGCGCTTTACGCGTGGCTTCATGCTCGAACGCTGCCGCCGTGCGTTGCAGCCGTGGCTCACACCGGAGAAGGTCGATGCCTGGCGCGCGCACCAGATCGGCTGGCAGCGCTACTACGGCAGCTTCGGCGCGATCAACAGCAACCGCGCGCTGACCACGAGCCTGCTGCTGAAGGAGCCCGGGCCGAACGGCGAGAAAGGCGTGCTGTACTGTTCGTTCGAGTTCAACTGGATGAAGTTGCTCGCGAACCACGACATCCGCCGCTTCCTCGCCGACTACCTGCTCGTCGGGGCATCGTCGTACTCGCCCGGCGACCACCGCGTCATGGCCAGCCTGTGCGGCCTGGCGCCAGACCCGCTGTTCATCGGCATATCGAATCGCACCGACATCGCGCAGTACGACCTGTTCGCTCCGTGGATACGGCCGGTGCCGATCATGGCCTGCGACTGGCTCGACGAAGACAACTTTCACCCCGTCCCGCAGCGGGAGCGCAGCATCGACATCCTGATGGTCGCGCACTTCGCGCACCTGAAGCGGCACTGGATCCTGTTCGAGGCGCTGAGCAAGATGCGCCCCGACCTGCGCGTGACGTTGATCGGCCGACCCGGCGACGGCCGCACGGCGCAATCGCTGCGCGACGACGCGAAGGCCTTTGGCGTGCCCCAGGAGCTGACGATCGTGTCGAACGCGGAGTTCGACGAGGTGACGAATCATCTGTGCAATGCGAAGGTCTCGCTCGTTCTGACGCGCCGCGAAGGCTCCTGCGTATCGGTCACCGAATCGATGTTCGCCGACACACCGGTGATCCTGATGGAGCGTTCGCACATCGGTTCCGGCGCCTACATCAACCGCCATACGGGGCGTTTCGCGACGCGCGCGACGCTGCCACAGACGCTTACCGAACTGATCGAACATCCGGGCCTGTGCAGCCCGCGCGCGTGGGCCATCGACAACATCTCGGCACGCATCGCGTCACGCAAGCTGAATACGATCCTGAAACAGCATTGCATGGAGACGGGCCAGCCGTGGACGCGCGACATCGCTCCGCTCTGCTGGCGCTACGTTCCGCGCTATCTCGACTCGATCGATGCGCTGCGCCTGCGCGGCGGGGTCGATCGCCTGCGAGAACAGCACGGCATCGTGCTCGAGGAATTCGTCTCCGAGCAGCATGCCCTGCAGCGGCACCGGCGGGCTTCCTAGCCTCGCGCGCAGGCAACACCTGAACCTCGAGCGTGATCGCTCGACCAAAAATGCGTGGATCACCTCAGTGATCAGCAGAGCTCGACGCGAAATACTCGCGCCCCACCACAGGTTCACAAGGGGACACTCCACATGAAAGCTCTGTTTGCCGCTGGCCTTCTGTTCGCATCCGCTACCGCGCTCGCACAGCCCGTCGCATGGCCGTATGCCGAGGAAGAAGGCATCCACTGGATCGAAGGGAAGACCGTCAACATCACCTATTCGCATACCGACGCACCGGCGACCGTGACGCAGGCGATGGCGAACCAGGTGCTGGCCGACGTCGAGGCGCGTTTGAACGGCCTCGGCATCTCGGGACTGAACGTAACGATCGGGCGCCGTGACATCACGACGGCCTGTTCGTACCGCGAACGCAACTCGGTCCATATCTGCTGGGAACCGCGTGACGGCCGCCGCGCCGACTCGATCAACACCGGTTACACCGACGGCAGCGAATTCTGGCGCGAAGGCCTCATCATCCTCGGCAACCAGGCCGACTGGACGGACCAGACGCGTCCGCTGTACCAGCAGGTGCAGCACTATCTGCTGCACATCCTCGGCTTCGCCCATCCGGAACGCGAACCCGATCGCGCCATTTCCGTCATCAACAACAACTCGCTGGACCTGACCCAGCTCGACATCGACGGCCTGCGCACGATGTACGGCGGCGGCCGCTGCGCGTTGCGGTATGAATCCAACGGCACCGTGCGCGTCCCGTTCGTGATGTACCAGGGCAGCGCCTACACCGCGCGTCTGCAGCACGACGGCGGCCGTGGCCTGACGATCGTGCCGGGCAGCCTCGGCCGCTACGGCAACGCCAGCTTCAACGTCAGCAAGCCGATTCCGACTACGCCGTGCCACGGCCTTTCGATCGACGGAAGCGGCGAATTCCATGTTCCCGAAGTATGGATCGGCGGGCAGTTGCGCTGGGCCACGCTGCGGATGGCGAACGGCGGATTCACCGTCACGAATTCGGGCGTGAAATAACGCGCCGCGCCGTACCGGAATCCATACTCACAACAAACTACATATGCGGGGATCCATCATGAAATTGTCAGCCTCCTGTTTATTCGCAGCAGCAACGCTCGTGTCCGGCATCGCGTTCGCGCAGCCGGCGCCCTACTCGGCCCAGGAACGCATCCACTGGATCGATGGCCAAACGGTGACGATCACGTACTCGCCCGCCGGCGCGCCGGCGCAGGTATCGAGCGCAGCGGCAGCCAAGGTGCTTGCCGACATCGAGGCGAAATTCGACAGCCTCGGCATCGCCGGCCTCGACGTCGCGATCGGCAACCGCGAAGTCGCGAATGGCTGTGCCGGCGTGGGCCGCAATACCGTGCACATCTGCTGGGAGCCGCGCACCGGCACGACGGCAGACGCACGCAACACCGGCAATACCGACGGTTCGGTGTTCTGGCGCGAAGGCACGATCATCCTGTCTTCGTCGACGACGTGGACCGAAGCATCTGTATACGCGACGCTTATGCACTACATGCTGCACGTGCTCGGCTTCGGCCATCCGGTGGGGGACTCCGTGCAGAACGGCGCGGCAGACCTGACGGCGCTCGACATCAGCGGCCTGCAGACGATGTATGGCGCCGGCTCCTGCGCGCTGACCTATGACGCGACCCTGCGCCAGGTGGAAATTCCGTTCGTGAAATATCGCGGCGGCACGTATACCGCGCGGCTGCAGCACAATGGCGGCAACGACTTCACGATCGTGCCTGGCAGCATTGGCATGCTGAATTCGGCGAACATGCCGACTTCGCGCTGCCATGGCCTCGCGATCGACGCCAACAACGACCTGTACATCCCGCAGGTGAACGTCGGTAACAGCCTGTTCTGGGCCAACCTGCGATTCGAGAATGGCCGCCTGACGCTGACCGGCCGCGGCCAGTAACCACGCCACACGAAATCGGGGCCAGTCCTGCATCGATCGACGTTCGATCGGTGCGGGGCTGGCCCCGAACTCATTTTCAGGCCCTTTTGATTGCCGCCCAGAACGTCGCGCGCACGAGCGTGTGCCCGGGCCGGCTTTCGATCCGGAATTCATCGGCCATGCGGTTGATGCCGGGCAGGCCGAGGCCTGGATCGCCCGAGCTCGAGTAGCCGGCGAGCATCGCCTCGTTCAGGTCGGCGATGCCGGGGCCCTCGTCCCATGCCACGATGCTGAGTCCCGCGCGCGAGCCATTCGAACAGAAGCCGAGCCGGATCTCGCCGGTTTTCGCGTACGTGAGGATGTTGCGTGCGAGTTCGGAGATGGCGGTCGTGACCATCAGCACGCGCGGGGCGGGAAATTCGAGTTGCAGCGCAAGCGCCCTGCCTTCGGCGCGCGCCTGTGCGATCACGTCGACGCTGCCGGGTTCCTCGAGGCGGAAACGGGTGAGCGTCTGCAAATCCGTCATAGTTGAAACGCATGCGGGGACAGACCGGTATCCCGATCTGTCCCCGCCCCTTGGTCTTGCGGTTGTAGTGCTGTTACTGCGCGCGAATCACGGCGTCCTTGACGGTGCCGCCCACCGAGTACAACAGTGCGGCGGCGCGCAGCGTCGTCGTGGCCCGCGCAGGGCTCGAGTAGAACGCTACACCATTCTTCACGTAGCTGACGACACCATTTTCCACGGTGATACGTAACGTATCGCCTTCGTTGAACGTGGTGTCGGCCATGTACTTGCCGCTGTCACGCGCTTCGGCGATGTTGCCCTGCAGGCGCAGGCTGTAGGCAAGCGTGGCGCCGTCGGAGCTCAGGCCGATGTAACGTACCTTGTCTTCGACCGTCGCGCTGATCTGCATGGAGCCGTTGCCGTTCTCGATGCTCTGCGTTGCAACTGCCATCGCATCGGCGCAACCGTCGCAGCCGGCGCTCTTGCGCACGCGGCCTTCTTCGGCCGTCACGTTGATGAGGTTGCTCCAGGTCACCGCGCTGACCGGCGTCGCGATCTGCGCGCCGGCGATGCCGCTGCCCGTCGAGTACAACGCCACGTCGCCGCGCAGTACGGCAGCCGGTGCCGCGGTGCTGGTGTAGAACACCGTGCCGTTCTTCGCGTAATTCACCTTGCCGCCGTCCACAGTGATACGGAACACATCGCCAGCGACGAAGGTCGTATCCCACTTGTACACGCCGTTTTCACGCACTTCCACAGCGGTGCCCTGCAGGCGCAGTGCATAGTCGATGTCCAGTGCGGTCGGGCCGGTATTACGCGCGCCGAGGCCGATGAAGCGCAGGCTGTCTTCGACCGTGGCGGTGAACTCCAGGTAGCCGCGGCCTTCGATTTTCTGCATCGATACCGCGCCCGCGTCGGAACAACCGTCGCAACCGCTCATCTTGCGCACCCAGCCGTTCGCGTCGCCGAAGGTATTGACGGTTTCCGTCCACGCGATCGGGGCAGGCGTACCGGACAGCGGCGTGCCGGCCGTGATGGTGTAGTCGGGCGAAGTCGCGACGTTGCCGGCGGCATCGCGCGAGCGCACGCGGTAGTGGTAGACCTTACCCGGCGAGAGGCCGGCCAGTTCGACAGCGTGGTGCATGTCGAACGTGGCGCTGATCGTCGTTACCCGCTCGTACGCGGTCGTCAGTCCGTACTCGACGCGCTGCTGTGCGGGTTCGTTCGTCGACCAGTTCACTTTCACGCTGCTCGAGCCCGTGTTCGTCGCGCGGATGTTCGTCAGCAGCGGCGCGGCCAGGTCCTCACCACCGACGTTCGGCAGCAGGCCCGGCGTCGTGAAGGTCTGGTTGGCCGAGTAGCTTGCATTGCCGTCCGCATCGGCCGACTGCACGCGGTAGTGGTACGTCGTGCTCGGCTTGAGACCCATCAGGATGTGGGCGTGCGTCGTGCCGGTCTTGGCGCCGAGCGAGGCCGTCAGGCCGTACGCGGTCGTCGTGCCGTATTCGATGCTGCCGTCGGTGACTTCGCTCGTCTGCCATGCAATCGCAGCGGCGTTGCTGGTGATCAGGCCGGCGCTGACGTTGCTGATCTGCGGCGGCGTTGCGTCGCCCGTTTTCGACGGCCACGTCGGCGCGGGAGCCGGAACAGGCAGTGTCGGAGTGGCTTCCGATCCTGGCGCGGGAGCCGGTGCCGGGGCGGGAGCCGTGATCGGCGCGCCGTTCGTCAGCAATTGCGACGGCACTTTCACGAGGAAGGCGTCGAGGCGCGAGCCGCCCATGTTGCTGGTCCAGATGAAGTACTGGCCGGTGACGTCGAGGTTGCCCTTAGGCATGTTGTCGTAGTCGTCGGTCTTGCGGCTGTCGAGGTTCGTCATGACGGGCGCGACGACCAGCGTGCGGCCCGAGCCATCGAGCATGAAGCAGACGATTTCGTTCGATTCGCCAGCGTTGCGGCGGTTCGCGCTGCTGCCGCAGGAATACTGCGATGCCGGGCTCGCGTTCAATGCGTTCGTGTGCGTGACGTGGTTCGGCGCGCCGACGTTCCAGTCGGTGTTCGAATACGCGACTACACCGCTCAGCGTGCTCTTGTTGAAGTCCCAGACTTTCCAGGTGTTCGCTTTCGGCGCCCAGTTGTCGTTCGCCACCATGTAGCCGAAACCGAGGTCGGAATGGCCGCCGGCGCCGTCACTGTCGCGCAGCAGGCGTTCGCTGCCGGTCGCGAGGTCGATGATGCGGTTGTCTTCACCTTCGGCGCCGTCGACGTTTTCCTTGATCACGAGCCACTTGCCGCTCCTGTCGATCTGGCACTCGTCGTAGTCGCCCTTCTTCGGGAAGTACTGCAATTTGCCGGTGTCGGTTTCATAAGCCATGCAGCCCAGCGACGCGTAGGTCGTCGAGTCCTTGATCGTGGCCGAATGCACGCGGTCGTCGTTGCTCGAATGGATCTGGAAAACGATGCGGTTCGCGCCGAGCTTGGCGGATACGTCGACGATGGTCTCGTACTGCTTCGTCATCACGTCATAGCGCAGGATCTTCGAGCCGGAGTGCAGGTAGATCTTGGTCGGTAGTGTCGCGCTGAAGTAATAGCCTTCGCCGCTGGCACCGGAATACGCCGTGTTCGAATCGAAAACGGGGCCGAGGTTCGTCAGTTGCTCGGTGACCTTGTTGTACTGCAGCAGCGTCAAACCGGCGCCGCCCTTGGTCTTGTTCAGCCCGATCATGATCAGCATCGTGTCCTTGCCGACATGGTTGTTGATGTTGCGCCAGTACGAATAGCCAATCGCGCTGACGCAGTCGGCGCCGCCGCAATCGGCGGCATTCGTCAGGCGCACGCCCTGCGTGTTGTAGGGCGCCGGGAACGTGAACTTGCCCTTGCTTGGAAGGAAGGAATTTATCTGCGACGGCGACAGCAGCGGCTCGACGACGTTGCTCAGCGTGGCTGGCAATTCGACGAATCCGCCGAGCACCTGGGACTGCGCTGCGACGGGAGCAAGGCTGAAGAGAAGCGAGAAAACTGATGGAACGAGCGTATGGGCGCGGAGGAGGCGCGCCGCCGGTGGAAACGAAAACATTGAAGAACCTCGGGGGCTTTTATAATCGGTGGTGTCGGGTGTTTTATTGCTCGCGAGGTATGCCCACCCCTGCTAGCGGGGCTTTTTATACTGGACACTTGAAACATATTTATGACGTGGATGTAACACAGTGGTAAAACACCGTCTGATTGTGGCCACTTTGTGACCACACTCACGTTACAAGACTGAGGTACAAAAGAGTGGGGAACCTTTGCCCGATCTGCTTGACGCGACGTGGCGTTTGGCGCCAGCAAAGGCCCTCCGGCAGGGGTTCTTGCAGGCCTTTCCCCGATGCCTTTTCGGGTATTCGCCTGATATAGCACAGGAAGGGACCCTAGTAGTTTGCCGCCCACACTGCGGTCGGTCCGGATGGAAAATAACCCTAATGGCGCTACGGTATTGCCGTAGCAGGGTCCCGGCGGAACCGCAGGCGGGTTCAGGCAGCTTTCTGAAACCGGCAACAAGCAAATTCAAAACAGGGTGATTGCGATATGAGAGACGACAAAGAAGGAAAACGCGGCCTGGCCCCCGTAAAGACGGCGCGGCGCGTAGGGCAGCGGCCACAGTATCTGGCCAGTGAGGAGCTGTTGAGCCCGCCTGTCGATGAATCCTACATTGAAGTTCTGCGCGAACTCGTCGCTCACCTGCGCCAGAAGCGTACCGAACTGCGCGAGGAATGGGCCCGCCGCATCATGCAGGCGCGACTGTTGAAGGCGATGACCGAGGACGAGATCCTCGCCGAGTGTTCGGCCGTATACGACAACTACCTCGGTACGCTCGAAACCGGTTCGCTCGAAGCCCTCGAAGCCTACGCTCGCGACCTTTCCGAACGCATCATTCCGCGTGGCGTCGAAACGCATGAGGTACTCGGCATCGTACTGCTGCTGAGGGACGTACTCGCCCGCTCGCTGTTCGCGAAGTACGGCCACAACGAAAGCATCCTGTTCCGCGTACTCGACGCGTACGAACCGGCTGCAAACAGGATCGCAAACACGGTGGCCGTCGGCTTCGTGCAGGAGCGCGAACGCGTCATCCGCCAGCAGCAGGAAGCCATTCGCGAACTGTCGACTCCAGTATTGCCGGTACGCGAACGCCTGCTGATTCTTCCCATCATCGGCATCATCGATCCGCAGCGCGCGCGCCAGCTTACTGAACAGGTACTGCGCGGCATCCGCGTGAACCGCGCACGCGTCGTCGTAATGGACCTCACCGGCGTACCGTCGGTCGACGCGGCCGTTGCAAACCATCTTGTCCAGACCGTGGAAGCCTCGCGCCTCGTCGGCGCGAACGTGATCGTGACGGGCCTGTCGCCCGAACTGTCGCAGACCCTCGTCACGATCGGCGTGGACCTCGGCAAGATGTTCACGGTGGGCGACCTCCAGGGCGGTATCGAAGAAGCCGAAAAACTCCTCGGCTACAAGGTCGTACCGATGAATCCCAAAAACGACTTCTCGTCGGTAGGCTAAGGCTGTGGAAATCCCAATTCTCAAACAGCGGGATTATCTGATCGCATCGGTGCAGTCCGTACTGACCGACGAGGATCTGGTGAATCTGCGCGACAAGCTTGTCCAGCAGGTGGGCCGCTACCGTTCCGACGGCGTGATCCTCGACGTAACCGGCATGGATGTAATCGATTCCTTCTCCGTGCGCACGCTTCGCGACCTTGCGCACATGATTCGCCTGCGCGGCGCGACGACCGTGATCGTCGGCATCCAGCCCGAGGTTGCCTTTTCGATGATCCAGCTCGGCCTGCGCCTGAAAGACGTGCCGACCGCCCTGGATCTCGAGGAAGGCCTCGCGTATCTCGACCGCAAGAAAGGGAAAAGGACGCTGCCGCCGCATGAGTGAGAAACCACCCAGCCTGCCTTTCGGGTCAGGAGGCGCCGGTACGATTCCCGGCGGCAAGAACAGCCCCCGCGACGTGCGCGTAGAAGCACGGGTCACGATCAAGGCTGTCGAAGACATCGTGGAAGCACGGCAAAAAGGCCGCGCACTGGCGCAGGAGCTCGGGTTCTCGATGACCCAGTCCACGCTCGTCGCGACCGCCATTTCCGAGCTCGCACGCAACATCGTGCTGTATGCGAAGACCGGCGAAATCATCCTCTCGCGCGTCAGCACGGATCATCACGTAGGCCTCATCATCATCGCCGCGGACAAAGGTCCCGGCATAGCCAATATCCAGCATGCGCTGATGAGCGGTTATTCCTCGTCCGGCGGGCTTGGCCTCGGCCTTCCCGGCGTTCGGCAGATGGTCGACGAGTTCGACATCAAGAGCCGCCCGGGCGAAGGGACGCAGGTTACCGCGCTGATGTGGTTGTAAGGCGCGTGCGCGCGAAGGACGGCAGGGAATGAAGAAGACCGGCATCGTGGAGTGGTCGGTGCGAGAACGCACGCTTCCCGGAGAGACCTATTCCGGCGACCGCTGCCTCGTGAAGGAAGTTTGGGAAGGCGTACTGATCGCCGTCATCGACGGCATCGGGCACGGCGAAGAAGCTGCGAAGGCGGCCGACTGCGCGGTGGCCACGATCGAAGAGAACGCCGACCGCTCGTTTTCGCTGCTGCTGCAGAAATGCCATGCGAACCTGCAGAAGACGCGCGGTGTCGTCATGAGCCTCGCGTACGTCGATGACCAGAGAACGATGACGTGGATGGGCGTCGGCAACGTGGAAGGCCGGCTTATCCGGCGCCGCATACAGTACTCGGACAAGACCGAGGCACTGCTGCTGCGCACCGGCGTCATCGGCGGCGATGCGGAGTTCACGCCGAGCTTCTACCCGCGAGGGCTCGCGCTCGTGCGTGGCGACCTGCTGATCATGGCGACCGATGGCATCAGGAGCGACTTCGACGTCGATGTCGACATCGCCTCGGGTCCCCGGCGGATCGCGGACGATATCATCGAAAACAAGTGCAAACCGAATGATGACGCACTGGTCTTCGTCGGCCGGTATACCGGATAGAACCTGGGATGGGGATCCAACTGAACGTGGCCGAGAACCTGAACGACTTTTCCAGCCAGTATCAGAAGATGCTGAAGAGATACCTGCTGGAGGGCGGCGAAGAATATTTGCACGGCGCGTACGAGCTCGGGCGCAAGGCGCTGGGCGGCGGGCTGGGCCTGCTCGACATCACGTATGCACACCAGGCCGCATTGCCCGTGCTGCTGCAGAATACCGAAGACGACCGGTTCCTGCTGCTCGTGCGCGCAGCCAACCGCTTTCTCGACGAGACGCTGTCACCATTCGAAGTCTCGCGCCTGAGCAGCATGGATGCGAACTCCGCGCTGCGGCGCCTGTACGATGTGCTGGAAGAAGAAGCCAAGCGCATCGCGCACGTGCTTCATGACGATGCCTCGCAGCTGCTCGCGGTGGCCTACCTGGAACTCGCGGACATCGTGCGCACGTCGCCGGGCCCGGTGGCCGAACGCGTCGGCGTCGTCATCACGCACCTCGACGAGATACGCGAACAGATTCGCCGGCTGTCGCACGAACTGCGGCCGCTGATTCTCGACCAGCTTGGCCTCGTGCCGGCCCTGAACTTCCTCGCGAACGGCTTCACGAAGCGCTCGAGCCTCCAGATCGTGATCACAGGCGATACCGGCGGCCGCCTGCCGCAGGCCATCGAGACGGTGCTGTATCGCTGCGTGCAGGAGGCCCTGAACAACGTGAACCGCCATGCAAAGGCGACACGCGTGGACATCAAGGTGTGGGTCGAGGACGAATGCATCCACTGCGTCGTGCGCGACAACGGAGTTGGTTTTGAGGTACCCGAGGACCGGAAACGCATGTTCCGCGGCCTCGGTCTGGTAGGCATACATGAGCGCGTGGGTGCGCTCCATGGTGAATGCAAACTTTCATCCGCTCCTGGAGAGGGAACGGAACTGCAGGTGGTGATCCCGCTATGAACGTAGACATGAAGAAACACATCGTACTTGCCGACGACCATTCCATGTTCCGCCAGGGCCTGGCCGCGCTTCTCGAACGGGAAGGCTTCCACGTCGTGGGCCAGGCCACCAACGGCCACGAAGCGATCCAGCTCGTGCAGCAGCACAAACCGCTGCTCGCGATCCTCGACTTCGGCATGCCGCTGCTGAACGGCATCGACGCCGCGCGCGAGATCCACAAGCGCGCACCGGATACGCAGGTATTGCTCCTCACGATGTTCGAGGACGATGCCTATGTGCTCGAGGCTCTGCGTGCCGGCATCCGTGGCTACGTGCTGAAGGCGCAGGCCGCGCGCGACCTGATCAATGCGATCAGCGAAATCCTGCGAGGTTCGATCTACCTCAGCCCCGGCATCTCCGAGGCGGTGGTGAAGGCCTACATGTCGAAGGACGAACAGCCCGCGGAAGTGCTGACCGATCGCGAACGCCAGGTGCTGCAGCTGATCGCCGAAGGGCATACGACGAAGAAGACGGCGTCGCTGCTCGACCTCAGCGTCAAGACCGCCGAGTCGCATCGCACGCGCATCATGCAGAAGCTCGACATTCACGACACGGCGGGCCTCGTGCGCTACGCAATCCGCCGCGGCCTGATCAAGCCCTGAGGCGCAACACCATCCACCCGGGGCGGTCTTTGCCGACATGATACGGATTCTGCTGGCGGACGATCACGCGTTGTACCGCGAAGGACTGCGCCTGCTCCTCGAGCGGGCCGGCTCGTTCACGATCGTCGGCGAAGCAGCCGACGGCGGCGAAGCCGTGCGCCTCGCCTTCGAACTGCTGCCTGACGTGATCCTGCTGGACATCAGCATGCCGGTTTACAACGGCATCGAAGCGACGGCGCGGATCCGCAAGGCCTGGCCGCACGCCAAGATCGTGCTGCTATCTATGCATGAAGACGAAACGACGATCCTCGAAGCCCTGAAGGCCGGCGTGAACGGCTACGTGTTCAAGACGCAGACGGAGCGCGACCTCGTGCACACGATCGAAGTCGTCGCGGACGGCGCATTCTTCCTTGGCCCGAACATTCCGCACAGCGTGATCGACGCGCTGACGCACAATGCGTCGCATGTATCCGATGCGCTGACGGAGCGCGAACAGCAGATCGTCGCGCTGATCGCTGACGGGAAAACCTCGCGTGAGATCGCGGAGATCCTTCACCTGAGCCCGAAAACCATCGAGTCGCACCGCGCGCGAATCATGCAGAAATTGAAGCTCCAGCAGACGACCCAGCTCGTCTGTTACGCCGTGCGCGCGCAGATGCAGCGTCTCGCACCTCTTCGTTAACGAAGCGTTGCCTCGCTAGGGTCTTTTCCCCCGCCGCTCTCAGGCACATTTCCGGGCTGAAAGCAGGCATTTCCCGCTGTGATGAGCTGCGTTACACGAGTACCTTTTCACCCGTTTCAGGGAATTCCTCAACAACAACTCAGGAGTGCTTTCATGCGCATCATCCTTGCTGACGACCACACAATGTTCCGCCGCAGCCTCGCCCAACTCCTCGAGAGGGAAGGCTTTGAAATCATGGCGGAGGCTTCTGACGGGATGGAAACTGTCGCACTGGCCGCAAAACTCGACCCCGACGCCGTCGTATGCGACATGAACATGCCGCACCTCAACGGTGTCGAAGTAACCCGCGAACTGCAACGCCAGGGGCTGCGCGCGAAAACCGTGATCCTGACGATGTTCGAAGACGATGTCAGCGTACGTGAAGCACTGCGTGCCGGCGCCACCGGCTACGTCCTGAAGACCCAGGCCCCGACGGACCTCGTCCAGGCCCTGCGCGAACTCGCCGATGGCCATCGTTACCTGAGCCCCGGCATCACGAATTCCGTCGTCGACGCGTGCCTGCGCCGTAACGACGACGAGGACCAGGCCGACGCCCTGACCTCGCGCGAGCGCCAGATCCTGCAGCTCGTTGCCGAAGGCAACGCCACGAAGGAAATCGCCCGCCTGCTCAATCTCACGATCAAGACCGTCGAATCGCATCGCAGCCGCCTGATGCGCAAGCTCGACACCGGCAACATCGCAGGCCTCGTACGCCACGCGGTGCGCCAGGGCATCATCCGTCCGTAAGCGATCGTGAAGCGCCGCATCGCCCGATGCGCGCAATCGCGAAGCTGAAATGCGCCGCGTGAGCGGCGCAGCACAAAGTGTTTGTTGCTCCACGTTTGTCTGTCTGCTCCATGCTTCTACTACGCTGGTTCCCCTGCTGTGCAGTTCGCGGCAGGGCTTTTCTTCGTCCGACTTCCATGTTCCACCCACTTCAGCGCGCCATGCTGCTGCGCGATGATTTCCGCACCTCGTGAGTTCCGACTCGCAAGGAGCCCCTGAAATCCTGGAACCCCTCCAGGTACCCTTTGATGGAGCGGAGAAGTGGCCTTCACCGCTCCTTTTTTTTCTGCGCCGATTTTGAACGCACCCCTTCCGCCTGCAGGCTCCATCCGTGCAGGCAGGCAACTGGCAGAGTGGCGCTGGCAGCGATACCAGTCGCCCGCGATGCAGCGGTGCCGGTGTAGCGGAAGGTATAGCGGACGGGTTTCGTCCGGATTCAGATCGACGGGAAGAATGGAGACGCGAGATGCGTCTTCGGGCCGACAGGAAAGGCGCGACAGCCGAAGCTGTCAGCGCTTGATCCAGTCCAGCGCAATGTCGATGCGGTAGCCGATGTTGCGGACCGTGATGATGTGCCCACCGGTTGGATCGATCTTGCTGCGCAGGCGGCCGATGTGGACATCGACGGTGCGCGTGTTGATGTCGAGTTCCTTGTCATGCCCCCAGACGCGCTGCAGCAGCGTGTCGCGCGTGAGCACCCTGCCCTTCGCTTCGAGCAGCTCCTGTAGCAGTCTCGCTTCCTTGATCGTCAGGTTCACCGGGGCGCCGTTCACCGTCACCGCCCAGCGATCCAGGTCCATCTCGATGCCGCCTGCGCGCAGGATGCGCGGCGCCTTGCCGCCCTGGCGTCGCTGCAGGGACTTGATGCGCGCAAGCAGCTCTTCCATGTTGAAGGGGCTTATCAGGTAATCGTCGGCGCCGGCATCGAGGCCGAGGATGCGATCGGAAATGTTTTCGTTCGTGCTGAGCATGATGATCGGCGTTTCCGCGAAGTCCGGCATCGTGCGGATCTTGCGCGTCAACGAGATGCCGCCCATCGGAGTAATGAGGCGGTCGAGCACGATCACGGCGGGTTTTTCGTCTGCCAGTACCTGCAGCAGGCGGTCGCCGTCGTGGATGTATGTGACCTCGAAACCTTCGCGATTGAGCATGGGCTCCATCAGCTGGTTCAGGTTGAGGTTGTGTCCTGCGATGAGCACCTTCAAGTTCGGCTCGGCCCTTGGAAGCGTTTTCGGTAGCATGAAATTTACCGCTGCGATGTCCGGAATGGCTCCGATACTGCGGCATTCGGAGGGCTGAATTAAGAAGGTATTACCCTTCCGGCATCGCTGGAATAACCTGAAAATGCACGGGTTTATTCCAGAAGAGCTCGACATGCGTCAAGCCTATTGCGGCGCCCGGCGCAAGCCCTCCGGACATTAAAAAATTTTGGGGCTCGGGTCGAAATATCAAGGAAGTTTGTATATCCTTGCCGCCCTCAACACTGGGGTGTCGCCAAGCGGTAAGGCAGCGGATTCTGATTCCGCCATTCGGTGGTTCAAATCCATCCACCCCAGCCAGTTTCCCTCGCAGTTCAAGCGTCTATAACGACGACTGACGGACTCATCGATTTTGAGCTCCGTTATGCGCTTGCTCGCGCGGCAGCGTTCGTACTTCCGCCCGGTTCCGCACACCCCCGCCGCGCCGGCCGCGGCTAGAGCCCACGTGCGCCCCCCAGGGCCACGACGCCGTCGATCTCCGAACTTCCGCCCTGCCTCAGTTGCGCCCCGCTGCTCCATCCGCAGAGTCGTGTACTTGGGTACTTGGCTACGCTGGAAGCGCTTCGGTAATGTTTTAGCGCGTCGCCGAATGCCAGATCGGATCCTACTCGCCTTTCTCGATGACCTCGTTAACCATTTCCTGAACTGCGGGCTGCTTCAGTTCCTTTTCCTTGCGAGGGCCAGTGCTGCTTTCCGGCGACGTCCCTTCGGCTGGCTCAGCCAAGCGTTCTTCGGCACGGCCGTGAAGCGCTGCAGTGATGTGGCTGGGGCCACTCGCGGTACGATCGGTGTGCTGTTGGCTACTCATGCGCTTCTCCTGTGCAATGGGTGTGCTTACTGTTATCCGGTAATTTGCAACTCGCATGCCACGAAGGGCCGAAGTCGGGCGATCTAACCCCCAGTACCCGTCACGGCAGAGGGAGCTGACGGCGGGATGGTCGCTTGGTCCGGGGGCTTCACGGCCAAGGACTATCAAGCGTTCGGACGGGGGCTGAAAGAGGCCGTGCTACAGCAAATTGGCATGCCGACGTGTGTGGGCATCGCGCCGACGAAGACGCTCGCGAAGCTGGCAAATCGTGCTGCCAAGAAAATTCCGCGCCTTGGTGGAGTGTTCACGCTGGATATCGACGTGCGCCGTGAATGGGTCTTGCGGCATTTCGGTACGCGCGACGTCTGGGGCATCGGTGCACGGATCAGCGCGCGCCTGGCCGACTTGGGGATACACACCGCGTATGACCTGGCCAAGGCCGGACCTAAGGACATCCGCAAGCAGTTCAGCATAATGACTGAGCGCACGGTGCGCGAACTCAACGGCGAGGCTTGTTTCGAACTCGAGCAGCAGCCCAAGCCGAAACAGCAGATCATTTGCAGCCGGTCGTTTTCGCGGAAAATCTACGATCGCGTTGAACTTGAGCAGGCGGTGAGCACATACGCTGAACGCGCCAGCGAAAAGTTACGCGAGCAGGATGGTTTGACGCAGCAATTGCTGGTGTTCGTAGACCTGATGAAGAACGGCAACCGCTGGGGGCGGCAGCGCCTCGTCAAGTTGGACATGCATACAAATGACAGTCGCGTAATTGTGCAGGCAGCGAAGCAAGCGGTCTCGGGGCTCTTTCAGAAAGGTGAGCCGCACCACAAGGCCGGCGTAATGCTGTTAGAACTTATCGATCGCAAGCCCGAGCAACTCCATTTCTTCACGCCGCAGCAAAGTGAAAAATCGCGGTGTTTAATAACTTCTGTAGATGCAGTGAACAAGCGCTTTGGCCGGGACACTCTACACTTGGCGAGCCGCGGCATAGCGCCTACGTGGACTCTGGCACGACGGATGCGTTCGCCTGCTTATGCAACTCGCTGGGAGGATTTGCCGCGCGTCAAGTGTTGATGGCCGCTAACGCTAACAATCAAAAAATGTGAATTTGCTACAGCTGTATATTTTGACCTTTATCTCGCGATTCAATTCAGATTTTTTCTAGATAGAGCTGCCCGTCTCGAGCGACCACTTCCTTTTCGTCTAAATCGGAATTTTTGCAACGATACGAGGCCCGGCAGGGGCGGTAAGCCAAGCACTTCGAGCAAAGGCTCGGCCGCACTTTGCTGCAGTGTTAATTCTGCATGAAGTACCGGGCGTGGAACGGTGCCGTCCAGATGCAGTACTGATTCAAACACCGCGTCGTTCAAATGCATTTTTGTAGCGAGTTGCAACTGCTCCGCCACTGCTTGCCGTTGCAATGTTGTCGGTGAACACTACGTCCGGAAGCCGGAGTTCGGCTATTGCGAGCGTGAGGGCGGCATCTACTTGCTGCAGGCTCGCAATCTTCACTGTGGCCGCCTCTTCGCTGGTTTTTGCCGGCATCAAAGCGATGATCTGGGCGGCATCAATTACTGACGACTGCAAGTCAGCGCGCAGTTTGAGCGGCATGACGGATGGCACTGCTTCCACGGTACCTTCCAGGTCCGATGCGCCCACGTCGAGCACGAAATTGGCATGCCATGCGCCGGCGTCTGTGGCGCGCAACAACGACTCGAACGAAATCGGTACGTCTTGATAACTGGCGCGCAGTGTTGCCCTAAATGCGTCTGCGCCCGCGACCGTTGTAACGCCACTATCAGGTTGCAGCGTGATCTGCTCCAGCGGGATGACAATCGACGTTCCATCCCGCTGATCCCGATACTGGATCTCTCCGCCATTTGCGCGCAGCGAGAGCGGCAGAGCGGCCGCCTCTTGCTTGATTTGCTGCATGTGGCGCATTCATTGTCCAGTTCAGCGCTCCCGAGTCCGAGGTCTCGACAACAATGCGCGGATCTCGCAACTCGACATGAGCAAAAGGTGGCCCCGACAGCAGTTGCATGGGATCGACCGTTACGCTTACCTCAGGAACACTGAGCATCACTGGCGTCTGGCCCCATGGTGCATTTGCAATATTCAGATCAGCGACTCTCACCTGTAGCGGCAGGTCCCAGCGCATGTCGAGCTCCGCAACCTGAACTTCGCGTCCAAGGCGCTCTTCAAGCTTTGGTGCTACAAAAGTGCGGAAAAGGCGTGTATCGAACACGTCAACCAGCACAAGCGCGAACAATGCGAGCAGAGGCAGCGCAAGTAGTAACAACAGCGCGAGATTCCAGGGATGCAAAGAACGCATTTTCATGGGAAGTCTTCCAAAACGTCGGTCAACGGTGACGAAGTATGTTTCAAGCAAGAGCCGCGCCAGCGAGAGTCGGCGCGTACCTTGCATCGTCATCACACTGTATCCGCAGTTTTTTACTGATGACTTCTCAGAGTGCTCCGCGTAATCAAAGCATTGACAACATTACTGGTTCCATTCTGGGCTCGGCCGCCAATGCGGTGGGTTCCCTTTCGGTTCAAGACGGAAGCATCTGAAGACGAATGGTACGGTTCGATAGAGGATGCGGTCATATTCAAGGACTGGGATAAGAATACCGACGGCTGCTTTCGCTATGGTCGAACGCAAGCTCGCCGCAGCCAGTGAGGCTACATGTTCGCCGAAATTACAAGCGTCCATCGGGATGCAGTTGAACTTATCGCACTGACCATCGACACGGTCGGCGTACTCGTCATTTTTCTTGGGCTGGGGCTAGCCTCGGTGCGCTTTGCTCGCTCAAGTCCGTGGGTTCATTCAAGCTACCGGCAGCTACGCCAGGACATCGGCCATGGAATCCTGTTGGGTCTCGAGTTCCTCGTAGCCTCCGATATCATTCGCACCGTGGCAGTGGAACCGACACTGCATAATGTACTCGTGCTGGGTCTTATCGTCGTCATACGAACATTCCTCAGTATGGCGCTGGAAGTCGAGCTCGAAGGGCGCTGGCCATGGCAGAGCAAATCGCGTTCTTGATTGGCAGGCTACAGCGAAATACCACCGTGCATCGCGGAGCGCCACAGGCACTTTCCCGCCTCAAACCAGCCCGCTGTTTAAGGCCTTGGCCGCAGATCTGATCCTTCGGCTTCGAAGGCTGCTCTTTGCACTTGCGCGTCCGATGGAACCTCGGGTTATCATCCGCGCCCGCTCCGGATTCGCAGGTGTTCCCATGTATTGCTCCCTCGTCGACGACGTCACCTTGGCCGGTACGACGGTGATACATATCCCCCTCTATTCGTCGACGGTGCCTGCGGGCTTTCCGTCGCCGGCAGACGACTACGTCGAAGACGCGCTCGATCTCAACGGGTACCTCGTGAAGCGGCCGTCTGCCACGTTCATGGTGCGCGCGCACGGCACGTCGATGATAGAGGCCGGCATCCAGGACAAGGCCTTGCTCATCGTCGATCGCTCCATCAAGCCTCGTCACGGCGACATCGTCATCGCGGCGCTCGACGGACGATTCACGTGCAAGCGGCTCGACCTGCGCCGGCGCGCACTCTGTTCAACCAATCCCGGCGCGGAACCCATCGTGATATCCGAAGGTGATGAGTTGCAAATCTTCGGAGTGGTCGTACACGTGGTGAACACCTTGTGCTCGCACTCGTAGACGGCAATTCCTTTTACGCGTCCTGCGAAAGCATCTTCCGCCCTGACCTGCAGGGTCAGCCGATAGTCGTCCTGTCCAACAATGACGGCTGCATCGTCGCGCGCAACAAGGAAGCGAAGGCGCTAGGAGTGCCGGACCTCGAACCCTACTTCATGCACCGGGGCTTTCTCGCAAAGCACCGCGTGCACGTCTTCTCGAGCAACTACGAACTGTACGGCGACATCTCGCGCCGCATGATGAATATCCTCGGCTCGATGGTCGGCGACACCGAGGTGTACTCGATCGACGAGTGCTTCCTGCGACTGTTGTCCACGACGAAGGACTACCAGGCCTTCGGTCGCGAACTGAAGGACGCTGTACTGCAGCAGATCGGCATGCCGACCTGCGTGGGCATCGCGCCGACGAAGACACTATCGAAGCTCGCCAACAGGGCCGCGAAGAAAATTCCGCGCCTCGGTGGCGTGTGCACGCTGGATACCGACGTACGCCGTGAATGGGTGTTGCGGCGTTTCGGCACGCGGGACATCTGGGGCGTAGGTGCCCGGATCAGCGCGCGCCTTGCCGACATGGGCATACACACCGCGTACGACCTGGCCTGCGCCAGTCCGAAGAACATTCGGAAGCAGTTCAGCGTGATGACCGAGCGCACCGTGCGCGAACTCAACGGAGAGGCATGTTTCGAACTCGAGCAGCAGCCCGAACCGAAGCAGCAGATCATTTGCAGTCGCTCATTCTCCCGGAAGATCCATGATCGCGTGGAGCTGCGGCAGGCGGTGAGCAAATATGCCGAGCGGGCCGCCGAGAAACTGCGCGAGCAGGATGGCCTGACGAACTCGATGCTCGTGTTCGTGGATCTCATGAAGAACGGCCACCGCTGGAGCCGCCAGCGCCTCGTCAAACTGGACATGCATACGAATGACAGCCGCGTAATCAGTCGGGCAGCCATGCAGGCGGTTGGTGAAATATTCCAGGAAGGCGAGCCACACCATAAGGCCGGCGTGATATTGCTTGAACTTGTTGCACGCAAACCAGAGCAGTTGCACTTCTTTACTCCGCAACAGAGTGATCAGTCGCGGCGCTTGATGGCCTCCGTCGATGCGGTCAACCAGCGCTTCGGACGCGATACGCTGCATCTGGCGAGTCGCGGCATCGCGCCTTCCTGGACGCTGGCCCGCCGCATGCTCTCCCCCGCCTATACCACGCGTTGGGAAGATCTGCCGCGCGCGGAATGCTGATCGACATCCAGTGATGCTGGTTACCGGCCAACCACCTATTCCCAACGGGAATGGATGGTATCCAGCACACGGGTCTTATTAGTGGCGTCCGCCATGGATAGATTGGTCTCCGGAATGCTGCGAACCCGCTGGCATCATGCAACTGGAGACCCTCCATGAGTACGGAACAATCTCGGAAGATCATTCTGCCGACGCCCATCGAGGCCTATTTCAAGGCAGATAACGGTGACTCTGCTGCCGTGGCCCGCTGCTTTACAGAGAACGCCATCGTCACCGACGAGAAGCAATCCCATGCAGGTCGCGATGCCATACGCCGCTGGAAGGAAAGTAAAGGTACGAAGTACAGCTATGTAAGCGTGCCCTTCGCGATCCAGGAATACGACGGCAGGACCGTCGTGACCAGCCACGTCACCGGCAATTTTCCCGGCAACGAAATCGACTTGCGCTATATGTTCAAGCTCGAAGGGGACAAAATCGCGCAGCTGGAGATTGTAGTGTGAGCTTCAGTCTCGGTATCTCCGGCGGTATTTCATCATCGGAATCGCATGCAATGCGTTCCTCGAGCTGGATAACGGGCGCTAGAATGAATTCGATTCATTCCTCCCTGGAATGTCCTGGCAGTCGGGAACGTCATGGATCGGCTTGATGCGATCAAGATATTTGTGCGAGTCGTGGAGAGCGGAAGCTTTTCTTCCGTCGCGCGCGAACTCGGCGTGAGGCAACCTGCAATAAGCAAGCAGGTGGCAGGCCTCGAAGCACATTTAGGCGCCCAACTGCTCCTGCGCACATCACGCAATTTGAGCGTGACCGAAGCGGGCCGGGACTTCTATGAGTCGGCATCGCGTTTGATCGGCGACCTGGAGGCAGCCGAGTCACGCGTGGGTCGTGGTCAGACGTCTCCAGCCGGCAAAGTGCGTGTCACTGCGGCCCCGGCCTTCTCGAGGCTGTACGTCGTTCCCCGACTGCGTGAATTCTTCGCACGCTATCCGGACGTTTGCGTGGAAATGCTGGTGTCGGAGCGCACCAGCAATCTGGTAGAAGAAGGAATAGACCTCGCGATACGCAATGGCAAGCTGGCTGACTCGAATCTCGTTGCGCGAAAAATCGGCAGTTCACCTGTCGTCTGCGTGGCGTCGACAGCATACCTCTCTCAACGCGGCGAGCCCGCCAAACCCGGCGAATGCGAGGATCACGAGGCGGTTCTGTTCGTGTCGCAGGACGGAACCCTGCCGTGGAAATTGGGAAAGCACCCCTGGTCCCATCAACCGCGCGGCAGTTTTCGAACCAATGACGGCGAGCAACTGCGCGAAGCGGTGCTCGCCGGACTCGGCATCGCACAAGCACCGCTATGGCTCTTTAGTCGGGACATCGCGGCAGGATCCGTGAAGCGCATCCTCGTCGATTATGAGCCGGAGCCAATTCCAATAAGCGTGGTGCGGCCCCCGGGGAAAAGCATGGCCGGCAAAGTCGCCGTCTTCATCGAGTTCCTCGTTGATCTCCTTGCCGACCTGTCCAGGACGTAATGTGCATTCCGTGCAGGCGCGTTACCTCGCCCGCCGCTCGCGGACGCCTTCAGGCGTGGCCCCTGCGCGCCGCCCAGCGGTGATGCAGCAGCGCGATCACCGTCCCCAGCGCCAGGCCGAACAAGCCAGACACCACGGCATCTACGAGCCATGCCAGCGCGCCTCCGTGCAGGTCGAACCATTCGGCCGGGTGGATGTTAACGCCGTGCACGATGATCTGGCCGCCGACCCACAGCATCGCGGCGATGCCGATCGTGGAGAGGGCGGATAGCAACTTCGGCATGCCCTTCACCAGCATCCGGCCCAGAGCCTGCAGGAAGGTGCTCGACCGCCTCGCCAGATGGAGGCCCACGTCATCCATTTTCACGATCAGCCCCACGATGCCGTAAACGCCAACGGTGACGGCGATTGCCACGGCAAACAGCGTCATGGCCTGCATCGCGATGCTGAGGTCGCTTACTTCCTTCAGGGCGATCACCATGATTTCGGTGGACAGGATGAAGTCGGTACGCACGGCGCCCTTGACCATGGTTTTCTCGTGCTCGGCACTTGTCAGCTCGACGACTTTTTCGAGCAGGCTCTCTTGCTTCGGACGCAGCATCTCCAGCACCTTCTCCGCTCCTTCAAAGCAGAGATAGCTCGCCCCTGCCATCAGGATGGGCGTGATCACGGACGGCAGGAAGTAGCTGAGCAGCAATGCCGCGGGCAGGATGATGACGATCTTGTTGAATAGCGACCCGCGCGCGATCCGGGCGATCACCGGCAGCTCGCGATCCGGCTGGAAGCCGGTCACGTAACGGGGTGTCACCGCCGTGTCGTCGATCACGACCCCTGCGGCTTTTGCGCCGGCCTTGCCGGCCGCGGCACCTATGTCATCGATCGATGCGGCAGCAACCTTGGCAATGGTTGCGATATCGTCAAGAAGCGCGGAAAGTCCAGAAGCCATCAGTTCGACTCGTCAGGGAGAATGGTGGGCAATGATACGGCGCCGCTGCTGTTTATGGCTTGCAGCAGCGATCACGACCCCGGAAATTCCCTGATCGAGAACACGACGCGCCAGCGCGCACCGTCATGCAAGTGGAGGCTGGAGTCCGGAATCGAACCGGCCTAAGAGGAGTTGCAGTCCTCTGCATTGCCACTCTGCCACCCAGCCTTTAATCCTTGTGCTCAGCTCGTGAATGCTTGGCGATCCCTAGCCCTTGGGCGGATTCTTGTCGTTGCCAAAACTGTCTTTCTGCGAGATCTGGCCGTTCCCGTTGTGGATGACCAGCTCGAGGCCCTCCCTCTTCGCGACGTCGCGGGCAAATTCCACCGCCTCGTCCTTGTTGTCGGTGTGCTTCGACGAGCGGCCGGCTCCGTCCTTGCGAACATCCCAGCCTTCGCCATGTGGCAATACGTGAATCTGGTTGGCCATGCGAGAACTCCTTCGTGCGCAATCCGGTAGAACTTATACGAACTGCGCGCAAGATGAATTCGGGTCATTCATTGTCAGAACTGCGGAAAGTCATGCAGACATGCAATCGGAGTGGTGATTCAGGGAATCCCATACTTGTCAGGACGCTTTAGAAAAAATAATTTTCGCCGTAATAAAACAAACCCGGCTTCGGCCTTTCCCCGCCCGGACATACAGCCCCTCGCCGTCACGACTGCGTTTCCACACCTCGACAGTAAAAATATGAAGCTTCAGCCCGATTTTCGCGAGTTAAGTTGCAGGAACTGCATGGAGGGAAACCTGCTCGACTTCGACTTCTCGATGGCGCTACAACCGATCGTCGATATAAAGAACCGGACCATTTTCGCGCACGAAGCGCTGGTGCGTGGCCTCAATGGTGAAGGGGCCAACACGGTGTTCGAGCACGTCAACGATTCGAACCGCTATCGTTTCGACCAGACCTGCCGCGTGAAGGCGGTGAGCCTCGCCTCGAAGCTGAACCTGCCGGGCTTCCTGAGCATCAATTTCATGCCGAATGCCATCTATCGCGCCGAGCTCTGCATCCGGACGACATTGGCGGCCGCCGAGAAATACAATTTCCCGGTCGACCGCATCATCTTCGAAGCGACGGAAGGCGAACGCGTGGACGATGCGGACCACATGAAGGAAATCTTCCAGCACTACAACTCGCGCGGCTTCCAGACCGCCATCGACGACTTCGGCGCCGGATTCGCCGGCCTGAACCTGCTCGCCGAATTCCAGCCCCATCTCATCAAGATCGACATGGGCCTGGTGCGCAACATCCACCTCGACCGCGCACGCCAGGCCATCGTGCGCGGCATCACGGTGACGTGCAGCGACCTGGACATCCGGATCATCGCCGAAGGCATCGAGTGCGCCGACGAGCTGCGCGCACTGACCGATCTCGGCGTCGAACTGTTCCAGGGCTACTACTTCGCGAAGCCGGGATTCGAAACGTTGCCGGACGTGCGCAACCTGTGAGGCTGTCCGCGGCCCAGCCACGCCTCCAGTGCATCGGCGAGTCCATCGCTCGCACGTTCACCCGCCCAGGCCACGTAGCCGTCGGGCCGGACCAGCGTCGCGCACGGCGCAGCGACCTCGCCGACGACCGGTAACTCCCACTTGCCGTCACGATGCGCGTTTACGACGCGCAGGCGGGGCGTCCATCGCGTGAGATCGGGCAAGCCGCCAGGCGCACCGAAGTCCAGCAGCAGGGGCCGCGCATCGTGCATCAGCGCGTAGACGGAGGTCCTGCCGCCGGCCGTGTCGATATCCAGATCCGGCATGCGCCGCCCGAGCAGAGGATGCGTGGTGCCGCAGTCGTAGCGTATGTCGAGCCCTGACAGCAGGCCCGCCATGTGGTCGCGCGCCGCGTTCACGCCGAGCAGCTCCGCCAGTGTGTCGTTCAGCGCTTTCGTGCGTTCGTCGTTGCGCATCAGTGCTACGGAGGCCATCGTCGTGCGCAATGCGCGCGCCGCTACCGGGTGGCGTTCGGCGTGATACGTATCGAGCAGGCTGTCGGGTGACATTCCGTTCACGACCTGCGCAAGCTTCCAGCCGAGGTTCATCGCGTCCTGCACGCCGAGGTTCAGGCCCTGGCCACCTACCGGCGAGTGGATGTGTGCGGCATCGCCGGCGAGCAATATGCGGCCCTCCCGATAGGCTGCGGCCTGGCGCGTGGCGTCGGTGAAGCGGGAGACCCAGCTCGGAATAAAGCCGTAGTCGGTGCCATAAATCCTGAGGAGGCCCGCGCTTACGTCGGCCGGGCCTGGTTCACCCGAACGTACTTCCGCCTCGGTCACCATCACGCGTACTGGGCTGCTTTCGTCCCGATGATCTGCCCGTCGCGAACCTCATATTTAACGCGCCCGATGCCATGGATGCCGACTGCATCGCGGCGCGTGCCGAGTTCCGGCTTCTCGTGCATCTCGCCCTCGGCAATCAGTGCGCTCGTGGATGCGCCCCAGCCGGGGAAGTCGATACCGGCCAGTTTGCGCACGCGGCTGCGGCCGCCATCGCAGCCGACGAGGTACTGCGCGCGCAGCGC
>DASWWP010000054.1:0-9343 GCA_036405915.1 Pseudomonadales bacterium
GAGGCCTTCCCGGCGCTTTCGACCTGGGATGTCGCCCGGCTGAAACCCTTGCTCGCCACCGACGCGCTGGACGCCAGCACCGATGCCGACCTCGAACAGGTCATGACGACGCTCGGCGCGCGCCTCGGGACACTGCAGCACTTCGACGAGCCGCAGCCCGTCGAAGGCACCGAGACGATCGAGTACGCCTCGGCATCCACGGAACTCCAGCCCTATCGTTTCACGGCCTGGTACGAAGCCGGCGCCGCGGAAGTGAACCTCGTGCTGGAACGCAAGCCCGAACACAGCGCGGTCTATTCGTTCGACATCCACATACCTGATTGACCGTAACCCTGAAACTTCGCAGAGAAGAGGAGGAAGCCATGATCGCTTCATTCACGAAACATGCAAAACACGTCGGCCTCGTCGGCCTGTTCGCGCTCGCTGCCTGCAACGGCCGGCCGATCGCCAACGCTGCAGACGACACGTTCGACGGCAATACGGGTCGCGTGGTCGATGCCCGCGGCAACGATGGCCGGCTCTGCATCGAGTGCGGCACGGTTCGTGACATCACGGCCGTCGAACGCGACGAAGATGGCGGTATCGGCGTGGGCGCCGTCGTCGGTGCTATCGTCGGCGGCGTCGCCGGCCGCCAGGTCGGCGGCGGCACGGGACGTGACATTGCCACGGTTGCCGGTGCAGTGGGCGGCGCAGTAGTCGGCAACGAAGTCGAGCAGCGCCGCAACAACGACGAAACCGTGTACGACGTGCGGGTCCGCATGGAAGACGGCAGCGAGCGTGTCGTCACGGTTGCCGACGCAGGCAGCCTGCGCGTCGGCGACCCGGTCACCGTGAACGGCAACGACATCACGATTCGCTGAGTTGCGGGGCGCCCGCTATCAGTCCTTCAGCGCATGCGTCAGCGCATCGAGCGTGACCGGCTTCGCGAGGAAGCCTTCGACGTAGGGCGGTAGCGGGCGTTCCTGTCCGATCAGGCCGGGATCGCCGCTCAGAAGGAAGTACCGCAC
Source organism: Pseudomonadales bacterium (assembly GCA_036405915.1). GTDB lineage: Bacteria > Pseudomonadota > Gammaproteobacteria > Pseudomonadales > Pseudohongiellaceae > CAILUG01. The sequence goes on from DASWWP010000054.1 coordinate 1,008, forward strand.
TTCCGGATCGCGGCTGTGCATGTGCTGGATCAGTTGCGCCCCGTCCGCATCGCCAAGACTCAGGTCGACGAGTGCGACGGTCGGTTTCTGTTCATCGAAGCATGCGAGGGCTTCCGCCGCGCTGATCGCGCCCCGCGTACGATACCCGAGCAGTTGCAGCAGCATGCACACGGCGGCATTCGCGTCTTCGTTGTCCTCGACGACGAGGATGCTGTCGCCGGCGGGGTCGCCTTCGGACTCGGCGATGCTGTCGGGCTCCGGACGATCCTTTCTCACATATTTGCGGATCTCCGCCAGCAGGCCTTCCGACGTAACCGGCTTCGGCACGTACGACACGAAGCCCGCCTCGAGGCACTTCTCGCGGTCGCCCTTCAGGTTCGCCGCCGTCAGGGCGATGGCGGGGACGTCGATTCCGCGTTCGCGCATCGTCTTCAGTGTCTGGTAGCCGTCGAGGATGGGCATGTTCAGGTCCATCAGCACCATCGCGACGCGCCCGGCGAGGCTGGTCAGCAGCTCGATCGCTTCCTGGCCGTTGTTCGCCGTCAGCACGTTGATGCCGGCTTCCGACAGGATGTTGCCGATCAGGTCACGGAGATCCTCGACGTCGTCGACGACGACCACGTGGCCGTTCACGATCGGCTTCGGGCGCGTGATGAGCGTTTCGACGTCGTCTTCGAGGGCATCGAGTTCGGCGGTTTCGCGCATGTCGAGCGGGCCGGGGTCGATGCGCACGACGAAGCGGCTGCCGGCGCCTTCGATGCTGTGGGCCGCGATCGAGCCGCCAAGTTTGTGCGCGAGTTTCTGGCTGATCGTCAGGCCGAGGCCGGTGCCGTGCTTGCGGCCCTGCGACAGCTGGCTGAAAGGCTGGAAGATCTTGTTGATGTCCGACATGCTGAGGCCGCGGCCCGTGTCGATCACGTGGAATTCGAGGCACTTGCCGTCGACGCGCACCTGCAGTTCCACGGTGCCGCTCTCGGTGAACTTGATCGCATTGCCGAGCAGGTTGAACAGCACCTGTCGCAGCCGCATCGCGTCGGTGTGGATGTAGCGGGGCAGCGCGGAACGCGCGCTCACCTGCAGCGCAAGATTCTTCGCTTCGGCCATTTCGCGGATCAGCGCGATCGTGTTCATGACGAAGGGGCCGAGTTCTACCTGCTCGATGTCGATTTCGAGCTTGCCTGCCTCGATCTTCGACAGGTCCAGCGTGTCGTTCAGCAGGCTGAGCAGGTGCGAGCCGTTGCGGTTGATGATCTGCAGCTTGTGCGCCAGGTCGGCATTCTCCTGCTGGTGACGATGGATCAGCAGCTCGGTGTAGCCGATGATCGCCGTCAGCGGCGTGCGGATCTCGTGGCTCAGGATCGCGAGGAACTCGCTCTTCGAGCGGTTGGCGGTTTCCGCGCGCAGCCGTTCGAAGCGTTCGGCCTGGATTTCGCTGCGCGCCAGTGCATAGCGAATCGCACGCAGCAGCGGGCCGGGCGCGAGGTTGTCCTTCGTCAGGTAGTCGACCGCGCCGGCCGCGGCCGCTTCGGCCTCTACGCCGGTATCGTCCTGGCCCGTCAGCATGATGATCGGCGCCGTGAAGCCGAGGCCCGGCGCTTCGCGCACGAGGTTGATGCTGAGTTCGGAGCCGAGGCGATAGTCCATCAGGCAGATGTCGTGCCGGTTCTCGGCGAAGACCTTCCGTGCCTGCTCGGCATCGGTGACCCAGTCGATGTGGAACTCGAAAGTCTCGGCCTGGCCGAGGAGCGTGGATGTCAGGACGTAGTCGTCCTCGTCGTCCTCGACGATCAGTAGATCGATAACCTGCAGTGCGGGAGCATTCATGATGTCAGCGGCGATTCGGTAGTTCCACGAATTCGACCCAGTAGCGGCCGAGCGAGCGCATCAGCTCGACGAGCTTGTCGAAAGTCACGGGTTTCGGGATGTAGGAGGCGGCGCCGAGGTCGTATGCACGCAGCATGTCTTCCTCGGCTTTGGATGTCGTCAGGATGATGACCGGGATGCTGCGCAGCCGCGGATCGGCCTTGATCTGCTCGAGCGCGCCGCGGCCGTCGAGGCGCGGCATGTTGAGGTCCAGCAGGATCAGGCTCGGCGTGGGATATAGTTCCTCGTCCTTGTACAGGCCTTCGCGGCGCAGGTATTTCATCAGCTCGATGCCGTCGGCCACGCAGTGGAAGTCGTTCAGCACGCGGCTTTCGGTCAGCGCATCGCGCGTCAGCAGGCGATCGTCTTCGTCGTCGTCCGCCATCAGGATCGTGACGGTGCGGAAGTCCTTGCTCATCGAAAGCTCCTGCTCATGCCTGCTCCTCGAATGCGAAAACCTGGTTCGTGCGCGCGAGCGTCACGATGAAGGTGCTGCCGATGTCCGGCTTGCTCGTGGCCGTTAGGCTTCCGCCGTGGCGCTCCGCGACGCGTCGGCAGATCGCGAGGCCAATGCCGGTGCCGGTGTATTCGCCGCGGCCATGCAAACGCTGGAACGGCAGGAAGATACGATCGAGAAAGACTTCGTCGAAGCCAATGCCGTTGTCGCTGAAGCGCAGCGTGACGAGTTCCTGGCCGCCGCTCGTGTGCTTCGCATCCGGCGGATCAGCCGTGATCGTGATGATCGGCGGCACGCCGGGCTTGTGGAACTTGATCGCATTGCCGATCAGGTTCTGGAAAAGCTGCTTCATCTGGAACACGTCGGCTTCGATCTCAGGCAGGTCTCCGCAGCTGATCGACGCGCCGGCTTCCTCGATCGCGACCTCGAGGTCGTCGATCACTTCCTCTGCTATGCGGTTCAGCGACACCGGCTCGAAGGGCTTGGCCTTCGTCGTGATGCGCGAGAACGACAGCAGGTCGTTGATCAGCCGCGACATGCGCTCGGACGCCAGTTGCATGCGGCGCACGTAGTCGGCACCCTGTTCGCCGAGCTTCTCGCCGTAGCTTTGCTGCAGGCGGTCGCCGAAAGCGCGGATCTTGCGCAGCGGTTCCTGCAGGTCGTGCGAGGCGACGAACGCGAAATCCTGCAGCTCGCGGTTACTGCGTTTCAGTTCGTTCGAAAAGTGCTGTAGCGCGGACGTGCGTTCGAGCACCTTGTGTTCGAGGCCTTCCTTCGCATCCATCAGTTCGTCGAGATACTGCTGCTCCTTCCTGCGTGCCTTGCGCACGGCCATCAGGCTCAGTAGCACGAGTCCGAGGCCGACGAGGTTGGCCGTCAGCATCAGCACGAACGAGGTCACGCGCCGTTTCTCGGCGTTTTCGAGGCTGTTGTCGAGCATCACGCGTTCGGACTCGGCCATCGCCGTCGTCAGCGCGTCGATGTCGGCCATCTGGCGCATGCCCCGGTGCGACAGGATCGACTGCACAGCGGCGTCTATGCCTTCGCTGCGAATCAGTTCGTAATTGCGCTGCAGCTCGGCGACGCGGTCGTCGATGTGCACCTGGAGTTCGTAGAAGCGGTTACGCTGTTCGTGGTCGAGCCTTGCGGCCGCCAGGTTCACGAGCTTGTGGTCGATGTTCGACCGCGCATCGAAATAAGGCTTGGCGTAGTTGTCGAGGCCGGTCAGCAGGTAGCCGCGTTGGGCCGTTTCCGCGCGCAGCACTTCCACGAGCAGTTCGTGGATCAGCGCGATGTTCGCTCGCGCGTTGTCGGCTTCCTGCTGGATCTCGGCGACATTTCGCAGCGCGCCGTAACCGAGTATCGCGTTGCCGAGAAAGAACACGGTGAACAGAACGAGCGGCACCGCATCTTCGAGGTGCAGCTTGAACCTGCCCCATTTGTTCATGGCGAGCCCCGGCATCGGGATTGTCGTCATTGGGTCCGGTCCGCGACCTCCCGGGCCGTCCCTTCGTTGCCGATCATCTGCAGGATTTCATTGCAGCGCTGGCACTCGCGCAGGATGTTTTGCATCGCGGTGAGGATGCCCTCGGGCGGCGCCGATTTCTGGATCAGCAGCCGTGCCACTTCAGCGTTGACGGAAATGGTGTTCAGCGGCCCGCGTGCGTCGTGCACGAGGCGATCAATTCTGCTGGGCATTTTCGGCCTCGTAGCTTCCCAGTCGGTTGTAAAGCGTCTTGACGCTGACGCCGAGCACTTCGGCGGCGCGGGTCTTGTTGTTGTCGAACTGCTTCAGCGTTTCCGTGATCAGCTCGCGCTCCACTTCTTCGATCGTACGGCCGACGAGGCTGATCGGCTGCGCCGACGCCGCGTGTTTGCGCGAGAATGGCGACGCAAAGGTATCCGGCACGCTGAGGTGTTCGGCATCCGGCGCCGTCAGGATGTACGCGCGATGGATGCTGTGGCGCAACTCGCGCACGTTGCCGGGCCAGTCGTACGCCATCAGGCGCTCCAGGTCGCCGGAATCGATCGCGTACGAGGTGTTGTTCTCGCGGTTAAGGTTGTCGAGGAAGCTCTGCGCGAGAAGCGGCAGGTCGGCCATGCGCTCGCGCAGCGGCGGGATGTGGATCGGGAATACCGCGAGGCGGTAGTACAGGTCCTCGCGCAGGCAGTTGCCGTCGACGATCTGGTGTTCGGTGCGGTTCGTCGCCGAGATCACGCGGCAGTTGATCGGGATCTGGCCCGTCGCACCGACGCGCGTCAGCATGCGGCTTTCGAGCGCGCGCAACAGGTTCGGTTGCAGCTGGATCGGCATCTCGGTGATTTCGTCGAGGAACAGCGTGCCGTTCTCTGCCTGTTCGAAAAGGCCCGTCTTGCGCGCGATCGCGCCGGTGAATGCGCCTTTCTCGTGGCCGAACAGTTCACTGCCAATGAGTTCCGACGAAAACGCGCCGCAGTTCGCCGGCACGAATGGACCCGGGAGGCGGCTCGCCTTGTGGATCGCGCGTGCAACCACTTCCTTGCCGACGCCGCTTTCGCCGAACAGCATGACGTTCACGTAGGAACCGGCCACGCGGTTGATCATGTTGTACAGCTGGCGCATCGGCGGTGATTCGCCGATCAGCTCGCCGAAGTGCGGCGCGTTGCCGTTCTTGCGTTCGGGGCTCGGTTCGTCGAACAGTCGTTTCAGCTGATCGAGCGTGATCGGCTTCACGAGGTAATTCACGTTCGTGCCGTAGAGATTCATGACCTGTGCCTTCACGGCCGGGTGGCCAGTCATTACCGTGACGCGCGTCGCGTCGTCCGGAACATAATCGAGAAGTTGCAAGCCGCTGCCGTCCGGCAGCATCAGGTCGAGGAAGACCCGATCATAAGCGTGGCGCTGCAAACGTTCCGAAGCCGACGCGACCGTGTCCGCGGTCGTGACTTCGTGATCGAGCAGGCCAAGTAGCTGAGCAGTCGCGGACGTGAACGCCGGATCGTCGTCAACCAGAAGTATCTTTGCCAATCTGTCCTCCAGGCCCTAAGGCAAACAGCACATCAGGGAGGACTGCATTGAGACGTAAAAGGAAGAGGGCGGCAATCAGGAGATTGCCCGCTCGCGTAACGGTGCAATATGGAAATTACCCACTTCGCGGCGAAAAAGTGCAGGGTTTTACCCGGTGGACTTGCCGATGAGCTGGATCCGGCTCATCGGCAAGGCACGCGGGCGACTAAATAGAACTGCCGGCACCGTCCGGCTATAACCGGAGAGCGGGTACCGGCAGCAGGCAACCGGCGTGACGGAGGGAACGGAGCTGGGCTCAGTTGTCCGCCGTAACGCGCAGGTTGTTCTGTACACGCGAGACATGGTCGTAGCTGGATGCAATTTCCTCGGCCAGCATTGCCTCTGCCTGCGAATCGACTTCGCCTTCGAGCGTCACGACGCCCTCTACGGTGTCGATGTTGATTTCATGCGCTTCGAGCTCGTCGTTGACGGCGAAGTTGGACTTGAGTCCGACGGTCGTCGTCATGTCATAGAAACGCGAGCTGAAGTTACGATCGTTGTCGTCGTACTCGTCCCCGGTTTCGGCGACTGCAAGGTTATTGTTGACCGCAGTGACGCCATCGAGGTTTTGCGCAATTTCCTCGGCAAGCTGCTTGTGAGCGTCGGACGGGACGTTCCCGGTCAGGGTCACGGTGCCGTTTTCGACTTCAGTGCCGATCTTGAAACCGTCGAGCTCGCTATTGAGCAGGTAGGATCCTTCGAGCTTGCCGTCGATCCATGCATCCTTGGCTTCGCCTTCCCAGTCTTCGGCCATCGCAGCACTGCTCATCATCGATGCTGTCAGGATTCCGAGTACGAGTCCTTTGGTTTGCAGTTTCATGTTCCACCTCGTTCTTGTGTGTTGAGGGCATACGTCCTGTAACCGCTGTTTCCGTTTTCCACCCTTCATTGAAGGAAGAGCAAGCGCTGTGCCAATTCATGCGAGACTATATTTCCGCGGGTTTTCGCGCTTCTTGTGCTCCGATGCGTGATAAGGACGAAAGACAGCGCAGAAATTTTTTCCAGCGCGTCTAAACAAATTACCGCCGCTCGGGAGCCCAAGCATAAATGCGCGACATTACCGGTAACTTTTACCGGCACTTGTTCGACAATCGCGTGCAGAAGCCATTTTTCGACGCAAAAACTGCGACGTAACGCACGAAAAGGCGTTGGCATGATTTCTGCCTTTGCCTTAGCGAACGCGCAAGTTTGTTCAAACACTGAAAAATGAGGAGATCAACATGTTCAACTGGGCACTTACATTCCTGATCATCGCTATCATCGCCGCCGTCTTCGGTTTCTCGGGTGTTGCGGGCACTGCCACCAACATCGCCTGGATCCTGTTCGTCGTCGGTCTGGTACTGGCCGTCGTGTTCGCCATCACGGGCCGGCGTCCAAAGTTATGATGTCGCAACCGCGTCAGCACGACAGGAAAGGGAGAGCAATCTCCCTTTCTTTTTGCCCATCCGTTTGTCCCGCCCGGTAAGTTTTACAAGACCCCCTGCCGTATCTTCCCGCAAATTCGCTGTCGCGCTTCGTGCGCGCTGCCCCAGCTTCTCAGTACCAGCGCAAATTAACGGGAATTCATAGGTTTAGAACGCAAACCTAATCCTGCACCGTGTTGTGGCACATCGCTTGCTTTTACTGCTCGGGGCCACCGGCTCCCGTGCGACGCAACCACGCCCGGGGCAGCGGAACCAACATCCAATCACTCAGGAGAGTACGTATGAAACCCATGAATTCCTTCCACCGCAAAGTCCTGGCGGCAGCAGCCTGCCTGGTGCCGATGTCAGGCTTTGCAGCCGACGCCGGCGATGACCTGAGCTACGGCTATGTCGAAGTCGATTACATCAACCTCGACGTCGACCAGCCCGGCGAAAGCAATGCCTTCGACGGCGACTTCGACAATGGCGGCGGCTACGGCATTTCGGCATCGCTGCCGATCACCGAGCAGTTCTTCGTTTTCGGCGACTGGACCGAGACTGAATCCGACTTCGGCTTCGTCGACAGCCAGAACTTCTTCATCCCCGGCAACGTCGACGTGAAGCGCCTGAACCTCGGTGGCGGTTTTGCCATGCCGATGTCGAGCGGCGCGGACCTGGTCCTGCGCGCGGCATATTCGGACCTGGACTTCAATTCGTTCAACTTCGGCGCAACGTCGAGCAATCGCTTCCGCGACCTCGACGACGATCCGAGCGACGGCTGGATGGCAGACGTTGCATGGCGTGCACAGTGGACGCAGGCGATCGAGGGCAGCCTCGGCGTGCGTTATACGGACATCGAAGCAGCTGACAACATCAGCTTCATCGGCAACGTGCTGTTCGAACTGTCGCCGAACTGGGGCATCAACCTCCAGGTTGACGCAGGCGACGAGCTGATCACGTACGGCGCTGGCGTGCGCATGACCTTCTAAGCCGACAGCGCCGGGTGCATCTTGCACCCGGCGCTGTTCGTCATACCGGACAGCCATGCCAGGGATGGCGCTTTTCCTTTCTTGCCCTACTCCGTTTCGCGCTCAGTCCTTGTTCGCTCAACTCCATTCTCGCTGAACTCCCTTCTCGCTGAAGTCCGTCATGAACCGGCACATGCACCTGTTCAGTGATTCGCGCTGCTTCGGAGAAGCGTCGCCCCGGGCTGTCGTGACTTCGGACCGTCGCGAGACATCGACGATCGGCTGCACGTTCCACGGGCTTTGCTCTCCTGTTCCGCGAATCCAGCGAGCATTTCGAGAGCGGCGGATAAAGCCAGGGGAGCCCGCCTGAGCCGGCGCGGACGACGAAAGCGAACGAAGCTACGCCAAACCAAAGCTACGGCAATCAAAGCTACGGCAGGACAAGTCGCGTGGACTACGCCAATCAATCCATCGCCAGTGGCAGGATCTTCAACTCCGCGATCAGCGGCAGATGATCCGACGCGCGCATTGCCGTGCGCGAGCGGGGGACTTCGATGTTGACGACTTCGACGCGGTCGTTGATGAAGATGTGGTCGATG
>DASWWP010000055.1:0-38820 GCA_036405915.1 Pseudomonadales bacterium
AGATGGTCATGCCGGGCGACAACATCAAGATGGTCGTCGAGCTGATCGCCCCGATCGCGATGGATGAAGGCCTGCGCTTCGCAATCCGCGAAGGCGGCCGTACCGTCGGCGCCGGCGTCGTCGCGAAAGTCATCAAGTAAGCGTTCGGCGGGGTGCAGCTGCAGAGCTGGCACCCCGCTTTGTTTGACGAAAGAGAGTTAAATTGGCTTGACACCCCCGGGGGTCACTCCTAAAATTCGCGCTCTTTTTTCGCTGCCGAACAAGGTTCCGCGGCGAAAGTTCTTTAACAATGACAGGAGATGTTGGTCGCATGCAGAACCAGCGCATCAGAATTCGTCTCAAAGCCTTCGACCATAGGCTTATAGACAAGTCGACTCAGGAAATCGTGGAGACCGCGAAGCGCACAGGTGCGCAGATCCGTGGTCCGATCCCGCTGCCGACGCAGAAGGAACGTTTCACGATCCTGACTTCACCCCACGTGAATAAAGATGCCCGCGACCAGTACGAAATCCGTACACACAAGCGCCTCCTGGACATTGTTGAACCTACAGAAAAAACCGTAGATGCCCTGATGAAACTCGACCTGGCAGCAGGTGTAGAGGTTCAGATCAGTCTCGGCTAAAAGCTGTTGTATAGTAAAAATTGAAGTAAATCAGGAAGTTGGAACTACAGTGTCTGCACCTCAACCGTGCTGGCACTTTAAATACAACTAAACGCCGCGAGCGGCGCCCGGGTCTTCCCGGCGATGCAAGTAGCGGCATACATAACATGGTGTAACGCGAAAGCGGCCATAGTGGGTTCCAGCCCCATACACGATGGAGTAAGAAAATGTCGATTGGCTTAGTCGGTCGAAAAAGCGGCATGACCCGCGTTTTCACCGAAGCCGGGTCCTCTGTACCCGTAACTGTTGTGGAAGTGCTCCCGAACCGGGTCACCCAGGTTAAATCCGTTGAGAGCGATGGCTATAGCGCCATCCAGGTCACTGCGGGCAACAAAAAGAGCAGCCACGTTTCGAAAGCCGAAGCAGGCCATTTCGCGAAAGCCGGCGTTGAAGCTGGTCGCGGGCTGTGGGAATTCCGTGCTGACGCTGAAACCATCGGCAAGTTCGCGGCCGGCAATGAGCTGACCGTCACGACTTTTGCTGAAGGCCAGCTCGTCGACGTAACCGGTATCTCCAAAGGTAAAGGCTTCCAGGGCGTCATCAAGCGTCACCATTTCACGATGGGCGACGCCACCCACGGTAACTCGCTTTCGCACAGGGCGCCCGGCTCGATCGGTCAGCGCCAGACGCCCGGCCGTGTCAAGAAAGGCAAGAAGATGGCTGGCCACATGGGTAGCGAGCAAGTCACCACGCAGAGCCTCCAGATCGTCAAGGTCGATACCGAAAACAATCTGCTGCTAATCAAGGGCGCCATCCCCGGCGCGACTGGCAGCGACGTGATTGTTTCCCCTGCAGTCAAAGCAAAGAAATCCGAGGGCTAAGCAATGGATCTACAAGTTGTTTTGCCTGGAATGAAGGCAGCCAGTGAAAAGGTGTCGGTTTCCGACGACGCCTTCGGCCGTGAGTTCAACGAAAGCCTGGTTCACCAGGTGGTGGTGACCTACCTCGCAGGCGCCCGCCAGGGTTCCGTGAAGCAGAAGACGCGCGCCGAAGTTAGCGGTGGTGGTCGCAAGCCGCATCGCCAGAAAGGCACCGGCCGTGCGCGTGCCGGCAGTAGCCGTAGCCCGCTGTGGCGTGGCGGCGGCAAGACCTTCGCTGCGGTTCCGCAGGACCATTCGAAGAAGATCAACAAGAAGATGTACCGCGGCGCGATGCAGTGCATCGTCTCCGAGCTCATTCGCCAGGACCGCCTTGTAGTCGTCGACAGCTTCAAGCTCGACAACCACAAGACCAAGGGCCTGCAGGCAAAACTCTCCGAATTCGATCTGCAGAATGTGCTGATCGTCAGTGACCAGGTCGACAAGAACCTCTACCTCGCCGCACGCAACCTGCACGGCGTGGACGTGCTCGATGCCGATGGCCTCGATCCTGTCAGCCTGATCGGCTTCGACAAGGTGCTGGTGACCGTGCCGGCTCTCAAAAAACTGGAGGGGCTGCTCGTCTGAGCGTCAAAGGTATGAACCAGGAACGCATTCTGAAAATCATTCTGGGACCGCACGTCTCCGAAAAATCCAGCACGATCGCCGAACGCAACAACCAGGTCACCTTCAAGGTGCTGGGCGATGCGACGAAGCCGGAGATCAAACAGGCCGTCGAAAGCCTGTTCAACGTGCAGGTGAAGGACGTGCAGGTACTGAACGTCAAAGGCAAGACCAAACGCACGGCACGCGGCAAAACGCGCAGCCGCAGTGACTGGAAAAAAGCCTATGTAAGACTGGAGCAGGGTCAGCAGATCGACTTTGCCAACATGGGCTAAGCGAGGTTTGGGAGAAGGTTATGGCAGTCGTCAAGAGTAAACCCACATCACCCGGTCGCCGCTTTGTCGTCAAAGTCGTGCGCCCCGAGCTGCATCGTGGCGCGCCTTATGCGCCTTTGACTGAGATCAAGAGCAAAAACGGTGGCCGCAACAACATGGGCCGCATCACGACCCGTCACCAGGGTGGTGGTCACAAGAAGAAATACCGCATCGTCGATTTCCGTCGCGACAAGGACGGCATCCCGGCACGCGTTGAGCGTCTCGAGTATGACCCGAACCGCACGGCGAGTATCGCGCTGCTGCTGTACGCAGACGGTGAACGCCGCTACGTGATCGCGCCGTCGAAAGTTGCCGTGGGTGATGAGCTGATGTCCGGCGCAACGTCGCCGATGAAGCCGGGCAACTGCCTGCCGCTTCGCAACATTCCGCTCGGTAGCGTCGTGCACTGCGTCGAAATGAAGCCTGGCAAGGGCGCGCAGCTTGCGCGTAGCGCCGGCGCCTCGGTGCAGCTCGTCGCACGTGAAGGTCAGTACGCCACGTTGCGCCTGCGCTCCGGCGAAGTTCGCAAGGTGCCTGCTGACTGCCGCGCAACGCTCGGCGAAGTATCGAACAGCGAACACAACCTGCGTTCGCTCGGCAAAGCCGGTGCAAGCCGCTGGCGTGGTGTACGTCCCACCGTTCGCGGTGTGGTCATGAACCCTGTCGACCATCCGCACGGCGGTGGTGAAGGCCGTACCTCCGGTGGCCGTCATCCGGTATCGCCATGGGGCACGCCGACCAAGGGCTACAAGACGCGTACGAACAAGCGCACGACGAAGCTTATCGTTCGTCGCCGTAACGCCAAGTAAGCAACAAATAACGCATAGGGTAATCAAGTGCCAAGATCACTCAAAAAAGGTCCTTTCATCGATCTGCACCTGCTGAAGAAAGTGCAGGTTGCGGTTGAGAAGAACGACAGAAGGCCGATCAAGACCTGGTCCAGACGCTCCATGGTGTCGCCGGACATGCTGGGTCTTACGCTGTCCGTCCACAATGGGCGCCAGCACGTGCCGCTGCTCGTCACCGAAGACATGGTCGGCCACAAGCTGGGTGAATTCGTACTGACGCGCACTTATCGCGGTCACTCTGCGGACAAGAAAGCCAAGTAAGCCTGACGGGTTTGCTGGCCAAGATAACGAGGTAGTCGAGATGGAAGTTTCAGCGGTACTTAGAGGCGCAAGGCTGTCGGCCCAGAAGGCACGACTGGTTGCGGATCAGATTCGCGGCAAGCGCGTCGAAGAAGCGCTCGACGTGCTGTCGTTCAGCACGAAGAAGGGCGGTGCCATCATCAAGAAGGTACTCAACTCCGCTATCGCGAACGCCGAACACAACCAGGGTATGGATGTGGACGAGCTGGTCGTCTCGACGATTTACGTGGACGAGGCTCAGTCGCTCAAGCGCATCATGCCCCGTGCCAAAGGTAGAGCGGATCGCATTACGAAACGCTCGTGTCATATCACTGTAAAAGTTGCGGATAAGGTTTAACCCATGGGTCAAAAAGTACACCCGACTGGTATTCGTCTCGGTATCGTCAAAAGACATACCTCCGTTTGGTATGCAGGCGGCAAAGACTATTCCCGTTATTTGCTGGAAGACATGGAAGTGCGCGAGCTGGTGAAGAAGAAGCTGGCTGCCGCGTCCGTATCCCGGGTGGAAATTGAGAGACCGGCACAGACCGCCAAGATCACCGTGTACACGGCGCGCCCGGGTATCGTGATCGGCAAGAAAGGCGAAGACGTGGAGAAGCTCCGCGCGGAACTCGCGAAGAAGATGGGTGTTCCCGTGAACATCAACATCGAAGAAATCCGCAAGCCGGATCTCGATGCGCAGCTGGTAGCCGATAGCGTGGCCCAGCAGCTCGAGCGCCGCGTGATGTTCCGCCGCGCGATGAAGCGCGTGATGCAGAACGCCATGCGCCAGGGTGCGGAAGGTATCAAAGTGCAGGTTGGCGGACGCCTCGGCGGCGCTGAAATCGCACGTACCGAGCGTTACCACGAAGGCCGTGTGCCGCTGCACACCCTGCGTGCCGACATCGACTACGCAACGAGCGAGGCACGCACCACCTTCGGCGTGATCGGCGTGAAAGTATGGATTTTCAAAGGCGAGGTGCTGAACCTCGACGAAGCGCTGTCTGGCGACAAGAAGAAGCCGCAGCAGCAGCAGGCTTAAGGCGCGCGGCTGGCGCGCAAGATCAATAAGAGGTAGTTCCGGATGTTACAGCCCAAGCGAACTAAATTTCGCAAACAGATGAAAGGCCGCAACCGTGGCCTGGCCCAGCGCGGCAGCACGGTGAGCTTCGGCGAGTACGGCCTGAAGGCAATTGGCCGCGGCCGTCTGACGGCGCGCCAGCTGGAGTCGGCTCGTCGTGCGCTGACCCGTCACATCAAGCGTGGTGGCAAAGTCTGGATCCGTGTATTCCCGGACAAGCCGATCACGCAGAAGCCGCTCGAAGTTCGTCAGGGTAGCGGTAAAGGTAGCGTCGAATACTGGGTTGCAAACATCCAGCCGGGCCGCATCTTGTTCGAAGTCGAAGGCGTCGAAACGCAGACCGTGCAGGAAGCCTTCGCTCTCGCCGCGGCCAAGCTGCCCTTCGCAACCAAGATTGCCAAACGAGTGGTGATGTAATGGCCAGAGTACAAGTGAAAGAACTCAGGGCTAAGTCCGTCAAGGAACTGAATGATGTTCTGACGGGTTTGCACAAAGACCAGTTCAACCTTCGCATGCAGAAGAACACCGGACAGCTGGCGCAGTCGCACCTGCTGTCGGCGGTTCGGCAGGATATTGCCAGGGTCAAGACCCTGATCAGCGAAAAGGCGAGGTCCTGATTTATGGCACAGGCGGAAAAAGCGGTGGAAACGGCAGAGAAAGCGGCAGAGAAGAAGTCACGTATGGTCTCCGGCAGGGTTGTCAGCAACAAGATGAACAAGTCGATCACTGTACTGGTCGAGCGCCGCGTGAAGCATCCGGTCTACGGCAAGTACGTGACTAAGTCCTCGAAGCTGCATGCCCACGACGAGAACAACGAGTGCCAGCCCGGCGACGTCGTGACGGTGAAGGAAGTGCGTCCCATTTCCAAGACCAAGACCTGGGCCCTCGTCAGCATCGACGAGCGCGCAGCACAGGATTAAGCAGGATCCAGCGCGCCGAAATAGGGCCGCGCAGCAGTACCGGAAGCTTCCGGAAAATGAACGAAGTCAAGACGGATAAGTTGGGAACAGCACCATGATTCAAGTTCAGTCGTATTTGGATGTAGCGGATAACAGCGGCGCGCGTCGCGTGATGTGCATCAAGGTGCTGGGCGGTTCCCATCGCCGTTACGCCCGGATCGGCGACGTCATCAAGGTGACGGTGAAAGAAGCGATTCCGCGCGGAAAAGTGAAGAAAGGCCAGGTGCTGAATGCACTGGTCGTGCGTACGAAGAGCGGCGTGCGCCGTCAGGACGGTTCGCTGATCCGTTTCGACGATAACGCAGCGATCCTGTTGAACAACCAGGACGCTCCGATCGGTACGCGCGTATTCGGACCGGTTACCCGTGAACTGCGCAACGAGAAGTTCATGCGAATCATCTCGCTGGCGCCTGAAGTACTCTAAGGCTGGCCGCAAGGCGCCCGAACGAACGTACTGTAAGTCCCAAACGGGCAGTACCAGGTAAGACGAAGAATCGAATCAAGAGGTTGAGAAAGCGAAATGCAGAAGCTGAAACGTGATGATGAAGTAATCGTGATCGCCGGCCGTGACAAGGGCAAGCGCGGCAAGGTTACGCGCGTGCTCGGCGACGGCCGCGTAGTGGTATCGGGCATCAACATGGTCAAGCGCCATACGAAGCCAAACCCGAACATCGGCAAGCAGGGCGGCATCATCGAGAAGGAGGCCAGCATTGACGCTTCCAACGTGGCGCTCTTCAACCCGAAGACGTCGAAAGCAGGAAAGGTTGGCGTTCGTGTTGAAGACGGCAAGAAGGTCAGGGTCTTCCGATCCGACAAATCGGTAATAGCTTGAGCCGAAGCTCAGAAAAGCGAAACCGGGACTAATACAGAAGCAAATAGGTTAAATCATGGCGCGTTTGAAAGAGTACTACAAAGACACGGTGGTGAAGGAGCTGACGAAACAGTTCGGCTACAAAAACCCCATGCAGGTACCGAAGATCACGAAAATCGTGCTGAACATCGGCAGCGGCGAATTCAGCGACAAGAAACTGCTGGATAACGCCATGGGCGATCTGCAGAAGATCACCGGTCAGCGTCCTGTCGTGACGAAAGCGCGCAAATCGGTCGCGGCATTCAAGATTCGTGAAGGCTGGCCGGTAGGTTGCAAGGTGACGCTGCGCGGTGAGCGCATGTACGAATTCCTGGACCGCCTCGTCAACATTTCGATTCCGCGTATCCGCGACTTCCGCGGCCTGAATCCGCGCGCCTTCGACGGCCGCGGCAACTACGCGCTGGGTGTGGTCGAGCAGATCATCTTCCCCGAAATCGATTACGACAAGATCGACAAGCTGCGCGGCATGGACATCACGATCACGACGACCGCCGAGACGAATGACGAAGGTCGTGCGCTGCTGCGCGCATTCAATTTCCCGTTCCGCGGTGAAACCGCCGTGAACGCAAACGCCGAGGCAAAGGGTTAAGTCATGGCCAAGACATCGATGGTTCAGCGTGAAGTAAAGCGTAAGCGCACGGCTGAGAAATTCGCTGCGAAGCGCGCAGCTCTGAAGAAAATCATCCTGAGCACGACCGCGTCGGACGACGAAAAGTGGGACGCCACGGTAAAGCTGCAGAAGCTGCCGCGTGACGCCAGCCCGACCCGCCAGCGCAAACGCTGCCAGATCACCGGCCGTCCGCATGGCGTGTACCGCAAATTCGGCCTGTCGCGTATCAAGCTGCGTGAAGCCGCGATGCGCGGCGATGTGCCCGGCCTGACGAAAGCCAGCTGGTAAGCCAGGCTGACAAGCCGCGCCGGTAAATGAAAGAGAATTCGAGGAACGTAGCATGAGCATGTCCGACCCGATCGCAGATCTTCTGACCCGCATCCGCAATGCGCAGATGGCCGGCAAGCCGACCGTCATTTGCCCGTCGTCCAAAATCAAACAGGCGATTCTGGATGTGCTGAAGTCCGAAGGTTACATCGCGGGCTACAGCATCAGCAGCGACGTGGTTAAACCCGAGCTGACGATCGAGCTGAAGTACTACAACGGCCGCCCCGTGATCGAGGAGCTGCATCGCGGCAGCTCGCCGGGTCTGCGCAATTACAAAGGCAGCGACGAGCTGCCGAAAGTTCGCGCCGGTCTGGGCGTCGCCATCATCTCGACGAACAAGGGCGTGATGACCGACAAGTCGGCTCGCGCAGCCGGCGTCGGCGGCGAAGTACTTTGCACGGTGTTCTGAGGCCAGTTACCAGCCTGCTGGTCGCGGGCCCGCCAGTGGGCCTACGAAGAGAAATTTGAGGATTACGAACCATGTCCAGAATTGCAAAAGCACCCGTTGTGCTGCCGAAGGGCGTAGAAGCCCAGATCGCCAATGGTGTGGTTTCCATCAAAGGCGCGAAGAGCACGCTGAAGCTGCAGCTGCATAACACCGTGCAGGTCGTCAACGAAGACAACCAGCTCAAGGTGTCGCCGAAGAACAACAGCAAGGCCGCGGATGCGCTGGCTGGCACTAGCCGTGCGTTGATTCAGAACATGGTCAACGGCGTGAGCAAGGGTTTCGAGCGCAAGCTCGAGCTCGTTGGCGTCGGTTACCGCGCGAAAGCGCAGGGCAAAACCGTCAACATGACGCTCGGCTTCTCGCACCCGATCGACTACCAGCTGCCGGAAGGCGTCACGGCCGAAACGCCGACCCAGACCGAGATCGTGCTGAAGAGCGCCGATCGCCAGCTGCTCGGCCAGGTAGCCGCGGAACTGCGTCAGTTCCGCCAGCCCGAACCCTACAAGGGCAAGGGCGTGCGTTACGGCGGCGAAGCCGTGTATCGCAAAGAAGCGAAGAAGAAGTAATCGCCAAACGAATGTGATGACCGGCCACGGCCGGTTGCGGAAAAGCCAAGAGGCAACGAGTAATGAACGAGAAGAAAGTATCGCGCCTGCGCCGAGCCAAACGCGGCCGCGTCAAGATCAGCGAACTGCGAGTAAACCGCCTGACCGTATACCGCAGCCCGCGTCACATCTACGCGCAAATCATTTCGCCGGACAACAAGGTACTGGCTTCGGCCTCCTCGCTGGGCACGGAAAAGTCCGGCAACGTCGAATCCGCCATCGCGATCGGCAAGCTGATTGCCGAGCGCGCGAAGTCGGCTGGCGTTACGAAAGTGGCCTTCGACCGCAGTGGTTACGTGTACCACGGCCGCGTGAAGGCGCTGGCAGATGCGGCTCGCGAAGGCGGCCTGGAATTCTAAGAGAACAGATAAGCGGAACATTGTCCTATGGCATTTAAAAACGAGCAGACCAAGAACGAAGAAGGCTTGCAGGAAAAGCTGATCCAGGTGAATCGCGTCGCCAAAGTGGTCAAGGGTGGCCGTATTTTCTCGTTCACTGCATTGACTGCCGTGGGCGATGGCAATGGCAAGGTCGGCTTCGGTCGCGGAAAGGCACGTGAAGTGCCGCAGGCGATCCAGAAGGCGATGGAAGCTGCGCGCCGCAACATGATCAGCGTGAAGCTCGATGGTTCGACACTGCAGTATCCCGTGAAAGCGCGCCACGGCGCCTCGAACGTATACATGCAGCCTGCATCCGACGGTACTGGCGTAATCGCCGGTGGTGCGATGCGTTCGATCCTCGAGCTGGCTGGCGTACGCGACGTCCTCGCGAAGTGCTACGGCTCGACGAACCCGGTCAACGTCGTACGCGCGACGTTCAAGGGCCTGAAAAACATGCGCTCGCCCGACGAAGTCGCGGCCAAGCGCGGCAAGTCGCTGGAAGAAATCTCCGGCTAAGCAAGCGGCTCCGGTACATGCTCCGGAGCTGAATCAGATTGAGTATCAAAGGTTAAGGTCATGGCAGCGAAGACACTGAAAGTGACGATGACAAAAAGCGCTCACGGCATCCTGGAGAATCACAAAGCCTGTCTCCGGGGCCTTGGCTTGCGCAAGATCCGTCACACCGTACAGGTTGAGGACACGCCGGCAACGCGCGGCATGATCAACAAGGTACGCCACATGGTCCAGGTTCAGGAAGGTTGAGGGAGTCGGTAATGAGCGAGACGAAACAGACGATGCGTTTGAACACGCTGAGCCCGGCTCCCGGTTCCAAGCACGCGATCAAGCGCGTCGGCCGTGGTATCGGTAGCGGCCTTGGTAAAACCTCGACCCGCGGCCATAAAGGCCAGGGCGCTCGCAAGAGCGGCAACGTACGCCCCGGTTTCGAAGGCGGCCAGATGCCGCTGCAGAAGCGCCTGCCGAAGTTCGGCTTCTATTCGCGCATCGGCAGCACGACGGCGGAAGTACGCACGTCCGAGCTGAACAAGATCGACGGCAACGTCGTGACGATCGCATCGCTCGAGAAAGCGAACGTGATCGACCGTACCATCCAGCGTGTTCGCATCATGCTGTCGGGCGACGTGAAGAAAGCATTTTCGATCGAAGGCGAAGGCGTTGCCGTGACGAAAGGCGCCCGCGCTGCAATCGAGAAAGCCGGCGGCAAGATCGTCGAGAAGCAGGCTGAGCAGAAGTAAGCGACGTATCCGTAGCAGTAGCGAGCATTAATACCTCATGGCGAAAATGAATCCGGGCAAAGCCGACGGCCTGGCGGAACTGAAGTCCCGCCTGCTGTTCGTGCTGCTTGCAGTGATCGTGTATCGCATGGGGACGCACATCCCGGTTCCGGGCATCAATCCGGACCAGCTGGCGGCATTGTTCAACCAGAACCAGGGCACGTTCCTCGGTCTGTTCAACATGTTCTCCGGTGGTGCAATAGAGCGCATGAGTATCTTTGCGCTGGGGATCATTCCGTACATCACGGCATCGATCATCGTGCAGTTGCTTACGGCAACGACACCGGCGCTCGAGCAGTTGAAAAAGGAAGGTGAGTCCGGGCGTCGCAAGCTCAGCCAGTACACGCGGTACGGCGCGCTGTTTTTCGCCACCGTGCAGGCGATCGCGATTAGCACTGGTCTCCTGGCCCAGCTGGCCTTTACGCCGGACTTCAGCTTTTACTTCACGGCGATCGTGTCGCTCGTGACCGGTGCGATGTTCCTGATGTGGCTTGGCGAGCAGATCACCGAGCGTGGGGTCGGTAACGGTATTTCGCTGCTGATCTTCGTCGGTATCGTTGCGGCGCTGCCTGCGGCGATCGGTCAGTCGCTCGAGCAGGTTTCGGAAGGCCAGATCCAGCCGCTGGCGTTGCTCGTCGTCGCGGTACTGGGTGCTGCGGTTATCGCCGCCGTCGTTTTCGTCGAACGCGCGCAGCGTCGCATTACGGTGAACTACGCGCCGAGGCAGCAGGGTCGCAAGATGTTCCAGGGGCAGTCGAGTCACCTGCCGCTGAAAGTGAACATGGCAGGCGTGATTCCGGCGATTTTCGCCAGCAGCTTCTTGTTGTTCCCGGCTTCGATCGGGCAGTGGTTCGGCCAGAATGAAGGTTTCGAATGGCTTGCGGATCTCGCGCTGATTCTCGGCCCGGGCCAGCCGCTGAACGTATTGCTGTTCACGGTCCTGATCGTGGCTTTCTGTTTCTGGTACACCTCCCTGGTATTCAATCCCAAGGAGATCGCGGAAAACCTGAAGCGCTCCGGCGCCTTCGTTCCGGGCATTCGCCCGGGTGAGCAGACCGCGAACTATGTAGATAGCGTCATGACGCGCCTGACGATGTTCGGTGCGGCATACATGACGGCGATTTGCCTGTTGCCGCAGTTCCTGCAGACCTCGGCCAACGTGCCGTTCCAGCTTGGCGGCACCTCGCTGCTGATCGTGGTGGTCGTGTGCATGGACTTCATGGCGCAGGTCCACTCGCACCTGATGTCGCATCAGTACGAGTCGCTGATGAAGAAATCCAATATTGGATCGTTCAAGCGCTAAACGATCCACCGGGGTGACCCGGAGCAGCCGCTAAACCGGCGAGCAAGTTAATAACAGCGTGAGATTTTTGGAGATAGTCATGAAAGTAAGAGCATCGGTTAAACGTATTTGCCGCAAGTGCAAGATCATCAAGCGCAACAACGTCGTACGAGTGATTTGTTCCGAGCCCCGTCACAAGCAGAGACAGGGCTGAGCCGATATACCCGGCCCGTCAAGGTCCTGTATTTCCTTGATTTTCCCGGGTCGTGCGGCTAAGCTTGCCGGCCTTTTTTCCGGGGTAGCGCGAGCGCGCTCCCGAAGCGGTCGACAAGTTTGCAGGCGACAGCCGAAGCAGCTGTGGACATGAGTCCAGGCGCTTGAAAAGACTGAATATTCAGTCGCGAAACGCGGTAACGCGAAAAGAAGTTAAGCAGAATTTAACACTGGAGTGAGTTATGGCCCGTATCGCCGGCGTCAACATCCCCGACAACAAGCACGTAGTGGTATCGCTGCGTTACGTCTACGGCATCGGCCCGACCGTGGCAAAGAACCTCTGTGCCAAAACCGGTGTGAAACCGACCGCGAAGGTCAGCGAACTGAGCGAAGACCAGCTCGATTCGCTGCGAAATGAGATTGGCAAGCTGACGGTCGAAGGCGACCTGCGCCGCGAGATCTCGATGAACATCAAGCGCCTGATGGACCTCGGTACGTACCGCGGCATCCGTCACCGCCGTGGCCTGCCGGTACGTGGCCAGCGCACGAAGACGAACGCCCGTACCCGCAAAGGTCCGCGCAAACCGATTCGCAAGTAACACGCAGTAAACACCAGACAGACAATTGTCAGAGTACAACCGGGCCTTCGCATAGGCCGGTAAACACAGATACATCAAGGTAAATATTCATGGCAAAACCTGCAGCAGGCGCAACCCAGGTCAAGCGGAAAGCCAGATCGTCGGTCTCCGACGGTGTGGCGCACATCCACGCGTCGTTCAACAACACGATCGTGACGATCACCGACCGCCAGGGCAACACGCTGGCCTGGGCCACGTCCGGTGGTTCCGGCTTCCGCGGCTCGCGCAAAAGCACGCCGTTCGCCGCGCAGACTGCTGCTGAAAAAGCCGGCCGCAGCGCGATCGAGCTGTACAGCCTGAAAAACGTCGACGTCCGTGTGAACGGCCCCGGCCCTGGCCGTGAATCCGCCGTGCGCGCGCTGAATGCCTGTGGCCTGAAAGTCGCCAACATCACCGACGTCACGCCGATTCCGCACAATGGCTGCCGTCCGCCGAAGCGTCGCCGCGTATAAGCGCGCTTTCGAACGACTCGCGATCGCATAGATAGAAAGAGCCGCAAGGCAAACCGGAGATACGAATATGGCCCGTTACATCGGCCCGAAATGCAAACTGGCTAGAAGGGAAGGCACCGACCTGTTCCTGAAGAGCGGCGTCCGCTCGCTGGAAGACAAGTGCAAGCACGAAACCGCGCCTGGCCAGCATGGTCAGCGTCGCGGCCGTCTGTCCGACTACGGCGTGCAGCTGCGCGAGAAGCAGAAAGTGCGTCGCATGTACGGCATTCTCGAAGGCCAGTTCCGCAACTACTACAAGGAAGCTGCGCGTCTGAAAGGCGCCACGGGCGAAAACCTGCTGCAGTTGCTCGAGTCGCGTCTCGACAACGTCGTGTACAGAATGGGCTTTGGTTCGACCCGTTCCGAAGCGCGCCAGCTGGTTTCGCACAAGGCCATCATGGTCAACGGCAAGACCGTTAACATCGCGTCGTACCAGGTACAGGCAGGCGATATCGTCGCCGTGCGCGAGAAAGCAAAGAACCAGCTTCGCATCAAGTCCTCGCTGGACATCGCCGGCACGCGCGCTCAGGTCGAGTGGCTCGAAGTCCGTGGCGAGAAGCTGGAAGGTACGTATAAGCACAAGCCGGAGCGCAGCGAGCTGTCCACGGAAATCAACGAAAGCTTGATCGTCGAGCTGTACTCGAAATAAACCAAAAGGCCTGTGAGGGATTCCATGCAGATTTCTTTAGCGAACTTTCTGACACCGCAAGTCATCCAGGTCGAGGCCTCTGACCGGTGGCATTCCAAGGTGGTGCTGGAGCCTCTCGAAAGGGGTTTCGGGCACACGCTCGGCAATGCACTGCGTCGTATCCTGCTGTCCTCGATGCCGGGTTGCGCGGTTGAAGAAGTCGAGATCGACGGCGTCGTGCACGAATACAGCACTATCGAAGGCGTGCAGGAAGACGTGATCGAAATCCTGCTGAACCTGAAAGAAGTCTCCGTGATCATGCACCAGGGCACGTCCGCCGTGCTGACGCTGAAGAAGAGCGGCAAAGGTGCGGTAACGGCAGGCGACATCACGCTCGGCCATGACGTCGAAATCGTCAATCCGGAACACGTGATCTGCAACCTGAACGACAACGGTTCGATCAACATGCAGATCAAGGTTGGCGTCGGCCGCGGTTACGTGCCGGCGGATTCGCGCGTATCGCGCGACGACGAAACCCGCTCGGTTGGCAAGCTGATGCTCGATGCCTCGTACACGCCGGTCAGCCGCGTGACGTACTCCGTCGAAAACGCGCGCGTCGAACAGCGTACCGACCTCGACAAGCTGATCATCGAACTCGAAACGAACGGCACGATCGATCCGGAAGAAGCGATTCGCCAGGCCGCGACGATCCTGCAGCACCAGCTCAGCGTGTTCGTGGACCTGAAGAACAACTCCGTCAAGGAGCAGCCGAAACACGAAGACAAGATCGATCCGATCCTGCTGCGTCCGGTCGACGACCTGGAACTCACCGTGCGTTCGGCAAACTGCCTGAAAGCGGAAAACATTTACTACATCGGCGACCTGATCCAGCGCACGGAAGTGGAGCTGCTGAAGACGCCGAACCTCGGCAAGAAGTCGCTGACCGAGATCAAGGACGTACTGGCGTCGAAGGGCCTGTCCCTCGGCCTGCGTCTGGAAAACTGGCCGCCGTCGAGCCTGAAGGGCGACGACCATCGCGCTTCCTGAGGAAGCGCGAAGGCCTCAACGAAAAACCTAATACTCAAGCAGGAAGACCGTCATGCGTCATCGTCTCAGTGGACGTAAACTCAATCGAACCAGCTCGCATCGCCAGGCGATGTTCCGCAACATGACTGCTTCGCTCGTCGAACACGAAGTCATCAAGACTACGTTGGCGAAAGCGAAGGAACTGCGCATGATCGCCGAGCCGATGATCACGCTCGCGAAGGAAGATAGCGTGGCGAACCGCCGCCTGGCTTTCGACCGCCTGCGCAGCAAGGAAGCTGTCGGCAAACTGTTCACCGACCTCGGACCGCGCTACTCGCAGCGTGCCGGTGGTTACACGCGCATCATCAAGTGCGGCTATCGCGCGGGTGACAAGGCGCCGATGGCGTACGTAGAACTGGTCGACCGTCCGACCAACTTCACGGCCTCCGACGCAGCCAGTGAAGACTGAGCAGTAGCAGGATAGAAGTGAAAAAGCCGTCCACGGGACGGCTTTTTTTATGGCCGCGTTTCAGCCATGCCAGTGCAGCGCAACCAGTGCAGTGAACATCGAAGCAACTGACGATAAACGGGGAGTCCCATGATCAAGTCCTTTCATCCGCCGCTACGTACCTTGATGGGCCCAGGCCCCTCGCCAGTCAATCCGCGCGTCTCGGCCGCGATGGGCGCGCCGACGATTGGACACCTCGACCCCGCGTTCGTCACGTTGATGGACGAGATCAAGCAGATGCTGCAGTACGCGTTCAAGACGCAGAACAGGCTGACGATTCCCGTGTCCGCACCGGGTTCGGCCGGCATGGAAACCTGCTTCGTGAACCTGCTCGAACCGGGCGACAAGGCGATCGTGTGCCAGAACGGCGTGTTCGGTGGCCGCATGAAGGAAAACGTAGAGCGCTGCGGCGCCACCGCAATCATGGTGCAGGATGCCTGGGGCGAAGCCGTGGACCTGCAAAAGGTAGAAGACGCACTGAAGGCGCACCCCGACGCGAAGCTGCTGGCCTTCGTGCATGCGGAAACCTCGACCGGTGCATTGAGCGACGCAAAAGCGCTGACAGCCCTTGCTCATCAGTATGACTGCCTCGCGCTCGTCGATACCGTGACGGGGCTCGGTGGCGTCGAACTCGATGTCGACGGCTGGGGCATCGACGCGATTTACTCCGGCACGCAGAAATGCCTGTCATGCCCGCCCGGCCTCTCGCCAGTCAGCTTCGGCGAACGTGCCGTGCAGGTCATCAACAGCCGCAAGACCAAGGTGCAGAGCTGGTTCCTCGACATGAACCTGGTGATGGCCTACTGGGCGGGCGATGGCGCGCGCACGTACCACCACACGGCGCCGGTCAACAGCATGTACGGCCTGCACGAGGCGCTCGTGATCCTGCAGGAAGAAGGACTCGAGAATTCGTGGGCGCGCCATGCCTTCCACCATCGCGCGCTGGCAGCCGGTGTCGAGGCGATGGGTTTGAGCTTCGTCGTCGACAAGGCCGCGCGCCTGCCGCAGCTGAACTCGATCACGGTGCCTGCGGGTATCAAGGAAGCCGATGTGCGCGCGCGCCTGCTGAAGGAATACAACCTGGAAATCGGCGCAGGCCTCGGCGCAATGGCCGGCAAGATCTGGCGTATCGGCCTGATGGGCGAGGGCGCAACGCAAACGAACGTTCTGCTGTGCCTCGGTGCGCTCGATGCCGTGCTCAGCCACATGAAGGCTCCGATCAACAGCGGAAAGGCCCTGGCCGCCGCACAGGCCGTATACGCGGCAGCCTGACCACGCACTCAGGCGCGGCGAACGTTGCGCCTGAGCTCGTGATTGCAGCGGTGACGCATCGCCTACGGCGGCGCTGCTGAATAAGGATTTTCGGTGGAAGTCGGCACGCACGCGTGAAGCCTGCTTTGTCGCTTCGCGGCGTCCCCCTATACTTTTTGCTTTTACGGCACGCCGACAATAACAAACCATGCAAGCGACGTACCCCGCCCTGTTCCTGCTCCTCCTGCTGACGCCACTCGCCGTGTTCGCGCAGCCTTCCGCCGACGGTGGACAGGCGAGCGCCACGCGCAAGCGCATCGAAATTCATCGTACCGAACTCGAACCGCAGATCGACGGCGTGCTCGACGATGCCCTGTGGGAACAGGCCACGGTCATCAACGACATGCATCAGTTCCAGCCCATCGACCACGGCGAGCCGTCGGAACGTTCCGAGTTTTACCTCGCGTACAGCGATCGTTACTTCTACGTCGCCGCACGCCTGTACGACAGCGACCCATCTGGCATTAGCGCGCGCCAGCTCGTGCAGGGCGGCAACATGCCGTTCGACGACGCCTTCGAATTCATCCTCGACACCTTCAACAACGGTCGCACCGGTTACCACTTCCAGGTGAATCCGAACGGCATTCGTCACGAAGGTGTGTTCGAAAATCCGAACAACCTGAACCGCGACTGGACGGGCATCTGGCAGGTCGAAAGCCGCATCGACGAGCAGGGCTGGACGGCCGAAGTCGCGATACCGTTCAACACGCTGAACTTCGATCCGACGACGCAGGACTGGGGCTTCACGATTGCACGCACGATTGCACGCAAGCAGGAGGAAGTGGCCTGGTCGTCGTTCAATCGCAACATCAATCCGACGACGACCGGCGTGATCAGCGGCATCCGTGGCATCCGCCAGGGAGTCGGCCTCGACATCATCCCGTCGATAGCGATGGCATCCGGCGAAGACTACGTCACCGGCACGACCTACGACCGCATCGATCCCTCGTTGAACGTGTTCTACAAGATCACGCCGAACCTCACCGGCGCGCTGACGATCAACACCGACTTCTCTGCGACGGAAGTCGATAACCGCCAGGTCAACCTGTCGCGCTTCTCGCTCTTCTTCCCTGAGAAACGCGATTTCTTCCTGCAGGACGTCGACATTTTCAGTTTCGGCGGCCGTGGCGGTGGTGGTGGCGGCAACTTCGGCGGCGGCCAGAATGGGATTCCATTCTATTCGCGCCGTATCGGCTTGAGCCGCACTGGCCAGCCGGTGGATATCGACGCCGGTGTGAAGCTGACCGGCCGCGTAGGCGAATGGAACGTCGGCGCGCTCGCCGTGCAACAGGGCGAGTTCGGCCTGCTCGACGAACAGCAGGTTTTCGTCGGCCGCGCGGCGCTGAACGTGCTGTCGGAGTCGAGCGTCGGCATGATCATGACGCACGGCGATCCTGCCACCGGCGTCGACAACACGCTCGTCGGCACGGACTTCCGCTACCAGAACACGCGCTTCTCCGATCGCTATACCTTGCGTGGCAACGCCTTCTTCCAGCAGACGGAGACTGATGGCCGCGATGGAGATGACAAGGCCTTCGGCGTGTCCGCGAACCTCGATACGCAGGGGACCGGTTTCGGCGGCAACCTGGGCTACGAGTACTTCGGCGAGGACTACTATCCCGGCCTCGGCTTTGCAAACCGCGTCGGCGTCGAAACGCTGAGTACGGGTGGCAACGGCCGATACTTCCTGGACAGCCATCCGATCATCCGCTCGTTCAACATGTTTGGCCGTTACGAATACACGCGCCGCCTCGACACGAAGGAGATGCAGAGCGAAAACCTGTTCTGGCGTCCGCTGAACATCAACACGCATCGCGGCGACCAGATCGGCTTCGGTGTTTCGCGCAACCGCGAGGGGCTCGAGGTTCCGTTCGAAATCAGTCCGGGCGTTGTGCTTCCCGCCGGCAAGTACAGCTTCATCGACTACAACGTCGAATTGAACGTATCGAACCAGCGCCTGTTCGCACCCTTCGTGCAGCTGAACAAGGGCGAGTTCTACGATGGCAAGCGAGATCGTGCGCGCGTCGGCTTCGAATGGCGTCCAGACGAGCACTTCTTCTTCAACATGAATTACGACTACCAGGACATCCGCCTGCCTTACGGCGACTTCAAGGTGCGGCTCGTCAGTGCAAATGCGAACTATGCATTCAACTCGAAGTGGTCGTGGGTGAACCTGATCCAGTACGACAATGCGTCGAGCAGCGTCGGCCTGAACAGCCGCCTGCGCTGGAATCCGAAGGCCGGTGAGGATCTGTATCTCGTCGTGAACTACGGCTTCGATTCCGAAGGCGTGTTCACCGGCATCAGCCGCGAGAAGGCCGAGATAGCATTGAAGTACACGAAGACCTTCCGCTACTGAGGTCAGCTCGCGGCGCTCCGGGGAAACAGCGATGCTTGCCAGGATGCTCAGACAGCCGCTGCTGCACTTCGTCGCCCTGGGCGCACTGATCTTCGTCGCCTACGCATTGACCACCGAGCCCGCGGCGGAGCAGGTGGGCGACGCGGATTCGCGTCGCATCGTCGTAGACCGCGCTGCGTTGATCGACTACCTGCAGTACCAGGCACAGACCTTCGAGCCCGAGACGTTCACTGAGCGATACGATGCGATGAGTGACGCCGAGCGCGCCGAACTCGTCGCGGCATATGTACGCGAAGAGGCGCTGTATCGCGAAGGCCTCCGGATGAATCTCGATACGGCAGACTACGACATCCGAACTCGCATCGTGCAGAAGGTCGAGTTCCTGCTCGAAGGCCTCGCCGCAGGCGACATCGAACCGACCGACTCCGAACTGGAGGCTTTCTTCGAGGTGCGCCGCGCCGACTATGCACAGGATGCGGTGTACAGCTTCACGCACATTTTCTTCGACGGCGAAGCTGATATGCCCGAAGCACGCAAGCGGGCCGATGCCTTGCTGGCCGTGAGTGAAAACATCGCATTCGACGATGCCGCGCAGCACGGTGATCGCTACCCCTTCCTGCAGAACTACGTCGAGCGCACACGTGCCTTCGTTGCCAGTAACTTCAGTGCGGACTTCGTCACGCAACTCGATACGCTGGCGCCGGCTGAACGCTGGCAGGGCCCGCTGCAATCACGGTATGGCTGGCACGTAGTTATGCTGCGGGCACGCAGCGCAGCCTCGATGCCCGCTTTCGACGCAATTCGCGCTCGCGTGCTCGATGACTACCGCCGCGCCATGCTCGCGCGCGGACGCGAGGAGGCCGAACGGCGCGTGATCGGCGAGTTCGACGTCGCGCTCGAGCTGGAGTGAGCATGCGGCTGCTGTGCGCGATCCTGCTGCTAGGGTGCTGCACCGTGCAGGCACACGATGCGCGGCCTGTCGCCGTCACGCTCACAGAGACGCTGCCTGGCATTTACGTCGCCACTGTGCGCGTGCCGCCGACGGTCACGCCGGACAATGTACCCATTCTCGTCTGGCCCGTGGGCTGCGGCGCCGCAGACGCACGCGATGCGAGTACAGCCGGTCCGATGCGTTGCGATGGTGCGCTGCGCGGCGGACAGCTCCGGCTCGAGTACCCCAGGTACAATCCTGCGCTCGCGACCTTCTATCGGCTGCAGCCGCTGGATGGGGCTGAAAGCAGCGCGCTGGTCGCGGCAAGCGAGGATGCCTGGACAGTGCCGGAGACAGCGACGCGCGCCGGCATCGCACGCGGTTATCTCCTGCTCGGCGTCGAGCACATCATCGGTGGCCTCGACCACCTGCTGTTCGTGCTCGGCTTGCTCGTGATCGCCCGGATCCCGCGGCGCATCCTGTCCGCGATTACAGGCTTCACGCTCGCGCATTCGTTGACGCTGTCGCTCTCGTCACTAGGCGTCATCGCCATTCCGATCGCGCCAGTAGAAGCCGTCATTGCACTGTCTATCCTGTTCCTCGCGCATGAAATCGCCAGCCCGCGCGCCGACAGCCTTGCCTGGCGCCAGCCGCTGCTCGTGTCCTTCGGTTTCGGGCTGCTTCACGGCCTCGGCTTCGCGAGCGCGCTCGGCGAGATCGGACTTGTCCGGGACGAGATCCTCGTGTCGTTGCTGTTCTTCAATCTGGGCGTCGAGCTGGGGCAAGTGGCGTTCATCGTTGCGATCGTCGCGCTGGTGGCAATACTGCGACGCCTCGCGGCGGGGCCTGTGGATGTGCCGGATGCTGCATCGACATTGGCGAGTCCGGACGGCAGCGCAGCGACGCGCCGCCTGGACCTGCTTGCTGCCTACATCATCGGCGTGCCGTCGGCTTACTGGCTGATCGAGCGCGTGGCCGCGTTCCTGTAGCGCGTCAGTCGCTGCGCAGCGGGAGGTTCAGCACCGTGCGGAAGCCCGTGTGCACGGTGCCGAGTCCCTTGCTCTGGCCTTGCCGCGCCTGCGGACGGTAGCGCATGCAGTAGTTGGGTGCGCACAGGAAGGAACCGCCCTTGACGACGGCGACGGCTTCGCCCGGCTGCGCTGGATCGAAACCTTCCGGGTAATCGGCGGCCGCGCTGAAATCATGCGCGGCGTAATACGGGCTCGCCGTCCATTCCCACACGTTGCCGATCAGGTCATACAGGCCCAGCGCATTCGGCGCATAGCAGCCCACGGGGGCCGTGCTGCCGTGGCCATCGAGCTGCTCGTCCTGCGCCGGGAAGAAGCCTTGCCACGTGTTCGACGCGAAGGCGTCGTCATTGCGTTCGACGCTCGTCTGCGCGGCATATTCGAACTGCGCTTCTGTCGGCAGGCTATGGCCTTTCCACTCGGCATAGGCGAGCGCATCTTCGTATGCCACGTGCACGACAGGATGCTGGTCGAGGCCGTCGAGGGTCGAGCCCGGGCCCTGCGGCTCGCGCCAGTTCGCACCCGCGCGGAACTGCCACCAGCTCGCGTATGGATCGAGCTGGCCGTCGACGAATTGCGGTGCGAAAACGGCGGAGCCGGCCAGCGTGCCGCCCGCGCCGTCGTCGATGCCGCGTTCGGCCAGCGTCGTGTAACCGGTCGCGGCAACGAATTCTGCGAACTGCGCATTCGTCACCTCGCTCTGGTCCATCCAGAAACCAGTGACTTCTGCGGCGTGAGGCGGGCCTTCCTCCGGATACGCGCCAGCCCTGCCCATCGTGAACGCGCCGGCGGGAACCCACACCATGCCGGGATGCAGCGCGTCTCCGGGTGGCACCGTACACGGAGCACTGACGACTACATCAGCGCCGGCAGGCAGCAGGCCTCGCGCAGCGGAGCCGGAGAGCAGCAACGTGCCGCCAGCCACGGCGAGCGCAGCGACCAGCATTGCGGTCAGGTGCAGCTTGTTCATCCGGGATTCCCCCGCGTTGGCGCGCGACTGCGCGAGGTCAGGCTTTCTTCTGCTTCGGCAGGACTTTGCCCTGTGCCGGCGCGAAACCGATGATGTTGTCGAAATCGGAGATCAGGCGGAATGCGCGCGTCAGTTCCTGGATGAACAGCTTCTGCCCCATGAAGATCGGCCCATGCTGGTTGATCAGCGTGCTGTTGATCATGCCGAGGATGATCTGGAATGCGAAGTAGACGTTGGCTTCCTCTTCCTTCGTCAGCTTGCGGCCGGTTTCCTTGTACAGGCGTTCGAGGAAGCGCCCCGTGAACTCGTGGCCGTGCTTGCGGATCGGCTCCCAGAACGCCGCATCGCGTACGCTGCGTACGAGCACGGCACGCCAGAATTTACGATGGTCCCAGTAATAGTTCACGACGTTGGCGATCAGCTCGTCGAGCAAGGTATCGCGCGGCAGCGTGGCAAAGAGGTGCTTCTGCGTCGCCGTGCGCGTTTCGAGATGGCGCGCAACTAGCGCGTCGAAGAATTCATCCTTGCCGTGAAAACGCGAATAGAACGCGCCGACGGAGTAACCGGCCGAGCGCACGAGTTCGGCGATCGAGATGTCCTGCAGGTCACGTTGTTCGAGCAGGCGGAAGCCGGCGGCGATCATCGCATCGTAAGTAACCTGGCCACGCTCCTGCTTGATGGCGATGCCGAACGTGCGCGGACTACCGGGTTTGGTTTTGTTGACGGGTGACACAGCGGTGAGTGGCCTGCAGCGTGATTTGTTAAGTCGTCCTGCGCGCTTGTTGGCAGCGCTTGCTTTGTCGCTTTTTACTGATTCTTTTTCGGTGTTTCCACGTGTAAAAAACGGGATACTTGCCGCGCTTCGGTAACTTAACCGACCTGCCGCGCGCAACACAAGCGTTGTTTCCCGGCGCTTTGCCATTCACTTGAAAAGGCTGGGGAATACGTCTATTTTCCGGCCATCTCCACTTCGGACCCTTGCCATGTACCAAGCCGCGTCGCCCTCCGTCACGACCAGTCAGCAGGCTACCATCTTCGGTCATCCGAAAGGGCTCGTGATCCTGTTCCTGACGGAGATGTGGGAACGCTTTTCGTATTACGGCATGCGCGCGCTGCTGATCCTGTACCTCACGCAACACTTCCTGTTCAGCGACGAAGCATCCGGCATCATCTACGGCGCCTACACCGCGCTCGTATACGTGATGACCATCATCGGCGGCACGCTCGCCGATCGCTATCTCGGCTCGCGCAAGGCCGTGACCTTCGGCGCAATCCTGCTCGTGCTCGGGCACTTCGGCATGGCCTTCGAAGGCAACGGCTCACGGCAGATCATGAGCTATGGCGGAGCCGAATATGTACTTGGCCTCGACGGCCGCGGCGGCGATGCCGCGCAGATCGTCACGTCCGCGCAGGGAACGTCGCAGATCACGTTCAGCGAAGGCGCGATGCTCGTGCAGGAACCGGCTGCCGTCGGCCTGCCGGCATCCATTCCGCTCGATGGCTTCACGACGCGCATCGAGACCGAACCGTTCTATGTAAACGTGCTGTACCTGTCTCTGAGCCTAATCATTGCCGGCGTCGGCTTCCTGAAGGCGAATATCTCGACGATCGTCGGTTCGCTGTATGGCTTCGGCGACGCTCGCCGCGACTCCGGTTTCACGATCTTTTACATGGGCATCAACCTCGGTGCCTTCCTCTCGTCGGTGCTGTGCGGCTATCTCGGCATCGCATACGGCTGGAAATACGGCTTCGGGCTTGCCGGCATCGGCATGCTCATCGGCCTTGCGATCTTCCTGACCTTCCAGGACTGGCTCGAAGGCCGCGCGGACCCGCCGGATGCGACGCTGTTGAAGAAAAAGGTATTCGGTCCGATCGACATCGAGAAGATGTGCTACCTGAGTGGCCTGCTGATCATCGCCGTGTCGATGCTGATCGTCATGAACGCGCACGTCGTGCATGAAGGTTACGTCGGCATCCTCGGCCTCATCATCTTCGGCGTGCTACTGTGGTATTCCTTCGTTAGCTGCGGCAAGGGCGAAGAGCGCGACCGCATGCTCGCCGCTATCTACTTCATCCTCGCGCAGATCCCGTTCTGGGCGCTGTTCGAGCAGGCCGGCTCCTCGCTGAACCTGTTTACTGACAGGCTCGTCGATCGTTCGATCTTCGGCTGGTCGGTGCCGACGCCGGTATTCCAGTCGCTGAATGCGATGTACATCGTGATGTTCGCGCCGCTGATGGCCTGGCTGTGGGTCGCACTCGCGCGCCGCAGGCTGAATCCGCCGGCGCCCGTGAAATTCGCGATGGGCGTGTTCATGGCCGGCCTCGGGTTCCTGGCGCTCGTGCTCGGCATCAGGCTGTCGGGACCCGCAGGCATGACGGCAGTCGGCTTCATCTTCCTGATCTACTGGATCCATACGATCGGTGAGCTGATGGTGTCGCCGGTGGGCCTGTCGGCCGTCACCAAGCTGGCGCCCGCAAAGGCGGTCGGCATGACGATGGGGGCGTGGTTCCTGTACAGCGGCCTGTCGAACTATCTTGCTGGCGTGATCGCGGCCGGCACCGGCGCCGAAACGATCGGCGGGCAGCTCACCGACGCCGCGGCGGCGAAGGCGACCTATATCGATGTGTACAGCTCGGTTGGTTACGTCTCCATGGCGATCGCGCTCGTCATGCTGGCGCTGTCGCCGCTGATCCGCAGGATGATGCACGGCACCGATTGAACGCTTGCGCTAGCGCGGGAGTACAGGTCGGGATGCACGTAGGCAATCACCCAATGGCCATGACGTGCGCATGGGGTCAGGCTTCCCGTATTGCCCCGGCAGCACGACGCTGGCGCAAATTCGCCCCTAACCGCGGAGCCCGAGTTTGCTCCGCCAAATCGAGGAGGATCGACACATGACATTCCGCAATCACGTGAGGGTGCTGTGCTTCACCGTAATGGCGACGGGCGCCTCGCTTGCCTCGGCGCATCACGGCTGGTCGTGGTATGGCAACGAGGATTTCTCGCTGACCGCAACGGTGGTCGACAAGCAGTTCGGCAATCCGCATGACCGTTTGACCGTCGAAGCCGATGGCGAACGCTGGACTCTCCTGCTGAGTCCGCCGAGCCGCAGCGAGCGGGCAGGGTTAACCGACGAACTCGTCGAAGTCGGCGATACGGTCACCGCGCACGGCCACCGCCGTGAGTCGGGCGACCTGTTCGAGATGAAAACCGAGCGCCTCGAAGTCGACGGCAAGTTGTACAATCTGTACCCGGATCGCTCCTGAGAGGATTCGCACGCGCGCGTTGCACGGCGCGGTCGCAAGGGTTCGCAACGAGGCCTGTTAGCAGGCTTCCCAACGAGAAATCAGTCACCAGGAGGATCGGCTCCGGCCCGTCCTCCTTTTTATTGAGTGGAAAAAATGAAGTCAGTTCTCCTCCAGTATTACCAGGCATTCAACGCCGGCAACTACGAAAGCATGCTCGCGCTGCTGTCCGACGACGTCGTGCATGAACCCAGCCAGGGCGAACCGCGCAAGGGCAAGCAACTGTTCCGCGAATTCCTTCAGCACATGGAGCGTTGCTACAAGGAGCAGGTGATCGACCCCGTTATCCTCGTCAGCCCCGATGGCACGCGCGCCGCCGCGGAATTCATGCTGACGGGAACCTACCTGCAGACGGACAGCGATCTGCCACCGGCAAAAGGCCAGCAATATCGTCTGCGCGTCGGCACCTTTTTCGAACTCGACGGCGGCCGCATCACGCGGGTCAGCAACCATTACAACCTGAACCACTGGTTACGCCAGATTTCGGTTTGAGCCCCAACTGTATGGAGCTATGATCGCTCGCATCCCGGCTTGCCGTGCGCAGCCGGGATGCATACAGAATCGGGTAAGGGAGAAAGCGCAGCATGGGAACGATCGTTACGCTCGTCATTCTGGCCGTCGTTGCCTTCATCGTCATCGGTATCTACAACCGGCTCGTAACCTTGAAGAACCGCTTCGAGAACGCATTCGCGCAAATCGAAGTGCAGCTCAAGCGCCGCTACGACCTCATCCCGAACCTCGTCGAAACCGCCAAGGCCTATCTCGCGCATGAGCGCGGCACGCTCGAAGCCGTGATCGCCGCACGCAACCAGGCCGTCAATGGACTGGCAGCCGCTTCGGCTGCGCCGGGCAATCCCGCCGCGATGGGCGAACTGGGGCATGCCGAAGGCGCGCTGGCGGGCGCACTCGGCCGGCTGAACGTCGTGATGGAAGCCTATCCGGACCTGAAGGCCAACCAGAACATGATGCAGCTGAATGAGGAGCTGTCGAGCACCGAGAACCGTGTCGCCTTCGCGCGCCAGGCCTTCAACGACGCCGTCACGGAATACAACACGTACAAGCAAAGCTTTCCGCCGGTGCTGTTTGCGCCGATGTTCGGACACGTCGAGAACGCGAGCCTGCTCGAATTCGACGATAGTGAAGCGATGCAGCAGGCCCCGAAAGTCGCATTCTGATTCGCGGGTGTCGCTGCGTGCCTGCGCGGTGTCGAGCGGGGAACCTCCTCGCGTCAATTTTCGCCGGAATTCCGCGTGATGATTTTTACGTGAATCTCCTCCGTGAACTTCTTTGAATACCAGTCCAAAGCCCGCAGCTCGACGCAGCTGCTGGTCCTGCTGTTCATCTGCGCGATCAGCGCGCTGATCGTACTGACGACCTTGCTCGCGATCCTCGCGCTAGGCCTCGCACGCGCCGACGGCGCTCCCGCGGCGACCCTCGTCGAACAGGCGCAGGCAGCGCCGGAAGTCTTTGCGGGCGTCAGCGCCGTCGTCCTCAGCATCGTGTTGCTTGGCACGTTGTTCAGGACCATGCAGCTGCGCGGTGGTGGCAAGGCCGTGGCCGAAAGTCTCGGGGGCCGGCTGCTGAACGTGCAGACGCGCGACGCCGACGAACGCAGGGTGCTCAACGTCGTCGAGGAAATGGCGATCGCCGCCGGGATGCCGGTGCCACAGGTGTACCTGATCGAGGATCCGGCGATCAATGCCTTCGCCGCGGGCTATGCGCAGCAGGACGCCGTGATCGGCATCACGCGCGGTTGCATCGAATTGCTCGATCGCGACGAATTGCAGGGTGTCGTCGCGCACGAATTCAGCCACATCCTCAACGGCGACATGCGCCTGAACATCCGCCTGATGGGCTGGTTGTACGGCATCACCGTGATCGGACTGGTCGGCTACCACCTGATGCACTCCATGCGCTATTCGGGCGGCAGTGGGCGGCGCAGGAACGGCGGTGGTTTCGTGATGCTCGGCATCGGACTGATCGTCGTGGGCTACGGCGGCACGTTCTTCGGCAAGTTGATCAAGGCCGCCGTGAGCCGCCAGCGCGAATACCTTGCCGATGCCTCGGCGGTGCAATTCACGCGCAACCTCGGCGGCATCGCCGGAGCGCTGAAGAAGATCGCGGCGCATGGTGCCGGCTCCCGCATA
The DNA here is from genome assembly GCA_036405915.1 of Pseudomonadales bacterium. Lineage (GTDB taxonomy): Bacteria > Pseudomonadota > Gammaproteobacteria > Pseudomonadales > Pseudohongiellaceae > CAILUG01. The sequence continues at coordinate 26,995 of DASWWP010000055.1, forward strand.
ACGGCGGTCGATACGCAGGAGATAAGCCACATGCTGTTCGGCGCAGGCAATGGCATCGCGTCATGGTTCGCGACGCATCCGCCGATCGAGCAGCGCATCCGCCGCATCGATCCGCAGTGGGATGGAAGCCTGGCACGTCCGAGGCGTCCTGCGGAAGGCCCACGTGATGCTGCCATTCCGCAGGGTGATGCGCGGCAGATCTTCACGAACGTAGGACTGCTGAGCGCAGCAGCGGTGGCCGAGGCCCAGCAACGTTTGCGCGCCATGCCGCCTGCATTGCTAGAGGCCGCGCACAGCACGCATGGCAGTTGCATGCTCGTGTTCGCGCTGCTCGTCTCGAGTTCCGACAACGCCGCGCGCAAGTTGCAGATACAGCATCTGCAGGCGCAGCTGGCGAAGACGGAGTGGGCCGCGCTCGTGCGCGTGCTTGGCGCCGTCGGCCAGCTCGAACGCAAGTTGTACCTGCCGCTGCTCGAAGTCGCATTGCCGGCATTGCGTGCGCTCTCGGAAGGACAATGCGAACGCTTTGCTGCGCAACTGCGGCAACTGATCGACCTCGACGCCAGCGTGAGCCTGTTCGAATGGTGCCTGTTCCGCATCGTCAGTGCGACGCTGGTGCGTAATGCAGCGCGGCCGGCGGCGCGGCACAGTCTCACGCAGTGCGCTGCAGCGAGCCGCGCATTGCTGGCGGCGCTCGCGCGTGCGGGCAATCCGGACGAAGCAGCTGCGACGGCGGCATTCGCCGACGGCGTGCGTGAGCTGGAAGGGAGCGATTCGATAGCCGATGCGGCGCTGCCCGATACGCGCGACCTGCAGGCGCTGGACCGCGCGTTGGAAGATCTCGCGCAACTCGATCCGCTGCAGAAGCCCAGGCTGCTGAAAGCCCTCGTGCGCTGCGCGCGCGCCGATCGCGCTATCAGCATCGAAGAAGAAGAATTGCTGCGCGCGATAGGAGCAGCGCTCGACTGCCCGACGCCGCCGCTCGCGTAGCGGCGATGTCCGGCTCGGGATTCGGCTAGCGGCGCAGGCTTTCGAGGTGCTGCGCGTACGCCGCGTCGAAGAAGTCCAGCACGTCGGCCGGTGGCACCATGTCGGATTCCGGCGCAGCCATGTCCCCGAGCTCGAGGACGTTGCCAGGCGTGTTGCCACGGAACGGCGGCCAGGCCGGCAGGCCCTGGCCGTTCGGGTTCGTGCTGCGCGCGAAGTTGACCCAGTACGCGGCCATCGTGTCGGCCAGCGCGCGATCGCCGTCGGTCCACGCTGGATTCTGTTCGTGCTGGTTGAACACGTAGGCGAGTTCGCTGACATGCGTTGCGCCGCGCTCCTCCTGGCCAGGCGGGACTCGCGTGAAGTGGTAGATCCACGTGCCGAGCCCGCGCACCGACTGATACTTGCCGAGCTGCCGCATCTGCCACGCAAGCTCGTTCGTGTACGCGCGCAGGTATGAACGATTGGCTTCCGCATCGTCGCCGGCCGGGTACAGCTCGAGGAAGCGCGGTGCGAGCGGGCCGAAGCGGTTTTCCGCGTAGTCGCGCAATTCCTGCGCGGTCTGCAGGCCCGGACCGAAGAACAGGCCTTCGTTTTCGTTCGACCCGCCGAGCACATCGACGGGATGCTGCGTACCTTCGGCGAAGGTCAGTGACGTGTCCTGCGCCAGCAGGTACCCATCGACGTTGATGCCGCCGGTATTCGGGAAACTGTCGAAAACCTGCTGCGTCGATGCCTCGCGCAGCTGTTCGAGCGACGCCGCTCCGAATTCCATGGCCTGCTCAGTACCGGCCGCTTCACGCTCGGCCAGCGTGGCCTGCGGGTTGATGCCCAATCCCATCCAGCCGCCGCTCTGCAGGATCGCGCGATGGAACAGGCCGGCGCTGAGCGGCGACGCGAGCAGCGTACCGACGGCCTGCGCGCCAGCCGACTCACCCATGATCGTCACGTTGATCGGATCGCCGCCGAAAGCAGCGATGTTCTCGTAAACCCATTCGAGTACGGCGACCATGTCGAGCAGGGCGTAGTTGCCAGAGCTGCGATTCGGCGATTCCGCCGTCAGGTCCGGATGCGCGAAGAATCCGAAGGTGCCGAGCCGGTAATTGAACGTGACGACGACGGCGCCTTTCGCCGCAAGATTCGTCGCGTCGTAGATCGCATCGCCGCCGGAGCCGGTGTAGAAGCCGCCGCCGTGGATCCACACGATCACCGGCAACTGCTGTTCGGGCGACGGCGCCGCGGAATAGACATTGAGGTACAGGCAGTCCTCGCTCATCGGCGGTTGCTCGTTGCCGCCGGTGTAGCCGCGGCCCACGCAGCGCGCGCCGAACTGCGTCGCGTCGCGCACGTCCGTCCACGGTGTCACCGGCTGCGGTTCGCGCCAGCGATTCGTGCCGACCGGTGGCGCGGCGTACGGCAATCCGCGCCAGACCTGCACGGCGGAATTGCGCGTGGCTTCACCGCGCACGGGGCCATCGGTCGTCGTGACCTCGAGCGGCACCTGGGCGAACGCGGCGCCGGCAGGAAGCGCAATCAGCAAAGCGGCAAACAGTGGGCGAAGTGAGCGCATGGTCGATTCCCGATGTGTGAAGTTACGCGATGAAATATACCAGCAGCACGCAGTAGAAGACCTTGAAGAGCAGATGTAGCAACTGGTCGACGTGCAGGCTGTAGTTCTTTTCGCACTTGCCGAAATCGATCAGCCAGTGGCTGGCGCACTCGATCGCCGCGCACAGTGCGGAACCGGTGATGGCGTAGACGATGCCGGCATGCGTCAGCGCATGCGCCGACATCCAGTAGTACCACGGCGGGAAGCCTTCACCGTACTGTTCCTGCAGGCGATTGTGGCGGTTCTTGCCGGAGCTCATGGGGCCTGGCTGCAGCACGAAGTCCCCGACTGCATGGCCGATGAGCAGCTGGAAGAACAGAAGCGCCAGTTCCATGTCGGGTCTCGATAGGGCGCCAGTGGGCTGGCTGTTCCCGGAATGCCGCCGCGCGTGCAGCGCGGCGGGTCGGCCCGATTATCACTGGATTGCCAACCGGACACAAAGTTCGCAGGAATAATCAGCGCTTGCGTGCGTTGTCGCACGCATCGTGGCAGTTCAGCCAGTATTCATGTGCCGGTGCCTAAAGTAGCGCCACATTCAACGAGACGAGGAGTCCGCCATGAAAGCCCGCATTGCCACGCTGTTGCCTGCTGCTGCCGCCTTGCTTGCCGCACAGTCCGCCGGCGCGGCAGTCACTTACGATGAAGCTGATGTCACGGCCGTCACGCCGATATACCGCGTCGTCGAAAGCTCGAGCCCGCAGCAGGAATGCTGGGAGGAGGAAGTGGTGCGGCAGGACATGCGTGACAACCGGGACCGCTCCTACACGCCGGGCATCCTCGGCATGGTGATCGGTGGCGCACTCGGCAACGCCGTGGGCAACAACAGCAGCTCGCGCAAGGTCGGCACGGTCGTCGGTGCGGTACTGGGTGGATCGGTGGCGCGTGACATCGGCCGCGCGAACGATGCCCGCCGTTCGACGGTATACGTCGATACGGAAGAGCGCTGCCGCACCGTATACAACACGCGGCAGGAGGAAAAACTGGTTGGTTACGATGTGAGCTATGAATACAATGGCATCGAGCGCACTGTCAGGATGCCGGACGATCCCGGTTCCACCGTACGTGTCAGGGTCGATGTCGAACCGGTACTTTGAAACGGGTTTCGTGGCTAGCGCATAGCACGTATCCGATACCCGGCATGAGCTCTGGCACACCCGGTAACTGGCCAGTGGGCATACTAAGAGCCGTTGGTCATCGTAGCAGCGCTTGCTGTGAAAGTTTCCGTTGCTATAGCGCGTACGCCAGGAAGCCGGTCAGAGCTCATGAAATCGATCCTTTCCATTTTCCTGCTTTGCCTGACACTGCTTCCCGCAGTGCAGCTGCAGGCCGCCTCCGAAGACGTGCAGCCGCAGAACTTCCAGCCTCCGGCCTCGGAGCGCGCCCGAGAGCGCGAGCCGCGCATCAGCCAGAACCAGGCCTCCGACATTGCACGTGAAAACGTACCCGGCAGCCGCGTGCTGAACATCCGCCGCGATGAACAGAACTGGCGCGTCCGCGTGGACCAGGACGGCAACGTCTCCGACGTGCTGGTCAACACCGAGTCCGGGCGCGTATCGCGTTCCGGCGACTAGTCCCTTCGAGTTCCCTGCCGATGCGCCTCCTGATCGTGGAAGATGAAGACCTGCTGCGCGCGCGCCTCGTGAAGGCGCTGGCCGACAGCGGCTATGTCGTCGACAGCGCCAGCGACGGCAAGACCGGGCTGTTCGAAGCGACGGAAAACGATTACGACGCCGCGATCATCGACCTCGGCCTGCCGCAGCTCGACGGCATCGGCCTGATCAAGGCGCTGCGCGAGAAAGGCCGGACTTTCCCGATCCTGATCCTCACCGCGCGCGACAACTGGACCGACAAGGTTGCCGGCCTCGATGCCGGCGCCGACGACTACGTCGTCAAACCATTCCAGATCGAAGAGATCAAGGCGAGGCTGAATGCCCTGCTGCGCCGCGCCGCCGGTTTCGCAAAGCCGACGCTCGATTTCGCGCACCTGAGCCTCGACACCACGGCACGCAAGCTGACCGTCGGCGGCGCCGACGTCGAACTGACGGCCTACGAATACAAGGTGCTCGAATACCTGATGCTGCATCCCGGCAAGGTCATTTCGAAAACCGAGCTGACCGAACACCTGTACGACCAGGACCACGACCGCGACAGCAACGTGCTCGAAGTGTTCATCCGCCGCCTGCGGCAGAAGCTCGATCCCGACGAAACGCTCAAGCCCATCGACACCATCCGGGGCCAGGGCTACCGCTTCAATGTCCCCGCCCGCCAGGGATAGGGCGCGCTACTCGCTGCAAACGCGGCTCGTCCTCGCGTTCAGCATCCTGCTGATCGTCTTCCTCGGCCTTGCCGGTTTCGTGCTCGATCGCGCGTATCGCGAAAGCGTGATCGCCAGTGTCGAGGAGCGCCTGCAACTGCAGGTGTATGCGCTGATCGGCGTCGCCGAACCGGACAAGGACGGCTTCTTCATTCCCGACCTCGAAGAGCCGCGTTTCTCGCAGATCGATTCAGGCCTGTACGGCTTCATCCTCGATCGCGAGGGCAGGGAAGTGTGGCGCAGTCCGTCCGCACTGAACCTGCGGCTCGCCGAATGGGACTTCGACGTAGGCCGCATCGTGCAGGGCCAGACGACGTACGGCAGCATGGATACGCGCGACTTCGGCGCACTGTCGTGGGCCTCGTACGGCACGCACTGGGATGCGCTCGATGCCGACTACAACTTCGTCGTGATGGAATCCACTGCACCGACGCAGGCGCAGATCCGCGAATTCCAGTACAACCTGTACCAGTGGTTCGGCGCGATGGGCGTCGTGCTGTCTATCGCGCAATACCTGCTGCTGCGCTGGGGCCTGCGCCCGCTGAAGCATCTCGCGGCCGACGTGTCCGCGGTCGAAGCGGGCGAACAGGACCAGATGCAGCGCCTGTATCCCGAGGAACTCAAAGCCGTCACGGACAACCTGAACCTGCTGATCAAGAGCGAGCGCGATCGCCAGACGCGTTACCGCACGACACTCGGGGATCTCGCACACAGCCTGAAGACGCCGCTCGCGGTGCTGTCGACGGCCTTGCAGGAAATGAAGGAAGGCGGACTCGCGACCGAACGGCACCTGCACGACATGGAGGAGCAGGTCGAGCGCATGGACCAGATCGTGTCGTACCAGCTGAAGCGCGTGACGCGAAACAAACAGCATCGCGTGCTCGCGAAGCCTGTGCCAGTCGCACCACTGATCCAGCGCATTCTCGCCGCGCTCGAGAAGGTGTATCGCGACAAGCGGATGGATGTCGTCGCGGACGTGCCGGACGACGTGCTGTTTTATGGTGAAGAAAGCGACCTGATGGAGCTGTGCGGCAACCTGCTTGACAACGCGTTCAAGTATGGAACCTCGAAAGTGGAGGTGCGGGGTACGATGCGCGGCGGCAACACGCAGCTCGAAATCAACGACGATGGCGCCGGCATCGCCGAAGCGGATCGCCAGTGGGTACTGGAGCGCGGAGCGCGCGCGGATACTGTACGCAGCGGGCAGGGCATCGGGCTTGCGGTGGTCGTCGAAATCGTCAGCGCGTACGGCGGTTCGATCGACGTCGAACAGAGCCAGTGGGGCGGCGCGCGCATCCGCGTGCGGTTGGGGGCATGACGCAGGTGATGACGACGTTGCGTATAAAAGTGCCGGGAACCAGAGCGGCAAACCGGTTCACTCCCCGCTCTCCGGTACACCGATGGGGGCTCTGGCCCCGGCAAGCAAATGCTGTCGTCGATCCAGGCCAAAAAACGGGGCCGTCCGTGGCCGCCCAGTCATAGCCTCATTCAGAAGTTGCAGTTGGATGAAGGCAATTCGATGCGGATTTCGTTGCCGCGGCTGTCGTAGCTGCGTTCGTAGCAGCGGCCGCTGACGTCGCGCAACAGGCTCGTCGAATTGCGTGTCGATCGGTGAACTACGCGCGGTTCGTTGTTGATGTACGTGTTTTGATTCACTATCACTGTATTGCCGCTACGGTAACGCGGCGCGCCCCAGGTCGTCGTGTAGCCGATGCCGAAGCCTGACGTGGCGCGCTGGTAGTCGCGGTAACGCCAGTCGGGAATTACATTGCCGAAGCTCAGGTTCACCGACACGTGGTCATGGCCGCGATCGCGATCGCGGTCGCGGTCACGATAGTGGCCATGATGGTTGCGGCGCCCATGGGCCCAGCCGCGGCCATTATCGTGGTGGTCCCACTTGTGGCTGCGGCCACGATCCCCGCGATCGTGGGGATCCGCTGCTGCAGTCTGTGTGCCGAGTACCAGGAGCAAGGCCGCGGCGCAGGCAAGTAATTTTTTCATGTCGACTCTCCTCTTCTGTATGGCCGCAGTCTAGGAGCGCCAGCCTGAATCGATCCTGAACATTGTTTGCACGGAGCTGGGGTATTCTTCGGCGCATTTTTCGCGGGGCCAACCCCGCACGGCTACTATAAAAAGAGACGATGAACGGCCGGGCAGAGCCGCATCGCACGCCACACTCACACGGTTCGTAACGCACAGAGAGGGAAACGCATGAAGCAGGCATTCGTCATTTTCAGCATGGGACTGCTGGCCCTTTCCGGCTGTGGCCAGCCTGACAACGACTCCGCAGCATCGGCACCGACGGCCGCGGACGCCGCGCCGCAGGCCGCCCCGGAGGCGCCCGCACGGACAACGGCGCCCTCTGCCTCTGGCTTCGCCGCCGTAGACAGCGAACGCCTCATCAATGCCGATGCCGATCCGGGCCAGTGGATGTCCACCGGCCGCACGTACGGCGAGCAGCACTACAGCCCGCTGACCCAGATCGATCGCAGCAACGTCAACACGCTCGGGCTCGCGTGGTATGCGGACTTCAACATTCCGCGCGGACAGGAGTCGACTCCGCTCGTCATCGACGGCGTGATCTATGTGACGACCGCGTGGAGCAACGTGCTCGCGTTCGATGCCGCCACGGGCGAACCGCTGTGGCAGTTCGACAGCCAGGTGCAGCGCGAGTGGGGCGTGCGCGCGTGCTGCGACGTCGTGAACCGCGGCGCCGCTGCATGGAACGGCAAGATCTTCGTCGGCACGATCGACGGCCGCATGATCGCGATCGATGCGGCCACCGGCACGAAAGTGTGGGAAACCGACACGCTGATCTCGCGTGACCTGTCGTATTCGATCACCGGCGCGCCGCGCGTCGTGAAAGGAAAGGTCATCATCGGCAACGGCGGCGCCGAGTACGGCGTGCGTGGTTACGTGTCCGCGTTCGACACTGAAACCGGCGAACTCGCCTGGCGCTTCTTCACTGTGCCGGGCGACCCGAGTCTCGGCTTCGAAGACGATGCACAGCGCATGGCAGCCGAAACGTGGATGGGCGAATGGTGGAAACTCGGCGGCGGCGGCACCGTGTGGGACTCGATGGCCTACGACCCCGAACTCGACCTGCTGTACATCGGCACCGGTAACGGCTCGCCGTGGAACCAGGACCTGCGCAGCCCGGGCGGCGGAGACAACCTGTTCCTGTCGTCGATCGTCGCGCTCGATCCCGACGACGGCTCGTACAAGTGGCATTACCAGACCACGCCCGGCGAAACCTGGGACTACACCGCGACGCAGCCGATCATGGTCGCAACGATTCCGGTCGATGGCGCCGATCGCAAGGTCGTCATGCAGGCGCCGAAGAATGGTTTCTTCTACGTGCTCGACGCGGCGACCGGCGCGTTCATCTCCGCGAAACCCTTTGCGGCAGTGAACTGGGCCTTCGGCATCGACGAGGAAACCGGTCGCCCGATCGAAAATCCCGATGCGCGCTTCGACCGCACGGGCAAGGCCTTTGCGACGCAGCCGGCGCCGTCCGGCGCGCATAACTGGCAGCCGATGGCCTTCAACCCCGCGAACAACATGGTGTACCTGTCGTCGACGAATAGTGCATTCATCTATGCCTACGATCGCGACTTCGATCCGGATCCGCTGACGTCGAACCTCGGTGTAGACTCCGCGGCCGGTGCCGCCGAACTCGGTCCGAACGCAACGGCCGACCTGCCGAGCGGCACGTACATGGTCGCGTGGAATCCGGTTACGCAGGAAGAAGGCTGGCGCATTCCCGGCGACTCCGCCGGCATGCTCGCCACCGCCGGCGGCCTCGTGTTCAAGGGCAGCCGCAACGGCATCGCCGCGTACAACTCCGACGACGGCACGGAACTGTGGAAGTCGATCGACACGCAGACCGGCATCGTCGCCGCGCCGATCACGTATGAAGTGAATGGCGAGCAGTACATGGCCGTCGTTGCCGGCCGCTCGTCGGGCAACTACTACGCGCCGGATTACTCGCGCCTGCTCGTGTTCAAGCTCGGCGCAAACGTGCAGCTGCCGCCGCCGCGCGAATTCACGGCGCCGACGCTGAACCCGCCGCCGTCGACGGCTTCGCCGGAGCAGATCGCGAGCGGCGAAAACCTGTACCTCGACAACTGCTGGATCTGCCACAGCGACGTCGGCAATGCCGGCGGCCTGCTGCGCCGCGGCCTCTTCCCCGAACTCGCCGTGTCGCCGGCACTGAACAGCCCTGAACTGTTCAAAGCCATCGTGCTCGACGGCGTGCGTTCGCAGAACGGCATGGTGTCTTTCGCACACGTGCTGACGCCGGAAACGGCGGAAGATGTGCGTGCCTACCTGATCGACCGCGCGAACGTGACGTTGCAGCAGCAACAGGCGGCGCAGGCCGCGCGCCAGCGCCAGTAGGAAGACCGGCACCCGGCAGTCCAGAGGGAGTGACTGCCGGGGCCAGCCTTGCACACGCGCGTCGTGCCTCGGTAGCGGTTACTTCCGCCAATTAAAGTGTGCGGCTGCGCGCGCCGGCACATGTCGAATCGTGAGTCCATGAGGCTCTGCCCATCGCGATCGGCATGCTGGGCAAGAGCCGGCGGCCTCCGTGCCGCCGAACCTTTGGAGCCCTGCAGGCGCAGGGCACCAGCCCACTCAGAACGAGTAGTTCATGCCAAGGCTGACGTTGCGTCCCGGCATCGGGATCACGTCGGCCAGGAACGAGGTATGGTTCCAGACCTCGTCGTCCAGCAGGTTGCTGCCGCGTAGCGTCAGTGTCAGGCGTTCGTCCGGCAGCAGGTTGACGTTGACGGTGGCGTTCAGCAGCTTGTAGCCCGGCGTAACGGTTTCGTATGCAGCGATGTCGTCCTGCGAGCTGACGATCGTGTACTCGACCTGCGACGTGATGTTGCCCACCGCGTAACTTGCACGCGCGCCGGCGCGGCGCGGCGAGATGCGTGGCAGGTTGCCGCCGGCGTCGAACTCGGCGCGCACGTAGTCGCCGAAGACACCAACGCTCACCGCTTCACTCAACTGCACGTCAGCCTGCAGTTCCATGCCGTTGAACTCCACGTCCTGCTGCGTGTACTTGATCAGGCGAAAATCTTCGTACTGGTCGAGCGTGCGAGCGTAGACGTAGTCGTCGACACTGTTGCGATACATATTCACGCTGAACGTGAACGGACCTGCATGCTTCTGCAGCGCGAGATCGACGTTAGTCGAGGTCTCGCGGCCGAGGTCGGCGTTGTTCTCCGCGCCGCCACATGTCAGCGGATGCCGCACGAGCCCGCACTCGTACGTGTTCGTCGCGAGGTGGATGCCGCGTGCATAGAGTTCCTGCGCATGCGGCAGGCGTTGCGCGCGCGACAGCGTGACACTGGCCGTGTAGTCGGTGGCAAAGGACCAGATCAGCGCGCCGGAATACGACAGCGAGTCGCTGTCGAAGGACGGACGATTGCGCGCATCATTGACGGGATCGTGTTCCTGCCGTTCATGTCGCAAACCTGCTTCGATGTGCCAGGCATCGCTGATGTCGTAATGCTCGACGGCGAAGAGGCTGCTCGTGCGTGAATCGACGTGCGGCAGGAAGGCCTCTGCGCCGGCGGCGCTGAAGCGCGTATCGGCGATCTGCGCGCCGACGACGCCGTGCCAGCCGAACACCGGCGCGTGGTCCATGTCCACGCGCGCTTCCCAGCTTTTGTTGGCGAAATTGGTGCCGGCCAGGCCCGCTTCGACTTCGTCGTGTTCGTAGTCGGTGTGGCTCGCGCGCAACCGCACGCGATGAATGCCCGCGACAGGGTCGCGCCATTCGCCGCGCACGTCGAAGCGTTCGCTGTCCAGCTCGACCCATGGCGGCGGCTCGAGTTCGTCCTCGTGTTCGTGATCGTGCTCTTCGTCTTCCTCTTCGTGGCTGCCGCAGTGCAGCTCGCTGCCATGCGGGTGGCAGCCCTCGTATTCGTGGTTGTGGCCGGGAACGCCGTAGTTGTCGTCACGATACGAGTAGGCGACGCCAAGGTACCCGTCTTCGCCGATCCACGACAGGCCCAGCGCTGTATTGTTGCTTTCACTGTACGTGCCGGCGACTGCGTCCCAGCCGTCGGCTTCATAGTCGTCGGTGTCCCGCCGCGAGCCTTCGAGGTGGACCACGAAACCAGCGCCGATGTTCGCGTCGAACCAGCCGGCTCCGGCCGCCTCGTCAGCTACCGTGTTGCCGCGCAGCGAAAAGCCGCCTTCGTACGGCGCATCGGCGGAGAGCTCGGTCGGGATCTTGCCGTCGATCACGTTGACGACGCCGCCGACGGCGCCGCCGCCATAAAGCAGCGTAGCCGGGCCGCGCAGCACTTCGATACGGCGCGCGAGCAGCGTATCCGATGCCACTGCATGGTCCGGCGAGATGTCGGAGGCGTCGAACAGTGTTGAACTGTCGGACAGCACGCGCACGCGCGGTGAGGTCTGGCCACGCACCACCGGCCGGCTCGAACCGCCCCCGAAGCTGTCCGAATGCACACCCGGCAGTCCGCTCAGCAGGTCACCGAGTGTTCCGCCCTTGCCGAGGATTGCCTGCCGATCGATCGCCGAAAACGGTGCGACGATGCGGGCATTCTCATCGATCGCGAGCGCGCGGACCTGGATCACTTCGATGGAGTCGGCGGACTGGGCGTGTACCGCCGGAGCGGAAATTGCGGCAAGCAGGGTGCCGGTGATTGCTGCCAACGGTTTGCGTTTGAAATACATGCTGAAAATTCCTCGCGTATCCCGGCGATGCTGTGATTGCCAGGGGATGTGCCTTTAAGTCCACGCTCGATGGAACATCGCCAGCGTCCACGCAATGCATGCGGGTGAACGGCAATGAAACGGAGCCGGGAAGCTTGTCAGGCCTGATATGTTTGATTGCTACGGAACCCATGTGCGCGCGCCGATTGACGGCACGACGCGA
>DASWWP010000056.1:0-23034 GCA_036405915.1 Pseudomonadales bacterium
CAGCCGCTCGGTTATGCCGAGCTCGAGCAGCTCGTGCACGCGCTGTTGCCGCAGGACGAGGACTTCATCCTGCTCGGCGAATCCTTCTCCGGTCCGCTGGCGCTGACGCTCGCCGCGCAGCATCTACCGCGGCTGCGAGCCGTCTTGCTCGTGTCGACCTTCGCGAAGCTGCCGTATCCGCGGCTCCCTCAGTTCCTGCAGCGGCTGATCAGCGCCGGTCCGTTCTGGCGCATGCCGCCACGGCTCACCGCGCGCACGATCCTCGGCCGCCACTGCACGCCGCGCTTGTTCGAATTGCTGAAGCAGACGCGCGCGAGCGTCGCACCGCGGGTATGGAAGGCACGGATTCGTGCCGTGCTCGGAATCGATTGCACGCCGGTGCTGCCGTACGTCCATGTACCGGTGTTGCACCTGCGCGGACGCGAAGACCAGTTGATCTTCACCTCCGCCGTCACGCATCTCTCGCGGAATCTTCCGACGATGCAGGTCGTCACACTCGACGGCCCGCACTGGCTGCTGCAAACGAAACCCGCCGAAGCCGCCGCCGCGCTGCGTGCCTTCGCCACCAGGCACAGTATCGTTCTGTAACCCGCTGGACTCGCCGGAACAGCCCCTCTATTCTCCGCTCACTTCCAACCTGAGGGGGTTCGAAACATGCCGCACTTCAACAAGCGCCTGCTGCACCTGTCACTGCTATTTCCATTCGCGCTCGCCGGCTGCGGCGGAAGCGACGAACAGCCCGCGGTGGAAACCACGGCATCGGCCACCGAGCAGGCCGATGCCGCGAGCACGATGCGTGTGGACGAAGCCGCTGATGTCGACGACGCGCGCCTGTTGCGCGGCACCGCCGACAGCTCCGCATGGGCACACTACGGCGGCAGCTACGACGAACAGCGCTTCAGCCCGCTCGAGCAGATCAACGACACGAACGTGCAGGATCTCGGCCTCGCGTGGTACATGGACTACGACACGAACCAGAACCAGCATGGCTCGCCGCTGTATATAGATGGTGTTATCTACGTGTCGACCTCGCGCAACGTCGTACACGCGATCGGTGCGAAGAGCGGCGAACGCCTGTGGACCTACACGCCGATCATCATCCCGAACCCGAACCTCGGCCTCGTGAACCGCGGCATCGCGGCATACGACGGCAAGATCTACATGGGCATGCTCGATGCGCACCTCGTCGCGCTCGACGCAAACACCGGGCAGGAAGTGTGGAACACGGACACGGTGCCCGCGAGCACCGGCCTCAGCGAAGACATGCGCGGCCAGTACTCGATCACGATGGCGCCGCGCGTGGCGAAAGGCAAAGTGTTCATCGGCGGCAGCGGCGGGGAATACGGCGCCCGTGGCTGGATCGCGGCCTTCGACGCGGAAACCGGTGAAGAAGCGTGGCGTTTCTGGACGGTGCCCGACGATCCGGCGAAAGGCTACGAAGGCCAGCCGCACCTCGCGGAGGCCGCGAAAACCTGGCCGGCCGACATCGAATACTGGAAATACGGCGGCGGCGGCACAGTGTGGGACGCCGGCGTGTATGACCCCGTCACGGACCTGCTGTACTTCGGCACCGGCAACGGCACGCCATGGAACCGCGAGATGCGCGATCCGGACGACGGCGACAACCTGTTCGTCGCGTCGATCATCGCCGTGGATCCCGATACCGGTGAATACGTGTGGCACTACCAGGAAACGCCGGGCGATTCGTGGGACTACGACGCCGTCAGCCCGATGATGACGGCTGACATCGACTTCAACGGAGTGAGTCGCCACGTGATCCTGCATCCGTCCAAGAACGGCATGATGTACGTGCTCGATGCCGCCACGGGCGAATTGATCAGCGGCGACGCGTTCACCGGCGTCACATGGAATTCCGGCATCGACATGGCCACCGGCCGTCCGATCGAAGTGCCCGGCGCGCGTTACGAAACCGAGCCCTTCAACATCGGCCCCGGTGCGCCCGGCGGCCATACCTGGCATCCAAACGCCTTCAGTCCGGAAACCGGCCTGATCTACATTCCGACCTGGGAAAACTATTCGGCGATGGCGCCACAACGCATGCCCGAAAGCGGCGTTCCGCCGTTGATCGCATTCGGCGGGCAAATCGATCGCGAGACGCTGAAGCCGCACAACAAGCAGGCGAACGACGGCTGGCTGCAGGCCTGGGATCCGGTCGCACGCAAGGCGGTGTGGGAAACGCCGCGTGGTCCGCGTGCGACGAGCGGTGTGCTGGCCACTGGCGGCAACCTCGTGTTCATGGGCAACAGTAACGGCAACCAGCTGTTCGCGTACAACGCCGAAAACGGCGAGCAGCTGTGGAGCTTCGACACGCAGAGCGCCGTATATGCAGCGCCGATTACCTTCGAACTCGATGGCGAGCAGTACATCGCCGCGAGCGTCGGCGGCACGGCGCAGGGCAATTACTTCGCGCCGAGCTACGGCCGCATGCTCGTGTTCAAGCTCGGTGGCACGGCGTCACTGCCGCCGAACGTCACGTACACACCGCCGGAGCTGAACCCGCCGCCGTCGACGGCATCCGCCGAAGTCATCGCGCGCGGCGATGCGGTGTATGCGGAAAATTGCGCCGTCTGCCACGGCACGAACGGCGTGCAGCAGCGTTCGAGCTTCCCGAACCTGACACTGTCGCCGCTGCTGTATTCGCAGGAAGGCTTCGACCAGGTCGTGCTGAACGGCGCGCGCGTGCAACGCGGCATGGCGAGCTTCGCGGACAAACTCAGCGCCGAAGATTCCGTCGCCGTGCGCGAATACATCATCGCGCGCGCGAACGACGTGAAGAACAATCCGCCGCAGGGTCCGGGCGGGCCCGGCGCAGCGGCGCCGCCGCCGAACAACAATGCCGGCGGCAACGCGGCAGGACAGACGCAGCAGGCGGCCGACGACGACGTGCACGAAGAAGCCGCAGACGATTGAGCAGTACGACAAAAAGGGGCAGAGCGATCTGCCCCTTTTTCGTTGCGGCCTCTGGCCTCGACACGGGCATGAGGCGTGGACACGGAAAAGGAAAGTAGAATGCCGCCCCACGCTTCGGGCGTCTCCTTTCCAACTTCCAGGATCACCATGGGCAATTTCGACACCGCTCTCGCGAGCTTCCTGCGCGCTATCGACAACGACACGCACGCCTTCGCCTCGACGCTGGCTTTCATCAACGAGTGGTACGACTTCACGCCGACCGCCTTTCGCAACGGCAGCGTGGCGAACACCGCCGAACAGAACCAGGGCAGCTGCCGCGTGCTGGCCTTTGCGTTGATGCAGGGGTTGAGCACCGAACAGGCGCTGAAGTGTTTCGGTGAACATTACCGCGACGTGCTCGCGACGCCGAACGTCGACAATCATCACAATCTTCGGCGGCTGCAGCGGGACGGCCTGGTCGACATTCACTTCGACGGAACACCGCTGACGCGGAAAGCGTAGGCTGGATCCAGTTCAATCAGCTGTCGTTCCGGCGGGGGCCGGAATCCAGGGTCATTGCGTTCCAATCCAGTAACGGACACTGGACCCCGGCCTTCGCCGGGGCGACGAGAGGCGGTTCAATTCGCGTCTTCGACGACCACCGCCGTGCCGTAAGCCAGCAACTCCGCCGAACTCATCATGATGTTCGCCGTCGTGAACTGCACGCCGACGATGGCGTTCGCGCCGAGCGCATGCGCTTCGGCGAGCATGCGGTCGATCGCCTGTTCGCGGCTTTCGGCGATCAGTTTCGTGTATTCGCTGATTTCGCCACCGATGATGTGACGCATCCCGGCGACGATGTCGCGGCCGACGTGGCGCGCGCGCACCGTGTTGCCGCGCACGAGGCCGAGTACACGGACGATTTTCTTGCCCTCGATCTGGTGGGTGGTCACGACGATCATAGTTTCACGTTCCTGTACTTGTCTTTTTTGTAGGTCAGCAGGCGCTCGCGTACGACCGACACGAATAGCGCAAGCCCGCCGACGACGATCAGCCCGTTGAAGAGTTTTACGAGCAGCGGCACGTCCGGCGCGGCGAGGAACAGGAAGAAGGCCACGATGCCGGCGAGGCTTGCGCACAGCGCGCCGATGCCGAGCAGCAGCCACCCAAAATTGCGCGCGCCGCTGGCGAAGAGGTCTTTCTCGAGCTTGTCGAGCATGTCTTCATCGCTGATCGGCCACGACAGCTGGCGCAGCTGTTCCTTCATGTTGCGCAGGTCCGCGTGCAGGCGGCGGCAGGCTTCGCAGGTGTCGAGGTGGACGCGCACGCGCTGAGCCTGCTGCTGCGTCAACTCCTGGTCGACGTAGCCGGAGAGCAGGTCCCCGATCGCGGCGCAGGGCGCTGGCGTGCCCGGCTTCGTGGTGCTGCTATCAGTCATGGTGTGCTCCATGGTGTTCGGGAAACAGCTTCAGGTCGATCAGTGCATCCTTCAGCGCCATGCGCGCGCGATGCAGCCGTGACATGACCGTTCCCTTTTCGATCGCCATGATGTCGGCGATGTCGTCGTAACTGAAATCGTGGAAGTCCTTCAGGCAGATGATCTCGCGCTGATCCGGCTTAAGAGAGCTCAGGGCCTTGTGCAGCAATACCTTGCGGCGTTCGAGATCGAGCTGCTCGCCGGCGTCGGGTTCCTCGCTCGGCGTGTCCGGCACGTCGCCATCACCGGTGAACTTGCGATTGAAGCGCAGCCAGTCGATCGCCTGGTTGTGCACGACACGGTAGAACCAGGGTCGGAAACCGTCGTCGTCGACCTTCGGCGCATTGCGGTGCTCGAGGGATTTGACGACCGCCGTCTGCACGATGTCACGGGCGACCTCGCGGGAACCTGTGATCTGCATCGCGAGATGCAGGGCGCCCTGGGTGATTTCGCGCATGTCGCTCGGGTCTCCTTGGCCCGGGGTTGTGCCGGTTGTGGGTTTAAGACGGGCGGAGCGTGGGTTTATTCCGCGGCCGCGCCTGCCCGCACCCCCGGTAAGGCAAACCTACGCCGCAAAACGCTCAATAGGCATACAGCCGCGGTTCGGCCCATTGGCACGAATGGCCGAGCTCGGCGAGCAGCGCGACGCCGCGATCGTAGTTGCGGCCGACGGAGTTCACGCCATGTGAATCGTCGCCGGGTACGATGCGGGCGCCGAGCTCGAGCGCGCGCTTGAGTACCGGTGTCGACGGGTATTGCTCGGTGGACTTGTCGAAGCCGCGCAGGTTGAAGTCCATGATGAGGCCCTGCTGCGCAATGAACGCGAGGTTGCGTTCGATGCGCGCCCAGACATTCGGCAACCGCAGCGTGTCCAGGTAATCGCGGTCGAAGATGCGCACGAGGTCGAAGTGGCCGACGACAGCCGGCATCAGGTCCTGCAACATCGCGAACTGCGCGTCGAAATAGCCGCAGTACAGCGCTTCGAGCCCGCCGGCTTTTTCCGTAGCGGCTGCATAAAGCGCCGGCGTTTCGTCGATGCCGATGTCGCCGACATGGTGTACCGAGCCGACGATGTAGTCCGGCTGCGTGTCCGCGATCAGCTGCTTTACGAAGGCGCTCGAGCCCGAGTACGTTTCGGTTTCAAAGGCACAGAACAGGCGGATCTTGCCGGCAAACTGTTGCTGCAGGCGGCGGCATTCGCCGAAGTAGCGCCTGAACTGCTGCTGCAAGGCCGTGGCGGCGATATTGCTGTCGGCTTCGTCGAAGTAGCGCTTGCTGTCGTCGAGCGGCGGCATGTGCTCGGTGATGCCAGCCCATGCGAAGCCGGCATCCACATAGGCCTGCACGACGGCTTCGAGACTGTCTTTCGCGTGGTGGCAGAACTGGCCACTGTGGCCGCCGTGCACCGAGACGCGGCTGAAGGATGTCACTGGTATTCCTCACGTTGCGTGAGTGCGAGACTATAGCGGCAAGGTCCCGCCAAGGCTACGAGCACCACTGGATGTACCCAGCCGCATGAGCACGCAGTACTCAGCCCGTTTCCTGCCCCGCATCGCCGACGTCGACGCCGCCGTGTGGAATGCGCTCGCCGGCGAGGACTACCCCTTCATACGCCACGAATTCCTGCTCGCACTCGAACAGAGCGGCTGTGTCGGCGCGCGCAGCGGCTGGCGGCCGCAGCACATGTTGATCGAGCGTGACGGCGACGCGGCGCCGATCGCCTGCATGCCGTTGTACCTGAAGTCGAATTCGATGGGCGAATACGTCTTCGACTGGGGCTGGGCAGATGCTTATTCGCGCCACGGCCTGTCGTACTACCCGAAGCTGCTGACGGCGATTCCGTTCACGCCGTGCGCGGGGCCGCGCCTGTGTGTCGACGCAAGCGTGTCGACTTCAACGGTGTTGCCGGTGGCAATCGCGGCAATCGAACAGATTGCCGAACAGCGCGAGGCATCGAGCTGGCACCTGCTGTTTCCGGAGGCGGAGCTGCGTGACATGCTGGCAGAGGCCGGCCTCATGCAGCGCGTCGGGTGCCAGTACCAGTGGTTCAATGCCGGTTATCGCGACTTCGAGCATTTCCTCGAAACCTTCAGCTCGCGCAAGCGCAAGAACCTGCGCAAGGAGCGCGCGCGCGTCGGCGATGCGGGCATCACCTTCGACGTGCTCGAAGGCGCCTCGATCGGTGAGGAACAATGGCAGCGCTTCTTCCGCTTCTACCAGAGCACGTACTTCGTGCGCGGTCGCGCGCCGTACCTGAACGTCGACTTCTTCCTGCAGCTCGGACGCACGATACCCGAGCGCCTGCTGCTCGTCCTCGCGCGCAAGGACGGCGAACACATCGCCGGCGCGCTGTTCTTCAGGGGCAAGGACACCTTGTACGGCCGCTACTGGGGCTGCACGGAGGAATACCAGTTCCTGCATTTCGAAACCTGTTACTACCAGGGCATCGACTATTGCATACGCCACGACATCGCGCGCTTCGATTCGGGTGCCCAGGGCGAACACAAGATCCAGCGAGGCTTCAAGCCGGTGCACACGTGGTCGGCACACTGGATACGGCATCCGGACTTCGCGCGCGCGATCGCGCAGTTCGTGCAGGAGGAAGCGCGGCACATCGACGCATACGTCGCGCATGCGAGTGAGTTCCTGCCGTTTCGCCGCGACCTGCAGTTGCCGGGGACTTCCCCTGCTTTGGATCAAGAACAAACCCTGTAGCGGCGATCGTCCGATTGACCCGCTTTCCGCGCATCTGACACCATCGGTCCACGGCAACGCAGCGAGGGATGGATCATGACGAAGCCACATATCGACGGATTGCTGACGAACCTGCACAAGAAATTCGCCGGCGCGGAGACGAGCCCGCAGCAGGAACAACTGTTACGCGAATTGCAGAACCAGCTCGTGGACTGGGACGGCCCGAGGTCGACAGGCCGTGATCCGACCGTGACGGCCGAAATGCTCGCCGAGCAGCTCGACGCAGAGCATCCGCATCTGTCTGCGGCCGTGCGTGAAGTGATCGCTGCACTCGGCCGGATCGGCATCTAGGATCCGCACCAAAAAAATACAAGGAGGCGCATGTGAGCGACTACAAGAAGATTCTGATCGCAGTGGATTTATCGGACGACTCACCGTATGTCGTCGACAAGGCGCTCGCTCTCGCGAGCTCCGGCGCGGAGCTGCACATGATGCACGTCATGGAACCGATCGCCGTGGGTTATGCGGTGGAGGTGACGAGCATCGACGTGGAAGGCCTGCACGCCGAAGCCTCGAAGCAGGCGCGCCATGCCCTGCTCGAGCTCGGCGGCAACCTTGGCATCCCGGCGCATCGCCTGCATCACGTGCTCGGGCAGCCGGCACGCGAGATTCGCGAAATGGCGAAGGAACTCGGCGCCGACCTGATCGTCATGGGCGGCCATGGAAAGCATGGCCTCGATCTGCTGTTCGGCTCGACCTCGTCGGGCGTCACGCACGGCGTCAGCTGCGACCTGCTGATCGTACGCATTCCCGGATAAGCGGCTTGTTGCTGCTGCGCCTGCATCGGCTCGCAGTCGTGCTGCGACCGTTACTGCGGCTGTGCCGCCTCACCGGCTTCGCTGCCGCTGCGGTGGCAATGGTGCTGCTGCTGCGCGATGACGCTCCGACCGCCTGGTTGAGCATCGCACTCGGGCTCAGCCTGTGGGCACTTATGCTCGACGCCTTCATCCGGCTGTTCCAGGCGATACCGCCGCCTGTGCTGCCTCAGGATAATTTCCTCGATCGAATGCAGACACGCGTCCAGCTCGCGCTGTATCACCTGCTCGCAATCGCCGTCGTGCTGATGGCTGTCGCGCTCGTCGCGATGAGCGTCAAGCTCGCATCCGCAAGTCTGCGTTGACTGGATACCTGACGACTTGCGCTGCGCGATACCCATGCCTGCGCGGCGCTGACTGGAGGGCGTGGCGCCGCTTTTGCTAGACTCGGGCACATCCCTCATTACAGGCAGGAGCCTTTTCATGCGTGTGCATTTGCTTGCGTCGTCCATTGCCGTTGCGTTGCTGCTGCAGGGCTGTGGCGGTTCGGAACCGGAACAGGCCACCGCGCCTGTTGTCAGTACCGAGATCCCAGCGGAGACCGCGGCGCCACCCGCCGCTGCTGCACAGGACTTCGTGTGGGAGGCGGACCGCTTCGCCGACATCCGTGTCCTGCGCTACCAGATCGACGGCTTCGAGCAGCTGGGGCTGCAGCAGAAGAAGCTGCTGTACTTCCTCAGCCAGGCCGGCATGAGCGGCCGCGACATCATTTACGACCAGCATTACCGCCACAACCTGCGCATCCGCCGCACTTTCGAAGAGATCGTGAAACACTACGACGGCGATCGTACGAGTGCCGAATGGAACGCCTTCATGACGTACGTGAAACAGGTCTGGTTCGCAAACGGCATCCATCACCATTACTCCGGTGACAAGTTCACGCCGCAGTTTTCCGCCGACTATCTGCGCACGCTCGCGCAAAGCGTCGATGCGCAAGCCAACTGGCCACTCGATGAAGGCCAGTCGCTCGCCGACATGCTTGCGCTGCTCGAACCCGTGCTGTTCGACCCTTCGGTCGACGCGAAGAAGAACAACACCGCCGCGGGCATCGACAAGCTGCAGGCCTCGGCCGTGAATTTCTACGAGGGCGTCACCGAGGAAGAAGTCGTTGCGTTCTACGAAGAAAAGCGCGACCCGAATGATCCGCAGCCCGTCATGTGGGGCCTGAACTCGAAACTGGTGAAGGAGAACGGCGAACTCGTCGAGAAGACGTGGAAAGTCGGCGGCATGTACACGCAGGCAATCGAGCAGATCGTGTACTGGCTCGAGCAGGCGATCACGGTGGCCGAGAATGACGCGCAGCGCCGCGCGCTCGAGTTGCTCGTGCAGTATTACCGCAGCGGCGACCTTGCCGACTTCGATGCATACAACGTCGCGTGGGTGGCCGACACCGAATCGATGGTGGACGTCATCAACGGCTTCATCGAGGTATACAGCGACCCGCTCGGCATGCGCGGTTCGTACGAATCGGTCGTATCGTTCCGCGACGAAGAGAGCACGCGCCGCATCAGCGCGATCGCGAACCATGCGCAGTGGTTCGAAAACAACTCGCCGCTGATGGACGAGCACAAGAAGAAGGACGTTACCGGAATCATCGGCAAGGCGATTCGCGTCGTGTCGGAAAGCGGCGATGCGTCGCCCGCCACGCCGATCGGCATTAACTTGCCGAACTCGGGCTGGATTCGTGCCGAGCACGGCTCGAAGTCCGTCAGCCTGTCGAACATCACGGATGCGTACAACGCGTCGGACACCGGCGCGACAGCCGAATTCGCGTTCTCCGAGGAAGAGCTCGCGCGCTACCGCGAACACGCCGAGCTAGCCGGCCACCTGCACACTGACATGCACGAAGTGATCGGCCACGCATCGGGCGTCGTGAATCCCGGTGTCGGCACCCCGTCGGAAACGTTGAAGCAGTACGCGAGCTCGCTCGAGGAAGGCCGTGCGGACCTCGTCGCGCTGTACTACATCATGGATCCGAAACTGGTCGAGATCGGCGTGATGCCGAGCCTGGATGTCGGCCGCGCCGAATACGATACGTACATCCGCAATGGCCTGATGACGCAGCTATACCGCATCGAGCCCGGCAAGAATCTCGAGGAGGCGCACATGCGCAACCGGCAGATGATCGCGCAGTGGGCCTATGAGAAAGGACAGCCGGAGAACGTCATCGAGCGTGTTACGCGTGACGGTAAAACCTTCTTCGTCGTGCGCGATTACGACAAGCTGCGCACGATCTTCGGTGAGTTGCTGAAGGAAGTGCAGAGAATCAAGAGCGAGGGCGACTTCGCGGCGGGCCAGGCGCTGATCGAGAACTACGGCACGAAGGTCGATCCGGAATTGCATGCGGAAGTGCTGCGCCGGTACGAGTCGCTGGACGTCGCGCCGTTTTCCGGTTTCGTGAATCCGAAGCTGGTGCCGGTGACAGCGCCGGGCAGTGACGAGATCACGGACATTCGCGTCGAGTATCCGGATGACTTCACCGGGCAGATGCTCGAGTATGCGAGCACATATTCGTTCCTGCCGACCGTCAACTGACTAAATGGGCTCTGACCCAATTTAGTTCAGTAGAGGCCGCCGGCTGGAAGATCTGGTGTCATTCCCGGGCCGGCGGCAATCCCGTGTCGTTTGCCGCGTGCCCCAGTTCGCGGCGCAGCGCAGCCACTTCCGCACGCAGGCTCTCGATCGCGCTGGCACTCGCCAGCTCGCTGTCCTTGCTGGCGGCGTCGCTGTCGATGAACCATGTGGCGATCGTCGCTGTCACGTAGCCGAACACGGCGAAGGAATACAGCGCGAGGAAGAAACACAGCACGCGGCCGGCGCTGGTTTGCGGCCAGTAATCGGATCCGAGCGTCGTGATCAGCATGGCCGTCCACCACACGGCGTCCCCGTAGCTCGTGAAGTTGCGGCCATTCGGCGCTTCGTTTTCGAAGGCGTACATGCCGGCGGCGCTGACGAGCGTGACGATCAGCGTCAGCAATATCACGTAACCGAAGCCGCGCCGTCCCATTGCGGCCGAAAGCGCCCGCATGCCGCGGTTCAGGGAACTCAACAGGCGCAGCAGGCGCAGTCCGCGGGCGAGCCGCGCAGCGCGTGCGATGCGCAGGAGGCGCACGATGCGCAGCAGCCTGAACGCCGGGGCAGCGAGAGCGATGCCTTTCAGCCAGTTTTCCTTCAGGAAGCGCGACTTGCGCGGCGCGAGCACGAAGCCGAGCACGAATTCGGCGATGAACAGCACCCAGATGATCGTGCCGGCGATTTCGAGGATCGGCGTGAGTCCCCATGCGATTTCGACGATGAAGAGCCCAAGCCACAGGAATGCGAGGACGAGCATCGGCACTTCGAGCCAGTCCTGCAGCAGCTCGAGCAGCGACGCGCGCTCTTTCTCGATTTCCTCGACGAGCGCGTGTTCGGAATTGTCGGGCATGTCGCGACCTGTCGATGTGTGGCGGTGGCCACCCATTCAAGCCGATGCCAGCGAGCCTTTGACTCGGTGCATACCCCACTGCTGCGGCAGGAAACCCCGAAGGCGGGCCCTGACCCTATGGAAAAAAAAGGGGCCGGTGTGAGGAGCCCGGCCCCCGAAAGCAGAGTACCTGAGGGGTAAGGTGGTACTCAGAAAGCGTACGTGAGGCCGAAACTGCCGGAGGTGCCGTCGCGGAACGAGTTCACGTCGAGGCCGCCCTGCGTGGTCTCCTGCCAGGGGTTCAGCAGGTTTTTTACTTTTATGTTCATCTCCAGGCGCTCGCTCCAGTAGCGCGTGTAGACGAGGTCGAGTTCGCCATAGCGTTCGTCGATGACGTCCGGTGCGCCCGCGATGCCCACTTCACGGATCTTGTCGCCCGTGACGTGGTACACGAGCGCGCCTTTCTGCAGGTAACCGTCGTCGTAACCGAGCTGCACGTTCGCGATGAAGTCGGCCTGGCCCTGCAGCGGGCGCGTGGCGTTCGTCAGGATGCCGGTGTCCTCCGGGCGGATCGACACGGACGAATCGATCAAGCTGATGTTCGTGCCGACGTAGAAGTTCTCCAGCCATTCATGCATCCCGCCGAGCTCGCGCGTGACGTCGAACTCGATGCCGCGCGTCGTCGCATCCTGCGCGTTGATGAACGAGCGCTGTTCGGCGGCCCCCGGCTTGATGACCGCTTCGATCGGCGCCGCGAACTCCTTGTAGAAGAAGCCGACCGACACGCTTTCCCGGCTCGACGTGTACCACTCCCAGCGCAGGTCGTAGTTCTTGATGTAGGCCACGGTCAGATCCGGATTGCCGACGATCTCGTACCCGGTTACCGGATGCGTGAACGGCGACGGCGACAGCTCGCGGAAATCGGGTCGTGATATCGTTTCTGAGTAGCTGGCGCGCAGCTGCATGTCCCAGTTGTCCAGAATCCACGTGCCGGTCACGGCCGGGAAGATGTCGTCGCTCGCGAGTTCACTTTCGATCGCGACATCGTCGGCGAACAGGTCGAACGTGCGCACATGCTGTACCGACTCTTCGCCGCGGAAACCCGCCATCAGGCGGAACGCGGAGCCGAGCTCCATGTCGGCCTCGACGAACCACGCGTCCAGATCCTGGTTCGCGACATAGTTGTCGGTGGGCCGCGTCGCTTCGCGCAGCTCGAAATTGCCCGGGCCGATATTGTCGGGGCTCAGGATCTCGTCGAGCGAGGGATTGCCGAGCACATTGCGATTGCGTGGCGAGCCCGTGAAGCCGAAGCGGCGGATGTCGGAGTCGCGCTCCTTCGTCATCGTGACCATGCCGGCCGTCAGCGTCGTCGAGGTCTCGAACGGCGTGTCGAGGAAGGCTTTCACGCTGAAGCCGACATCGTCATTCTGGTCTTCGAGCGCGGACCACATGCGCGTGTTCGCATCCCCGCGCAGCGAGAACTTGTATACGTCGTCTTCGGTATCGAGCTGGTAACGGTACTCGCGCATGTCGGGCGCTTCGCGCTTCGCACGCGAGGTGTTGTAGTGCCAGTTGAACGTGAGGCCGTTAAGGTCGTCGAAGATGTGCTCGCCATCGAGCTGTTGCGACAACAGGTCCTGTTCGATCCATTCGAGGCGGTGCTGGTCGATGTCGACGGCTTCGGAGGCGAAGTAGCCACGCAGGTTGCCGGCGAGGTCGTCCATCTTGTGGATCTGCAGCACGGTGGCTTTCAATGTGTGCGTTTCGCGCCAGCTGAGGCCCGTGGTCAGGAACATCGACGTGTCGACGCTCTGCTCCGTGGCGCGCCAGGTCTGTATGTTGTTCGTGTTCAGTGCGCCGGTCGCATCGGCGGTATAGCTGTTGCGGCTTACCTCGAGCGTGTCCCAGGTATTGCTGTAGCTGAGGTTGCCGAGCACGCCGAGCGTGAAGTCGCCGCTGTCGCCGGGCTCGAAGGCCGTGCCGAAATTCACGGCGGCGGAGTTGTCCGGCTGTATCTTCCTGGCGCGCGTCTGGTAATTGTTGCTGAGGCTTTCGCCGAGAGCCTCGAGTTCCGCCGGCTCGAAGCCATTCTGGTAGAAGCGGTTGTTCGGGCGCAGCTCGCGGTCGCCGGCGATGGCGGCCTTGAGCGCCGGCGGGATGTTGCGCGTGCCGTCGTCGGTGCCCATCCAGTCGTCGCCGCCACCGCTGTACACGAGGCCGTCATGACCAGTCGTGTTGCCGGAATAACCCAGGCTGCCGGAAACTTCGAAGAAGCTTTCGTTCGGCACGGCCTTCGTGCGCATCTGGATCGTGCCGCCGGCGAATTCAGCCGGGTACTGCGCCGAAAAGGTTTTCTGTACGAGCACGCTGTCGATGATGCTCGCAGGAAAGAGATCGAGCGGCACGACGCGGTTGATCGGTTCGGGGCTCGGCAGCGTCGAGCCGTTCAATACCGTGCTCGAGTAGCGCTCGCCGAGGCCACGGATGTAGACGAACTTGCCGCCCTGCAGGTTCAGGCCCGACACGCGCTTGAGGCCGTCGGCCACGCTGCTGTCGCCGGCAGCCTGAAAGGCGGCGGCATCGAGTACGTTCGCGATCGCGGCGGTCGAACGCTTCTCATCGGGAATATAGCGTGCGGCCACGACCACTTCTTCTATCGCGGGATCTGGCTGCGGCGCTTCCAGGAAATCCGTACGGTTGACGTCGACCTGCGCGTGCGCCTGCTGGGCAAGGACGATGGCGGTGGCCAGCACTGAGAATTTGAATGTCATGACTTTCCTCAACGTGAAAAGCCAGCGGCGGTAAGCTGCTGGCGCTGGTTTCGAAACCGCACCTGGTTCGCAGGTGCGGCATCACTTTATTTTTTTGGGTACTGCCTGTTGTTTCGGTGGATGGCGAGCTTACTGTTTGAACGTCCAGCCGGCCGTCCAGTCGTTCGCGGCGTCTTTCACGGCGCCGATGTGGCTTACCGCGTCGAAGAACGAATCGCCGAGCGTTGCTGCCGGGCGCGCGTTTGCTTCAGCCGTATTGATGTAGCTGGCCATGCCGACATCCGCCGTGCTGTTGCCGGCCTGGCTGCCGAACCAGTCCGTGACCTTGAACTTGTCCGCCGTGTCGTCCTTGAAATTCAGCAAACAGTTCGCGACTGAGTTCGTCACGGTCAGGTTGCCGCTCAGCGCGGAAGCAGAGCTGCCGGCGTTTGCGAAGGTCTGGTCGTGGTCGATGCTGAAGCAGAACTTGTCGGCACGCGTGACGATGACGTTGCTCAGGTTCGCGCCGGTGCCTTCGCGCAGCAGGATGCCGCCGCCGGCGCTCGGGTTGCCGATGACAGTCATGTTCGCGATCTGCGGCTGTGCGCGCGGCAGCGAGTCGCGGTTCGTCGCGTTGTTGTCGGCTTCGATGGCTTTGTCGCTGATGTCGCGCTGCTGGATGACGACGTGCTGTACCTTGCCGGTCCAGCCGAAGGTCCAGTCGAGCGAGTCGTCTTCGTTGCCGCTCAGGAACAGGTGCTTCGCATTGACCGTGCCGCCGAAGAATTCGACGCCGTCGTCAGCGTTGTTGTGAACCTGCACGTAGTCGACGTTCGTGCCGTTGCCAACGCCCTGGAACGCGATGCCGTTCAGTTCGTTCGTCGGCGTGATCAGGTAGCCGGCGTATTTGACGACGAGGAAGTTCAGGTTGCCGCTGCTGTCGGCCGGATTGTTTCCACCGTATGAGCCTGTACCGCCTTCACCCACGGCCTCGCACAACGCTGTGCCGGCCGTGCAGCCGTTGATCGGCGCGTTGCCGTTGATGATCAGGCCGCCCCACTGGCCACTCGTCGTCGCGGTGGCCGACGCATCGTTCGCGCTCGTCATCACGACAGGCTTGCTCGCGCTGCCGTTCACGTGGATTTTCGAGCCGCGGTTGATGACGAGGAAGTCGAGGCCTTTCTCGCCGTAGATCGTCGTGCCGCCGTCGATCGTCAACGCGGCGCTGTTCACGTTGTCGCCGCCGATGAAGACGCCGCCGGACAGGACGTAGTCGAAGTTGCTCGTCAGGTGGACGTTCTGCGTGTAGTTGCCACTCAGCACACACGCGGGCTTGCCGCCGGGAAGCGCGGCGATCGGCGTGGAGCCGTCGGCCGGACATACGCTGCCGGGGCCTGCGGACATCGTGAACTGGATCGCGCTCGAGTACACGAGCGGCGAGGTGTCAGTCTGGTAGCCGACATGCACGCGCAGCGTCTTGCCGCTGAAGTCGATGCCGGTCGACGCTTCGAGGTCGGCGAGTGCGAGGCGGTCAACGGCGCCGAGTGGCTTCGTGGCGAACGGCACGAGGCTCGCGACCTGGGTGTTCCACGAGGCCCAGCCCGTCGGCGTGCGCATGTACCAGGCATCGCCCGCATTGACCACTGCGTAGTAGTCAGCTTCCTTGCCGACGTCCGATGCCGGCGGCGTCAGCGTGGCAACAAGGCCTGCTGCATCGCTCGCCGGAATGCTGCTTTGAAAGCTCGCGCCGCCGTTAACGGTGGCGCCGCCCCTGAATACGGCCGTTGGCACCGTGCCGCCGAAAGCCTGCGTGACGAGCGTGGATGGCGTTGCGGCGAACGCGCCGGTGGCGCCTGCGCCACCGAGGGCGATGCTTGCAGCGAGTGCGGTAAGATGACGATTCATGCAATTAGCTCCATAGCGCTGTTGAGTACGCAGCGCAGTCTAGGGAGCTGAAATAAATGCCTTATTAACGCGACGGCACCGTACGGTTAAATTTCGACGGGCCGCATGAAGGACCTGTTAATTGCCGGTTAAGGCGCGGCTGGGGGAGGGGACTTATGATATTCTCGCGGCCGACTTTTCCGGGTTTCGTGTTAATGGCGCAACCCCTCTACTGATCCAGATTTAAATCCGATGAAGAACCGAATCTCTGCCTTGATACTGGGTTTGTTGCTTGCCTGCCTGCCGCTGTCCCGCGCCGCGGCACAGGTGATCGACATGGTGTGTTTCGAGACGAACCTCGGCGAATTCTGCGTGCGCCTGTTTCCAGAAGATGCACCACAGACAGTCGCCAACTTCCTGAAGTATGTGAACGACGGCGACTACGACAACACGATGATTCATCGCAGCGTGCCGGGCTTCGTCGTGCAGGGCGGCGGCTTTGCGTTCCGTGACGGCGTCGGCCCGGTCGAAGTGCCGAAGGACCCGCCGGTCGTGAACGAATACAGGCGTTCGAATACGCGCGGCACGCTGGCGATGGCGAAAGCCGACGGCAATCCGAATAGCGCAACCAGCGAGTGGTTCATCAATCTCTCCGACAACGGGCCGGACGGCATCGATGCCGCTGGCCAGCCTTATGCCGGACTCGATTCGCAGAACGGCGGCTTCACGGTATTTGCGGAAGTCGTGATGGGCGCCGACGTTGTGGAAATGATCGCGCGCCAGCCGGCCTTCGACCTGCGAGCCTTCATGGGCGGAGCATTCGCTGAAACGCCGCTGCTCAATTACGACCAGAGCTTCGTCAGCTCCGACTTCATCACGATCACGCGTGCCTACCAGACGCAGCGCGATCCGAATGCCCCGCTCGGCGACGACCCCTTCCCGAACCTGACGGCCACGACGAGTTTCACCTCCATCGCGTTCTACCTTCCCGTGCAGTGGACCGACGGCCAGCTGTACCGCATGCTGCTTGCGCAGAGCGGAACGCCTCCGACCTATATCTTCACGGTCGAGACCACGCTCATCACGACCTTGACGGACAAGGGCCAGAGCCGCGCACGCTACGACGGCAACTACCTGACGATTCCATCCGTGAAGATTCCCGGTGGCATCGTCACCGACGTGCGCCTGCGCCTGACGAATCGCGAAACGCTGGAATTCACGCTCGAAAGTTTCAACCGCTACACCGGCGAAACACCGCTGCCGCTGTAATGGCGCCGCTTGCTCACTCACTGGCATTAATGGCGGCCCTGCCCCTTTGATAAAGTACCAGTGCCGCTTTGATGAAGGGCGCCTCGGCTCCATTTATAAAGAAAGCACAGAACAACCAGAAGACGCCCGATGAGTATCGTTTCGATCGACACCGATCCAAGTCCACACCCGAACGGCGAATTGTCGCTGCAGATCGTCGCACTGCCGGCCGACGTCAACCAGCACGGCCTGATCCACGGCGGCTGGCTCGCCGCGCAGATGGACATGGCCTGCAACCTCGCGAGCACGCGCGTCGCACAGGGCAAGGTCGCAACCGTGGCGATCGACTACATTTCGTTCCTGTCGCCGGTGCGCGTAGGCATGGTCGTGGGCTGCTACACACGCATCCGCGGCGTCGGCCGCAGCTCGATTCGCGTGGAAGTGGAAGCCTGGGTCAATGAAGTCACCGCGACGAGCGAGTGGACGAAAGTGGCGCAGGGCGAGTTCATCTTCGTCGCGATCGACGACAAGGGCCGCACGCGCGCGATTCCGAAGAAGTAAGGCTTCGTCAGATCACCTCGAGTCGCGCGTAAGCCATCACGAGCCATTTGCCGCCGACGTCGTCGAAGTTCACCTGGATTCGTGCGTTCGTGCCCTGGCCTTCGCTGCTCAGCACCACGCCCTCGCCGAACTTCGGATGGCGTACGCGCTGGCCGAGATTCAGCGCCGGCGGTGAGCGGTCGAATGAAAGACCGCTGTGCGTGTGCAGGCTAGTATTCGCGCCGCCTGACCACGAGCCCGCGCCACCCCATGAGCCGGCACGGCTGATCTGGCCCTTCATGCGCACTTCCTGTTTCAGTGCCGACGGAATCTCGCGCAGGAAACGCGAAGGGCGCGACAGCGATTCCTCGCCGTGCATCCTCCGCGACTCGGCATGGCACAGGTAAAGCTTGCGCATCGCGCGCGTTATGCCGACATAGCAGAGGCGTCGTTCTTCCTCGAGGCCTTCGAGCGAGTCGGTGGACATCTTGTGCGGGAAAAGTCCTTCTTCCATGCCCGCGATGAACACGAGCGGGTATTCGAGGCCTTTCGCCGAATGCAGCGTCATCAGCTGCACGGCGTCTTCGTAGGCGTCGGCCTGCGTATCGCCGGCGTCGAGTGCTGCCTTGTCGAGGAAGCCGCTGATGTAGTCGCGCGACGTGAGTTCTTCGTCGGGGACCAAAGCCTGCGGCTCGAATGCGCGCGCGGCGTTGATCAGTTCTTCCATGTTCTCGATACGCGACAGCGCTTTCTCGCCGCCTTCTTTTTCATGATGAGGAATGAGACCGCTCTGGCGAATCACGTAGTCCATCGTTTCGTGCAATTCGTGCGTCGCGCTGTATTCATCCATGCGGTTGATCAGCTCGAGGAATGACTGCACGCAGAGCAATGCGCGACCGGACAGCAGCGCGGTGGTCACTGCGCGATGCGCGGCATCCCACAGTGAAATGCCTTCGGATCGCGCGAGCGCACGCAGCGTTTCGAGCGTGACATTGCCAATGCCTCGTACCGGCGTGTTGATGATGCGCTCGAACGCGGCATCGTCACCACGGTTCGAGGCGAGTCGCAAATAGCCAAGCACATTGCGAATCTCGAGGCGCTCGTAGAAACGGAAGCCGCCGTAGATGCGATACGGCATGTTGATGCGCAGCAGCGCTTCCTCGAGCTCGCGCGACTGCGCGTTCGAACGATACAGGATCACGGCTTCGTCGCGGCGATTGCCTTGCTTCACCCACTGCTCGATCTGATCGCAGATGAAGCGCGCTTCATCCTGCTCGTTGTACGCGGCGTAGATCGAAATCGGCTCGCCTTCGGAGCCATCGGTCCACAGCTCCTTGCCAAGGCGGCCGGTATTGTGTTCGATGACGGCGTTCGCGGCCTTCAGGATCGTGCCGGTCGAGCGGTAGTTCTGCTCGAGGCGGATCAACGTTGCGGGTTCGAAGTCCTTCGTGAACTGCTGGATGTTTTCGATGCGCGCGCCGCGCCAGCCATAGATCGACTGGTCGTCATCGCCGACCGCCATCACGTTGCTCGACTTGCCTGCGAGCACGCGCAGCCAGGCGTACTGCACGGCGTTCGTGTCCTGGAATTCGTCGACGAGGATCTGGCTGAAACGCTGCTGGTAATAGGCAAGCAGGCCTGGCTGTTTCAACCACAGCTCGTGCGAGCGCAGCAGCAGCTCGCCGAAGTCGACCATGCCGCCGCGTTCGCAGGCCTGTTCGTAGGCCTGGTACACGGAGATCATCGTTTTCTGGAACTCATCGCCAAAATGCTCGAGATTGGCGGCGCGCAGGCCTTCGTCCTTCTGCTGGTTGATGAACCACTGGCACTGCTTCGCCGGCCACTTGCTGTCGTCGAGGCCAATGGTCTGGTTGATGCGCTTGATAAGGCGCAGCTGGTCGTCAGAGTCGAGTATCTGGAATTTTTCCGGCAAGCCGGCTTCTTGCCAGTGCGAACGCAACAGGCGGTGCGCGAGGCCGTGGAAGGTGCCGACCCACATGCCGCCGATCGGCCGCTCCAGCAGCTCTTCGATACGCAGCTTCATTTCGTTCGCGGCCTTGTTCGTGAACGTTACGGCCAGAATGCTGCCGGGCGACACGCCGACGATCTGGATCAACCAGGCAATGCGATGGACGAGGACGCGGGTTTTGCCACTGCCTGCGCCAGCGAGGACGAGCAGGTTGCCGGGTTCGGCGGTGACGGCCTGACGCTGCGCGTCGTTCAGGTTATTCAATATGTGGGATACATCCATGGGCCGGCATTCTATTCAAAAGCGAGGGCTATCTCAGGCCTTATTTGGTGGCGATATCCTCATGCATTGGCTAATAAAAGAGGCTGTAAACAAGGGCTTAAGGTGAAGGCCGGGGCTGTGTAACAAATGTGGAGAAATGAAGAAATATCGTTTTTTTCGTGTATGCAATTTTGGAAAATGTTGTTACGATCGGCCCGCATCTTTCGGTCTGTGCATCGCTTCTCAGCAATATGCAAGCAGTACAGCACCATCGATGAGTACCAATGCACAGCAAAAAATGCACCATTGGGTTTATGAACGTCGCCACACAGATGGCATTCGTAACAAGAGAGTTTTATGGCAGAGCAAGTAGAAGGCACCGTTAAGTGGTTCAATGACGAGAAGGGTTTTGGTTTTATTGAACAGGCTGGCGGGAAGGACGTGTTTGTGCACTACAGCGCAATCGTGGCAGAAGGACGCCGCACGCTGCGTGAAGGTCAGAAGGTCAAAATGACCGTGACCCAGAGTGCCAAAGGTCCTCAGGCCGAAAATGTGACCCCGATCGGCTAAGTCCGTAAGTTCACAAATTTCACCTTGCTCCCTGATCTAGCCTGCGGGTTAGGTCAGGGCAGTTAGCTTTAGTTTGACTTAATACCGGCAACCGCTGTTTACGCCCGGTTTTGAGCTTCTCCTTCGTTTGTCCTGAAAAATCCCCCTCATACTGCCGGCGCGCGTTGCCTGTTCGATGACGCTGTACTAGTGTCGTGCCCGGCGATTGTGCGGGCGGAGCATCCGCTCCAGTGCAGATGCCGCGGCTGAAGCCGCTCCGACAACAGCGCCGTGTTGACCGCAGCATCCGGCAGCTCCAGGAATACAACGTGGATAACATCAATCTCATTCGCCGCGTGCAGGCGCAGCTGGCGGGGCTTCGCAAGTCCGAGCGCAAGGTGGCGAGCTTCATCCTGCAGAATCCGGCGGCGATCCTGCCGATGCGCATCTCCGACCTCGCGGCGGCCGCGGAAGTCAGTGAACCGACCGTCATCCGGTTCTGCCGCGCGCTCGACTTCGACGGATTCCAGTCCTTCAAGCTGCAGCTTGCACAGTTCCTCGGCAGCAGCGGCAACTATGTGCAGTTTTCGGTGAAGGACAGTGATTCGGTTGCCGACGTCAACCGCAAGGTGTTTGACGCCACGATTGGCTCCCTGCTGAACGTCCGCGATGAAATGGATCCCGACGCGCTCGAGAAGGCGATCTCGGCACTGAGCTCGGCGAAACGCGTCGAGTTCTATGGCTTCGGCGCTTCCGGCTCCGTCGCCATCGATGCGCAGCACAAGTTCTTTCGCTTGCAGGTATTCGCGGCCGCGTACACCGATCCGCACATCCAGCACATGTCGGCGATTTCGCTGAAGCAGGATGACGTCGTCGTCGCGATTTCACAGTCGGGGAGAACGAAGGCCCTGATCCAGAGCGTGCATCTCGCGCGCGAGGCTGGCGCACTCGTGATCGGTCTCGTGCCGAAGGGCACGCCGCTGGCGGAGATGTGCGACCTGCCGATTCACATCAATGTCGATGAAGACGAGCAGGTATACACGCCGGTGTCGTCACGCATCGCGCATCTCGTCGTCATCGACGTGCTCGCCATGGGCGTGGCGCGCTATCGCAGTGAACTACTGAAGGATCATCTGAAGCGCCTGAACCGCAGCTTGCGTTCGCTGCGCGCACCGGGCAAAAAGCAGGGCTGACCCGCATCGCCCAGGCAGTGGACAGCTGCCCATCCGGGCACTTCAGTAACACATCACGTGCGGGTACGTTCTCACGACGAATAGTAATCCACTTCCTTCATTGGCTCGGGCGCGGGCTCGCCGAGCGCTTCGAATACCGATATCTCGCACACACGGCACATGCGATCCAGCGGCAGGTCGTTGGCTTCCATGCCGAAGGGGTCTTCCAGTTCCTCCGATAGCGCATCGAGTCCGAAAAAGGAGTACGCGATGACTGCCGTGAACAGCGGCGTCAACCAGCCGAGCGGCGACGCGAGTCCGAACGGCAGCAGAAGGCAGAAGATGTAGGCGGACCGGTGCAACAACAGCATGTAGGCAAAGGGAAGCGGCGTGTTCGCTATGCGTTCGCAGCCCGCCTGCAGCGCTGCGAGCGTCGACAGGCGTTCATCGAGAATGCGGAAATCCATTGCATCGATCGCGCCGGCCGTTTTCAGCCTCGCGATGCGCTGACCCATGCTGCGCAGCGTGGCGTCGCACCTGTTCTGGTACCCGGCAATGGCGCCTGGATTCGGGCCCAGGAATTTTGCCACGTCGTCGTCGACATTGACGCCGCGCAATTGCCCGCGCAGCAGGTGGCAGAAGGCAAGCGCTTCCATCATCAGCGGCCGCAACTCGGCGCTATCGCGCGGCATCAAGCCGGTAGCGGCGCGCGCGAGGTTGCGTATGTCGAATACGAGCTGGCCCCACAGCTTGCGCGCCTCCCACCAACGGTCATATGCGGCGTTATTGCGAAAGCCGAGATAGATCGACAGCGTCACGCCAAACAGCGTGAACGGTGCCAGCCCTGCCGCACTGAGGCCAAAGCGGAAGTGCCGTGCTGCAAGGACTACGAGACCTGCATAAATTGCGAAGCCGATGATCTGCGGCGCAATGCGCGGCACGATGGACCCACGCATGATGAAGAACAGCTGGAAGAGGTTTGGGCGCGGACGGATGATCATGGCTTACTCTTACAGGGCTGGAGTAACGGGCGTTTTAACGTTGCACGGATTTTCATGCACGTCATTGGGCGCGAGTGGCGATGTCGACGACGAGACGAGGTGGGCTCTTTAGCTCAAGGAGTTGATACCGGTTCGGCGATTCCACTCCGGCAACCCATGTCACGATACCCTCGAAGTCACAGGTCATTTCCAGTTCGGAGAGCACAGGTAAGTCCAGGATATGCTCACGTTCGGCGATCGTCGGCCGGCCCTCATCGGTGTGTGCCCGCGACGGAGACGTACGGATTTCGAGCCAGCCGTC
>DASWWP010000057.1:0-29066 GCA_036405915.1 Pseudomonadales bacterium
GAGGTCCATCATCGTCGCGAGCCCGTAGACGGCCGCCATCAGCAGCACGATGACGCCGGCGAGCAGCACGATGCTGCCGGTCAGCATCGAAATGACGCCGGCCTTGATGCCGTGGACGGTTTCGCGCACTTCGGCACGCGCCAGCGACACTTCCTTGCTGAACAGCGTAGTCACTTCACTCGTCAGCTGCCGCAGCAGGTGCGGCACGGTGCTGGACGTAGCCGCTTCGTAATCACGTTCTTCCCACTGCCTGCGTTCCCAGTTGTTGCCGCGATCGAAATCGACGCGGGCTTCACTTTGCGGATTCATATGGCTTACTCCTCGACATTAATGGCTTTCGTATGGGCGGTGT
Organism: Pseudomonadales bacterium; assembly: GCA_036405915.1. GTDB lineage: Bacteria > Pseudomonadota > Gammaproteobacteria > Pseudomonadales > Pseudohongiellaceae > CAILUG01. The sequence continues at coordinate 353 of DASWWP010000057.1, forward strand.
TCGTCGCTCGGCGCGTACGCACTGCTTTCGCCTGCGGGATATGCATAGCGGCTGGCGGACTGGTCCCCGCCGGCATTCTGCCTTGTCGTAGACGTCGAATAGGCGCCGTACTCCATGTCATCGCCAGTCGAGTCGGCATACGAGCGGCGCATGTCGTCCGAGCGCGAGGCCGGCGCGGCCTTCACGAAGCGCGACAGGCCGAAACCTATCGCGATGCTGCCCAGCACGAACAGGCCCGTATTGCGCGCCGCAAGATCGGAGGCGCTGCGCACGAGTTCATCGACGCTTTTGTGCCTTATGTTGTCGGACAGGTTGCCGATGCCTTCAGCCATCTCCCGCACGTATGCAGAGAGGTCGGTATAGCCGCGGCGTTCGAGTTCATCCGCCTCGGCTTCGGCGATTCCCTCGACATCGTCGAGCGTGTCCGCCGCTTTCTGCGACAGGGCCTCGGCTTCCGCCTTGCCCTTGTCCGCGAATTGCCGCGATGCTTCTCGTGCCTTGTTACCGAGTTCTTCTTTCAGCTTGTCTTTGATTTCCCCCGGCTGCATGCCGGACTCGTTGTTGCTGGTCATGGTGATCTCCGTTGTCGTCACGAAGGGTTGCTCACGAAGTACACTACTCGCGCGATGCTAGGCAATGCATGCATCTGCCATGCCACGAACGCGCGATCGATATAGGGATCGCTCGGAAATTCGCGTGTATTTCCAAAAGTCGCGTGCCACGTGGCACCAGCGCACAGGGAACGGGGAGGGAATACGGTAGGCATGAAAACAACGCGCAACGATACGTAAGGTCGCGCGCATGGCGCCGCGCTCGTAGCGCGGCCATTGGCAACGATGAGCCTGTAAGGCCTTCCGCGCCTTCGGAAATTCTTACCCGGATTTACGGCGCGGTGGCGCCGCCGAGCCCGAAGTAGAACAGTGCGGCCACCACGAGCACGGCAGTCGCGACGAGCAGGATCGTCGTCGTGCCGCGGCGCGCTTCCTTCAGGGCCGAGGGTTTGCGTTCGTCGTTATTCATATTCTTGCTCCTGTTCGAGGTCAGTGACGCGTAAGACACGCAGGTGTCGTGCCAGCCCGACGCGCATGCGCGAGCGCAGCCGTATCGCAGCAGCGTCGCAAGTCAGTGGATTCGCGCGGGGCTGGGCAGAGAGCCGGGAACAGAAAGCTTGAGCAGGGACGCCTGGAGCACTGAAATCACGAGCAGGGAAGTGACACCGTGAATGTCGAGCCGTGGCCGGGTTCGCTCTGCACGGTCAGCGTACCACCATGGGCCTCGATGATGCGGCGGCTAGCCGACAGGCCGAGCCCGATGCCCGGGATAGTCGCACGCGTGGCGGTCGTGCGCTGGAACGGTTTGAATATGCCGGCAAGGTCTTCCGCGTGGATTCCGATGCCTTCGTCGGCAACCGAAATCGTGACGGCGTTTGCCGTGCGCAAGGCGCGCACCGTGATCGTGCCGCCGTTCGGTGAGTACTTGATCGCGTTCGAGAGCAGGTTGTTGATCACCTGCGTCAGCCGCGCATCGTCGCAGGGACAAAGCAGGTTGTCGCTCGCCTGCAGGTCAAGCTTGTGCAGGTTGGACGTCGAGGCATGCAGTTCGACTGCATCCCGCACGAGCGCGCCGATGTCGTGCGGGGCCATCGTCAGCTTGAGATGCCCCGACTCGATGTGCGCTGTGTCCAGCAGGTCGCTGACGAGCCGCTCGAGCACCTTGATCTGGCGCGACAGTACTTCGACGATGCGCGTGGCTTCCGATGGCTGCTGGCGCCGCAGCAGCTCTGCCGTGATCGACATCGAGCCGAGCGGGTTGCGCAGGTCATGCGCGATCGACGCGATGAAGCGCAGCCGGTCCTTGCGCTTTTCCTCGAGCCTTGCCGTCATCGAGTTGAAGTTCGCGCTGAGCGTGCGTATTTCCCGCAGGCCCTTCGGTTCCACGTGCGTGACACTGCCGGTGTCGGAGAAGGCGGCGATGATCCGCGTGAGTTCGCCGAGTGGCCGCGTGACGAAATGGAATACCGCTATCGCCACGCCGGACAGCGTGATCGCGCCGAGGACGAACAGCGCTCCCGCCATGAAGTCGGCGTTACTGTTGCGTGCGGCGATCGCGGCGAGCAGTTCGTCCATCTGCCTGCGGTTTACCGCCGTCAGCTCCTCGATGCCGGCATTCGCCGCATCGAGCTCGATGCTCGCAAGGGTATATCGTTCCGTCGGTGACAATGCCTGCTGCTCGAGTTCGTCGCGCCGCGCGAGATACGCATTCAGCGCGGCCCTGACTGTATCCACCACGTTGCCTTCCGCCGAATTGTTGACGAGGCTTTCGGCTTCGTTTAGCAAGGCCTCGATCTCATTGCGCTGGGCTGCGCTGCTTTCGAATCGCGCAGGATCGTCGTTTAGCTGGAACAGGAAGTCGTTGCGGTTGTGCGCGAGCAGGCGGTTCCTGAGAGACTGTGCCACGCGCACGCTGTCGCCTGCGCGCGCCAGTTCGCGCGCCTGCGAGTCCAGCAGGTCGGTCGTGTTGACAAGGGCCAGCGTCAGCGCGGCGTATACCCCGGCGAGCAGCAGGCCGAACAGGATGACCGCATTGCGAAGCGTCATCGTTTGGCCTGCGTGCGAAGGGTGGCGGCACTCATGAGTCGCGCCTTCTATGGTCGTTGCGGCGGGGCATGGCGTGACTGGCCCGCGGTGAACAGCGCGGCGAGCAGGAAGGCCCACGCGCCGCCGGCTGCGAATCCGGCCAGCACATCCGTCGCATAGTGCACGCCGAGGTAGATGCGCGTGAGCCCGATCACGGTGATCAGCAGGGCGGCAAATACGTACGCGAAAATCTCGGCGGCATGGCTTTGCGTATAGCGCGCACAGAGATACGCGAACGTCGCATAGCATGCCGCCGCGCCGAAGGCATGCCCGCTCGGGAACGACAGGTCGGCAGCTGGCACGAGCCTTTCGAGCAGGTCGGGACGTTCGCGCCCATACAGGGGCTTCAGCAACTGCGGCCACAGGCCCGCACCGAGCAGCGCGATGCTCAGGTGCGCAAGCCCGACGAAGTCACGCGAGCCGATCGCGGCGGCATACGCGAGGATCGCGAACACGGTCAGCACGCTGACCGAGCCGAGTGCCGTCAGGTCGATCGCCGCCTGCGTGAGCCCCTCCGACCGGAACTGCGTGAGGAACCGCGATACCGCCGCGTCGAACTCATGCGACTCGACGTCGCCTTCGAGCGGATCGAAAAACACGTCGTCGACGATCTCGAAAAAGCTGTAGGCGAGCCCGCAGGCGACAGCCAGCATCAGCCACAGGCGCAGCGAACCGGGCAGTCGGTTGAGGGGCAGGCGGCTGAATGGGAAAGCGTTGCGCATGCGGGAATGGTCGCGGGCTTTGGCCCGCGGGTAAACCCGCATTTCTCGCAGGACCTGTATCTATTTCCCCGCAATGGACCGGAGCGGGCCGCTCCAGCTCCTGCGCGGCTCGCCGAGCCTGTCCAGGAACCAGTGCAGCAGCGCGCGCAGCCAGGCTTCGTCCGCCAGCCAGCGCGGCGCGCTCACTGCATGCCTTCCATGAAGTCGAGCGCGCCCTGCTGGCGTATCACGCGGCGGTGGTTTGCCCAGAGTTCGGCCACGCGCTCGCGATGCAGCTGCTGGCGATCGACGAGCACCTGCGTCTTCAGCTCGCCGACGGGCGTTGCGCTCGGCACCTTGCTGAACACGAACTGGTTGCTGATCAGGTCGAGGAAGGGGCCGGCCTTGCTCGACGGCATGATGAAGACCAGCTGCAGGCCGAGCGTGCGCGTGAGGTAGTCGATGACTTCGCGCGAGCGCGTTTCGTCCATGTGCATGAAGGCTTCGTCGACGATCACCATGCGCAGGTGGCTGTCGCCTTCGTTGAAGCGGAAGGCGCTCGTCACGGCCGCGGCGCGGATGATGTAGGCCGGCGTTTCGAGCTGGCCGCCCGAGCCGGTGCCGTACTGGCTCAGGCTGATCGGCGGCTTGTTTTCCGGATGCTTCAGGATGTCGTACTGGCGGTAGCGGCGGTAGTCGCTGACGCGTTCGAGCTGGCGCAGCGCGGTTTGCTCGTCGCCGTCCAGCAGCAAAGCCAGCAGCCGGTCGCGAACGGCTGCGGCTTTATCCGACAGGGGCGCGTCGAACAGGCTCGCGCCGTCGCCGAGGTTCGGAATCTCGATGACTTCGCGGAAGAAGTCCCAATAGTCCCTGAACTCCGGCACCCAGCTCCAGACGAACGCGAAGCGTTCACGGTCGGCGCCGAAGCGGTGGTGCTCCAGTTCCTGGTTCAGGTTTTTCAGCGTGCGCTCGCCGTCGCGGATCGCCTGGTGGATCTCGTTGCACAGGTCGCTGACGAACGTGGTGTTGAACGTATCGCGCAGGCTCGCCAGCTTCTCCTGCTTCTCGAGCAGCACGCTGTTGCGCAGGCGGTTGTGCAGGTTGTCGAGCTGCCGGTGCAACTGGCAGACGTGGCCGAAGAACGGGGTGCTGTGCAGGTCGTCGGCACTGTCGACGAGCACCTGGTCTGCAGGTTGCGCCTGCTGGTTGTAGCGCAGCAGTAACTTTTCCAGTTCGACGGTGACTTCGTTCAGCCGCTGCGTGAGGAAACGTTCTTCCGCGACGAAGTCGATCGGGTCGTGCGCGTTGTCGATCCGCCGGTCCATGGCCTCCACTCTTGCGGCGACGTCGAGGTCGGGCCAGTAACGCGTGCAGGCCTGCAGGCCAGATTCGGCGTCTTCCTGTGCCTGCTGCAGCGCTTCGCTGCGGTCGGCCAGCAGCGTGATGGCGCGATCGCAGCTTTCGAGTTCCTTGCGCAGTTCGCCGGTTTTCTCGTTCAGCTGGCCTTGCATCGCCTCCAGGCTGCGGTAAGCGGCGAGGGCTTCGTCGCGCTGCCGTTCGAGTTCATGGTGGTCGCTGAGGTCGAGCGTCGCGAGCGCCTGCTCGACTTCCTTCAGTTCACGCTGGTGCCCGAGCAGCGTCGCGGCGGCATCGACCCAGCCGAGCGCCTTGAACTGCAGCACCTGCTGCTGCAGCTGCTTGACGGCGTGGTACGCATCGCTCGCGTGCTGCAGGCTCTTCATCAGCTCGTCCAGCGCATTGCGCTGCGCGAGCAGGTTGCGTTCGCGCGCGGCTTCGCCGAACACGAGGTCGTCGTCGTTGAGGTCGCAGCGGTACAGCGCGTACCCGCCCGAGCCCATGCCGTCCACCGTGATGCCGCGCCGCGTGAAGCGCAGCGCCTCGGCACTGTCGACGCGCACGACGTTGCCGTACGAAGCCTTCAGGTAATGTTCCGCCGTGCGGTGCGAGAAACGCAGCACGTGGATGATCGATTCGGCTGGCAGCGACGCCTTCTCGGCATCGCGCCGCGCCTGCTCGCCCTGGATCACGCGCGCGTTGTTGCGGCGCTTGCCGGACAACCGCCGCACGATGCGGATCGCCTCGGCCTCGTAGTCGGCTTCGACGAGAATGCCGAAGCGCGCGCCGCCGATGTAACCCTCGATCGCCATCTGCCACTGCGGGTCCTGCACGTCGACGTAGTCGCATAGCACGCGCGGGTCGGCCTGCGGACACTGCTGGCGGATTGCGCGCACGGCCTCTTCGACGTCGGGTGGGTACGGCACGCGCTTCGACTCGAGCGTGCGAATGCGTTGCTCGCTCTGCTGCCGCTGCTGTTGCAGGGCTTCCAGCGCCTGCGTGCGCCTGTTCACGAGCCGGTCGAGGCGCTGCGCGAGCGATGCGCTGTCCTGGCCCGCGAGATCCTCGCGCGCGGTGTGCAGCAGCTCGGCGAGCTGGTTGTGCAGCTGTTGCTCGGCGCGGATGCGCTCGAGGCCCGTTTCGAGCGGCGACAGGTCGATCCAGTCGCGCGCGAGCAGCTGGTTCAGGTCGGGTGCCGGGGTGTTTTCGTGCGCTAGCAGCGCCTTCAGGCCGCTGCGCCAGCCCTGGCTCGCGAACATCGGCAGGTCGACCTCGATGCTGTGCCGGCCGAGGATGTCGCGCATCGCGCGAAGCGCGCCGAAGTTGCGCGTGCGCTGCTGGTCCTGTTCGAGCAGCGGACGCACGCCGCCCTGCATGTGGTCGAGCAACTGCTTGCGACTGGTTTCGAGTGCGTGCTTGTCGCGCAGCGCCGGGATGCCCTGTACGCGCGCTTCGAGCGCGACGAGCTCGCGGTGCGTGTGCTCGAGGCGCTGGCGCACCTGCTCGCATTCGTCGTGATGCGACTGCTGCTGCGCGCGCAGTTGCCTCTGTTCGTCTTTCTTCGCGAGGTACTGGCGCTGGTTGGTGCGGAACTGCTGCGCGGCGGCGCCGTATGCCTGCGTGGTGCGTTCGAGCCAGCTGTCGAGGTATGCGGTTGCCTGCGTGCGCGACTGGTCGAGCAGGTCGACGCTGGTGCGCAGCTGGATCGCTTCCTGTTCCATGCCGTGCACGGTGCGCAACAGCTCGCGGATACGGCGGATCGTGTCGCCCATGTCGTGCGGTTCCAGCACTTCGCTGGCAACGAAGTGATCGATCGAATCCACCGGCTTGTAGGCCATGAAGCGCGCGAACGTGCGCGCGGCGTTCTTCGCTTCCTGCTGCGACACCGAATCGCGCTTGCCGCGCAGTGCGCCGTACAGGCGCGCGAGGTACGCGCTCTTCTTGTTGTCGTACACCTCGACGCCTTTCTTGCCGAGCTGCTGGCGCAGTCGGTTCGCGATATCGGTGACAGGCACGACGGCGCGCTCGCCGCCGGCATCGACCACGAAGTGCGACAGCTGCAGCTCCGTGCCCGGCACGATCATCAGCAGCAGTTCGTCCTGGCGCGCCTGCTTGGTGCTGCCGGCGGCATCGAGATGCGCGCGCACGCCGATCACCGCCGTGAACGGTTCGGCGGTCTCGCCGCGCGTCGGATGGAACACGCCGGCGATGTAGCCGTCGCAGGCCCATGGCCGCGCATATGCGCCGTCGTCGCAGCCGAGGATGTACGAGGCCAGCGTGCGCACCTGCTTGCCGCCGCGGCCGCGCTGCGTGGTTTCGTCCTGGCCGGGGTTGTACGTGAACAGGTTGTCGTGCGTCGCCGTCATCAGCGTCTGCAGCGCGTCGGCGGCCGTCGTCTTGCCGGAGCCGTTGCCGCCGGAGAACAGGTTGATCGGACCGTATTCGAGTTCTTCGGCGGGCAGGTTGCCCCAGTTCACGGTGATCGAGCGTTTCAGGTACATCGTCAATCCTCTTCGTCGTCGTCCCGGTCCGCGCCGGGGTCGGCGAGGCCGGCGCCGAGCTGCGCGAGCACCGTGTCGGTCACAAGGCTCGTGATGTCCGGACGGACGATCAGCCAGGCCTCCGCGTCGTCGAGCGCGGCGTCGCTGGCGCCGCGGATCAGGCGTAGCCGGCGCAGCCGGCGGAACAGCGCTTCGCGCTCGGTGCGCGCCTGCGGCAGCGGGCGGCCAAGCAGGTTCTTGCTGGCGAGGTTCAGCGCTTCGATCGGCAGCGTGGCTTCGCCGTGTTCGTCGATCTGGCCTTCGCGCAGCGCCTTGTCGTATTCGGCGCGCAGCACGAGGATCGTCGCCACTTCCTGCTGGCTCAGGCGCGCGCGCAGGCCGCCGTCGAAACCTTGGTCGGCGGCATCCGGGAGCCCCGGCACTTCCGCGCCGGGTGGAAACAGGCGCACGGTCCTGAAGCGTGCGTCGTGCAGCACGCGGATGTGCAGCACCGAGAGATAGTCGGCGACGAGGTCGGCGCATTGCACGTAACGGTCGTACAGCTCCGCTTCCTTGCCGCTTTCGTCGCGGCACAGCACGCCGCGATCGAGCATGCGGATCATCAATTCGGAGAACTGCGCCGGCATGAGGCCGCGCTCATCCAGGGCTGCGTTCAGGGCCTTGCTTGTCGTCATCGTGTTCCAGTTCCAGCAGGAAGCCGTCGCGGCGTGCGAAATAGTGTTCGTCGTGGATCGGTTGCGTCGGCTCGATGCGGACGCGGAAGCCGGTGGCGGCATGGTCGGCGCTGCCGAGTTCGATCAGGTGGCTCAGTGCGAGCAGGTCGGTGGCGGCATCGACTGGCAGGTCGCGGTTGTCGATGCGCCGGCTGGCGCCGAGCGCATGGCGCAGGTACTCGCGCATCGCGCCGCCGTTCACGTTGAAGGCGCGGTCGAGCGCCTGCTGGATGAACAGCTCGCGCAGCGTCGCGACATCGGGCGTGGTGGGTTGCGCTATGCCACTGTGCACCGTGCGTTCGCCGCGCTGTTCGCGCAGCCGCAGTTGCGCAGGGTCGATGAAGCCGGCGTCGAGTTGCGCCATCGCGTCGCCGGCGAGCTGCAGGCGCGCATCGAGCTCGTTGCTTTCCAGCGTTCTCAGCGAGCGGCACAGGCCGACGATGTCGTTGTGCTTCTGGTCGTGCAGGTAACTGAGCTGGCGGATGATCAGGTCAGCGCGGCGCGTGAAGCCCTGCAGCGTGCGGCGCAGCGCGGGCAGCATGATGTCCGAGGCATTGCGCATGCGCGTTTCGATGCTGTCGAGCAGCTGGTACAGCACCGACGCATCCTTGTTTACGACGAGGTCGGGTGCGAGTCGCCGCAGCTCCTCTTCAGCCTTGCGCTTCCAGGCTTTCGGCTTGCGGCGGATGCGGTCGATCGTGTCCTGGATCCGGTCGCGGTGTTTTTCGACGCTGTCGGCCGAGATGCGGATCGCGACGTCCGGCTGGAAGCGTCGCTCCATGAAGTCGAAGAACTGGTCGCTGGCCTGCTGGACAAGTTGCTGCGCCTCTACTTCGCGCACGAGCTCGCGCTTGCGTTCCTCGAGCTCGGCGATGATGTCGGTGAAGTCGGCGATGATGCGTTCGGAATGTTCGTGCGCGTCGAGCAGGTCGTAGACCTCGCCGCGCTCGACGAAGGCGGCGAGCGCATTCAGCGTGTTGCGCGTATTGCGGTGGCGCGTACGCACGCTGCGGCCGTCGGCTTCGACGAGGCTTTGCGTGAACAGCCGGCCGATGCGGCTGAATGGATACGTCGACTGGAACGAAGCCTCGTCCTTGTCGCGCTTCAGCCAGCCATGGTCCACGAGCAGGTTCAGCACCCAGCCGGCCTGTTCCCAGTTCGACGCGAAGCGGCCGCCTTCCTCGTCGCCATCGAGCAGCGGCGCGCGCTCGAGCGCCTCGCTGAACACGTTCAGCACCTGGTCGCGCTTCAGCGATTCGCCATAGTCCGCCTTCGCGCTGTAAAGCCGCTCATGCAACAGCCGCAGGCATTCGACGACCTGTTCGCGGTACTTGCCGGTGAGGGGCTTGAAGAACTGGCTGCGTTCGTCCGTGAAGAACATGGGGAGCGACGAAGTGGAGGATGGCGGATTTAAGCAGCATGGGCGGGCTGCTTCAATCGCGTGGCGCAGGGCAGGCGATGTACTCGTTCATTTTCCGCAGGAGCGCCCCTTGACCACGGGCCATTACCTGCACACCATGGCGGCCTGTTTCCGGAGCTGTCATGCGCATCACCCGCCTGTTTTTACTACTGTTTCTTGCCCCCGCTGCCGCCCTTGCCGCCGACGACGACACCTACCGCGTCGACTGGATAGTCGAACTCGAAGCCGGCGTCGATTCGGCGCACGTGACGATGAAGCTCGAAGATGACGCGCCGGTCACGCGCGTGAGCTTTCCGTATGAACCGGAGCGCTTCTCCAATTTCAAGGTGACGAGCGGCGAACTCGATGTCGACGATGAGCGCGTGCGCTGGGAGCCGGCCGACGAAGACGCGAGCCTCAGTTACGACGTGAAGGTCACGCGGCCGCGTGCGAACAGCAACCAGGACGAAAGCTACGATGCGCTGATGACGGACACCTGGGCGCTGTTTCGCGGCGAGCGCATCACGCCGCGCATCCGCGTGACGACGCGTGGCAAGGCCGAGTCGAAGGCCGTATTGCGCTTCGCGCTGCCGGACAGGTGGAATGCGAACACGGCCTGGCCGCTCGACCAGTCGGCCGAAGTCAGCAACGTGTACGTGCTCGACGATCCCGAGCGCGACTTCGACCGTCCGCGCGGCTGGTTCATCGTCGGCCGCGTCAGCGCGCAGCGCGCTCGCGTCGGCGACGACACGCTGTTCTCGATCGCGGCGCCGCTGAACACCGGCGTCGAGAAGGTGACGTACCTCGCGCTCGTCAGCCTCGTGTGGCCGGAAATCGAAAAGGCCTTCGACGTGTCGCCGGCGAAGCTGCTGATGGTGACCGGCGACGATCCGCTGTGGCGCGGCGGCCTGTCCGGCCCGAACTCGTTCTTCTTCCACAGCAGCCGCCGCGCGATCAGCGAAAACGGCACGAGCCCGCTGTTCCATGAGCTGTCGCACGTGCTGACGCGCATCAGTGGCGACTTCAACGACGACTGGATCGCCGAAGGCATCGCCGAGTATTACGGCATCGAGCTGCTGTACCGCGCGGGGGCCTACGACGACGCGCGCCGCGCCGACATCCTCGCGGGCCTGGCCGAATGGGGTGGCGAGGCGGATGAGCTGCGCGTGCGCAATTCCACTGGCGCCGTCACCGCGAAGGCCGTGCTCGTGTTCGACGCGCTCGACCGCGAGATCCAGTCGGCCACCGATGGCGACGAAACGCTCGATGCCGTCACGCGCAAGCTGATGGTCAAGCGGCGCGTCAGCATCGGCGACCTGCGCAAGGCTTTCGAGGATGTCGTCGGCAGCGAATCGAGCGTGCTGGCCGACGTCGATTGAGCTGCGCGTTCGCAAGCAGTGCGCGGCCGGCGTGATATGCTCGCCCGGCGGGAAAAAAAACATAAGAGCCTGACAGGCACGATCAATCGTTGGAGGGGATTCCATGAGCTTCAAGCGCAACACCCTGCGGGCGGCGCTCGCCTGCGCCACCGTCACCATCCTCGGCAGCACGCCGCTCGGCGCACAGACCTTGCCGGACATCGGCTTCGAGAGCGTTGGGCGTGCGCGCCCGCTCGCCGAGAGCGTGCAGGACGGCCGCGAGAACGTCGGCCCCGATCGCATCTTCGAACCCGGCCAGTCGCGTGAAAACTGGACGCTGTACGGTTTCCCGAACGACGCACCGCCGCTCGAGCCACTGCCGCGCGACCTGTTCAACAGCCCTGATTTTTACGTTGACAGGGAACTGTGGACCGATCCGCGTTACTTCCGCTGCAACAGCCCGTTCGCCACCGAAGTGCAGCAGGGCATCCTGTTCCCGCCGCCCCTGGTCGCCGATCCAAAGGATGGGCCATGGGGCCATTGCGACAAGGACCTGCCGAAGGAAGCGATCGTCAGTCCGTACGAATTCACGAGCGCGCAGGACCATTACGAAGCGCTGCTCGCCGAGACGACCGCGCGCGGCGGCCCGCACGAATACACGTTCGCCGATTTTCCGGCGGCCGAGTGGAACGGCGTGTATGCGCGGCCGACCGCGGGCCAGGACCAGCTGACGTGGTACTGGCTGCGACATAGCCAGTACCCGACGATCCTGTCGCTGCTGACGCCGCAATACCAGCAGTACATGGTCCAGGAGGCGTATCACCAGGTGCGCGGTCACGCGCTGTGGCCATCGACGTTCTGCTGGCCCGAAGGTTTCATGCGTCGCTGGTATTCCTTCTCGATCTGGGAGAGTTACGTCACGGCGACGCCGGACATGGTGCAGATCATCGGCGGCGTCGCCGACAACTTCATCACGAGCATCTACGTCGGCCGCGAGTTCAAGATGGATGACGTCCCGAGCGGTGGCGTGCCGCGCCTCGGCGAGGCCGTGCCGCGCTGGTATGGCGAAACGGTCGGCTTCTGGGACGGCGATACGCTGATCACGTGGACCTCGAACGTGCAGGGCTGGAAAGCGCACTCGGCCTTTGAGTTCTCGAGCAAGATGCAAACGATCGAGATCTACACGCCGCTGCGCGATGCCGACGGCAAGTTCCTCGGCCTCAACCACGAATCGATCCTGTACGACGACGAAGCCTTCGTGCAGCCGCTGCGCATCGTGCGCAACCTGAACAAGATCAACGACTATACCGATGCCGACGAAACGCCTTACGCCTTCATCGAGTGCACGCAGACCATCTTCAACATGGAAGGCATCAACACGCCGGTGGCGCCCGGCACCGTGCTCGAATACGAAGTGCCCGACATGTACGGCCGTCCGTGGGATGCGATCTGGCAGAAATATTTCGAGCAGGGCATGCAGCGGCCGTCGGAAGTGTCCGACGATCTCTTCAACTTCGAATGAAGGCGTAAAGCAAGACAGGAAAGCCCCGCATTGCGGGGCCTTTCCCTAGGGTGTTTCCCGCACTCCGTAGAAATGCCGAACTACGCGGTTATAGTAGCGCGCCCGCGCCGTCACAACGCTGCGGCGGCGCATCACTAAGGAGATTGGGGAGAGACCATGAAACTTCGATACAACATTCTTGCAAGCGCAATCCTGCTGGCTGCTTCCGCCGGCGCGCAGGCCCAGATTTACAAAGGCGTGCTGAGCGGCGCAAACGAAGTGCCGCCGGTTGCGACGGGTGGCAGCGGCGTAGGCGTCGTTTCGCTGAATCCCGACACGCACCAGCTGCGCGTCGCCACGACTTTCCGCGACCTCAACAGCGGCACCACGGCCGCCCATGTCCACTGCTGCACGGCACCGGGCGCGAATGCCGGCGTCGCGACGATGCTGCCGACCTTCACCGGATTCCCTGCCGGCGTGACGTCGGGCAGCTACAGCTCCAGCTTCAACACGACGCAGGCCACGACGTGGAACGCCGCCTTCATCGCGGCGAACGGCGGCACGCCGGCCGGCGCGGAAGCCGCGCTGCGTGACGCGTTGAACGGTGGCCGCAGTTACCTGAACATCCATACGACGACGTCCCCTGGTGGCGAACTGCGCGCAAACCTGCATCGTTTCAGCTTCATGCCCGCGGCGAGTGGCCGGACGACCAGCATTGCCTACGCGCTCGACGCGCTCGGCGCAGGCGACGGCGCGCAGGGCCAGAGCCTTCTCACGCTTGCAGCCATGGACAACGCACAGCTCGGCCGCGCGCTCGGCGTGCTGATGCCACTGCCATCGCCGGTCGTTGCAACGACCATGTTCAACGGCCTGTTCACTGAATACGACCAGATCAGCAACCGTCTCGGCGGCCTGCGCGGCGAGAGCGAAAACGCACATGGCGTGTGGGTGCGCTATGGCGACCGCAAGAACGAATATGACCTGCTGAACCGCTCCGCCACTGCCGAGAGCGACAGCCAGGAAGCCGGCCTCGGCGTCGACTATCAACTGGAATCCGGCCTGACGCTCGGCATCGCCGTTACGCTCAACGAAGACACGATCGATTACGCCGGTGCGATGTCCGGCACCGTGACCGACCTCGAAGGCATGCGCGCGAGCCTCTATGCCGAGCAACGCTTCGGCGCTGCGTTCGTCGAAGGCATCGTGACGGTCGCGCACAGCGATATCGAATACGTTCGCAGCTACGGCGCCGGCAATGGCTTCGCCCTGGCCGAGGACGACGCTGACCAGTACGGCATGCGCCTCGCATTCGGTGGCGACATGCAGCTTGGCGAGAGCGTGCGCGCAACGCCCCAGGTGCGTTTCGACTACTCGAACGTGGATCTCGGCGGCTACCAGGAATCCGCTGCCAACGGCCTTGGCCTGACGGTGAGCGACCAGGATTTCGACAGCAAGCGCGTGAGCGTCGGTGCCCAGATCGACTGGAACATATCGGGTGGTATCAGCCCGTTCCTGCGCGGCTTCTGGAATGCGCAGGTCGAAGGCGGCGACACGTTCACGAACGCCCGCTTCGGCAATGGCCCGCTGTTCCAGGTTGAAGACGAAGGCCCGGGCGGCGATGGCTGGACGGCCGGCATCGGTGTGAACTTCATGGCGAGTGAAAACCTCTCCGCTGCGATCAGCTATGACCAGACCGATACCGACGACTTCTGGAGCGAGATGGTGCAGGCGCGCATCATGTGGCGCTATTGATTGCATGAATGACGCCGGTGCCGCGCGGCGCCGGCGTACGTCAGCTTGCCGTCGCCTGTTTACCGGACGGCGGCAGGTCGGCGTAGAAGCGGAAGAGATTACGCCCCTCCTTTTTCGCCTGGTACATCGCCAGGTCTGCATTTTTCGTCAGCGTCTGCTCGTCCAGCCCGTCATGCGGATACGAGCTGATGCCGATGCTCACCGTGATAGTCACGTCGTTACCGGCCAGCAGGAAGGGCTCGCGCACGGCGTCGAGAATGCGCGTCGATACCGCGGTCAGCTGTTCGACATCGTTCTGTTCCGGCAGCAGCACGACGAACTCGTCGCCGCCAAGGCGTGCAACGGTGTCGCTCGAACGCACCGCCACGCTTAGACGCTTCGCAACATCCCGCAGCAGTTCGTCGCCGGCATCGTGGCCGAGCGTGTCGTTGATCAGCTTGAAGCGGTCGAGATCCATGAACAGCAGCGAGAACGAACGCTGGTTTCGTTTCGCCTGCTGGACCGAATGCGACAGCAGCCTGTTGAACAGGCTGCGGTTCGCGAGCCCGGTCAGCGTGTCGTGGTAAGCCTCGTATTCGACGCGTCGTGCATACGCGACCTGGTGCGCCAGCAGCGCTATGCGGCTGCGTTGCAGCTCCCAGCTCATGCGGCCGAACACCGCGACGCCGAGCAGCATGACGACGCCTGCACCGAATGCCTGCCACAGCTGCGTGCGCGTGCTTTGCTTCACGGTTGCGAGCTGTTCCGCTTCGGCGAGGCCGACGACGACGGCGAGCGGAAAGCCGAACAGCTCACGCACTGCGGTATAGCGCGTGACGCCATCCCAGGCATTCACGTCGATGTCGGCGGTATCCGCGTTCGCTGCCACGAGGGCTTCGTAGTCGACCGTTTCTCCATAAGCCATGGCATCGCCGCTGCGACGCGCACGGAACACGCCGTCGCTGCCGAGGATGCCGAGCACGCCCTGCATGCCGAGATCCGAAAATTCGTAACCGCTGACGAAGAACGCGGCATCGACCGTGACGATCGCGATGCCGGCAAAGCTGCCGTCGGCGGCGTCGAGACGGCGGCTGAAATGCACGACCCAGCTGTCGGCCTGCGGGATGAACTGCGGAGTACTGATCAGGAAGTCGTCGGCGATGCGCTGGCCGTCGAACCATGGGAGGCCCGCGACGTCGTCGATGCCCGGACTGCGCGTGCGTTCGACGATGCGGCCTTCGTCATCCGTGATGCTGACGACGAACAGCAGGTCCGGCGGCAGCAGGTTGCGTTCGGCGAGCGCCGGCAGCATCGGTTCCGACGTGTCGGCGCGTGCCAGTCCGTCTTCGTAGGCGTGCTGCACGAACCGCAGCGTGAGATCCACTTCGCGCAGCGCGCGCACGACCTGCGCTTCGTAGATGCCGGCGAGTTTCGTCGTCGCCGTGGCTGCCGCTGCACGCGCACCGCGATATTCCGAGTCGACCAGCATCCATGTCCCGAGCCAGATCAGCGCGAGCAGCGCGAGGCCTATCACCGGAAACTGCAGCCGCGGATCGGCAAGCAGGTGCGACGGCCTTGCATGCATGCGCGCTTCCGGTACGTCAGGCTTCCGTTCGGCGCGCTCGATGGATACGGACTCGTTCACGTTCATTCCAGGACGGTGAGCGACTCATCCACGTAGCGGCGGTCGAGGTAGCCGATCGCATTGGGCTGTGCCGCCAGCGCGGCTTTCACCGCCTCGGCATCACGCACCTGGCGCGGCGGCTGGCCGCGGCCGGTGAAGATCAGTTTCGACCAGTGCATTTTCATTTCGACGGGCGTCCTGCCGGCATAACGCACATAGAACTCCTCGCGCTCCGGAGAATCCTCGGCCTGGTCGATCGGAACCGCAGTGCCGCCACCGGGCAGGCGCGCGCGCTTGCCGAGGAAGATGTCCGCGATCTCCGTGGGGCTCAGCGCGGTGATGGTGCTCTGCGCCGACACGACGGCCACGACTTCCGCCGAAGCCCCGTCGCTATTCAGGGCCATCAGCCATGCAATCAACAACACCAGCGATATCTTCATCGTATCGCCCCCTAGTACACGAACGAGAACGAGGCAGTGGCGACGTTGGTCCTGCCGCCCGGCATCAGCCCCGGCTGACGGTTGGCGACCATGCCGAAGGAGTCATCGTCGGCGTGCACGTGATCGACCTGCAGCGTGAAGCTGAAGTGCCCGGCGAAATCCCAGCGCGTGCCGGCCGATACCGTCGCGGAGTCGGTCGGGCGCAGGAACCCGGCGAGTCCGGCATTCAGGCCCATACCGAAATCCTGCAGCGGTGGCGGTAATCCCGCGATGTCGAGGCCGCGCTCGCGCGAGAAGTCCTCGACGCTGTCCTTGCGGGAATAGGTGATGTACGGCGTGGCGCGACCGAGGCGAACACCGCTGCTGACATACCACGCGCGGTTCGTGCCGATGAAGGAATCCGTTTCGATCCTGATCCATTCCGCCATCGCGAACCACGGGCCCGGATCGTGGTTCAGGCCCAGCACGATGGACTTGGCCGCCTTGTCGTTCAGGTCGTAGCGTGCGGCGAGCGCCTGGCCCTGCGGTCCGAAGCCGCGGAACAGGTCGAAGAAGCCGTTGAGCGCGCCGGCCTGCAGGCCGCTGTACGTGAACCCGAGCCGCAGCAGCGTGGGTCCGAACTCCAGCGTGTTGATGATGCCGCGGCTGCCGTCGCCTTCGACCTTGCCGCTCGGCAGCCTGGCATCGTTGCTGCCGTAGTAGGCGAGCAGCGTGTAGCCGTGGTCGCCGAACGGAATGCGGTAGCTGATGTCGACTCCGTCGTTGTTCGTGACCGGCAGCAGGTGGTACACCTCCACCGGCGCGCGCACCCAGTGGTTTGCGTAGCCGACCTTGCGATACTCGGAAGTCATCAGGATCGGCAGCACGATGCGGCCCGCGCGCAGGCTGAACTCGGGCGTGACCTCGTATTTCACATTGGCCCATTCGACGATCGGCGAGAAGGTCCCGTCGTGCTGATGCTCGCTGATGACCTGCACGACGCTGCTGAGCCGCGGCGTGAACGTCGCCGTCAGCTGCAGGCCCACGCGGCTGTCGATGCCGAGTGCGACGTCATCGTGGAAGCCCGCGCCGTCCGGCTGTTTCAGGTCGGCGATGAAGTCCGCGTCGTCCTCGCTCGAATGCACGGCGCCCAGGGTGCCGTAGGCATCCAGTTCGAGACTGAAGCCTTCGGGTTCAGCCGCGTGCCCGCCGCCGCTGGCCAGCAGCAGCGCCAGTGCGCAATAGCGCGGCGTGGTATGACGATGCATGCGGTTTCCGTGAAGGCGATCGATGTTCGATGTCGTAGCAGGCGGCGGCTGCAATCGCGCCTGCGTGAGGCATTATCGTCGCCGTCACGGAAGAGTTCTCCGGGTTGCGTCAAACTACGGCAAGAATGGGAACAATTCCCGGTTGCCGCGACCAGCGCGCCGGGAGTCCGGTTGCCGCTTCCGGACCGCTGGCGTACGATCCCCGCACGCAGGCCAACCCATAAAAACGAGGTGATACATGATCACGCGAGCCATCCGTAAACCCCTGCTGCGCCTGGCGATCCTGGCATTGTGCGTTCCGGCGCCCGCGCTGCTGCAGGCCCAGGAACTGACGATGGAAACGCTGCTCGATCGCATCGCCGTCGAGGACTTCCTGACGCGTTATTACTACGAGCTGTCGAGCGGCGAGAGCCGCGCGCTGTCCGAGTACTTCACCGAGGATGCGCTGCTCGACGTCGACGGCACCGTCGCGCGCGGCCACGACGAGATCGCCGCGCTGTATTCGCCCGCCGGCGACGATGGGGCGGGCGCAGAACAGGCCGCCACGCAGCAACAGCGCCGCGGCCACATGCTGCTGACGAATCCCGTCATCGAGATAAACGGCGACACGGCCATCGCGCACGTGATCTGGACCGGCGTCATGAACGAAGGCGTCGGCAAGGCGCCGAGCCTGTACGAGCAGGGGCGCGAAGATACCGAACTGAAAAAGGTCGGCGGCAAGTGGCTCATCTCGAAGCGTTACATCAGTTCCGACAGCGGGCTGCCCGACCGCTTCGACGAAACCTTCGAACCGCGTGGCAATCCGCTGGAAGGCCAGTAAGCACCACGCACTGAAGCACCGAGACCCCCGCACCGCGGGGGTTTTCGTTTACGGGAAACGGAGGAGGTTCACGATGGTCACGATGCGCAACCTGCTGGTCGTGCTCGCGGCGATGGCGTTGCTGCTGTTGCTGTCATGCGAATCCGCGCGGTTGCCGGAAACGGCGGGCTATGGCCCGGACCCGGAGCTGCCGCCGCCGGATCCTTCGCTGATTCCGACCGTGAACGTCGCACGCGTCGTCGGCTGGCGTGACGGCGAAATGCCGGCGGTGGCCGACGGCCTCGCCGTGAATGCCTTCGCGAGCGGACTCGATCATCCGCGCTGGCTCCACGTGCTGCCGAACGGCGACGTGCTCGTCGCCGAAAGCAATGCGCCGCCGAAGGAGGAGAAGGGCGTGCGCGCGTGGGTCATGGCGCAGGTCATGAAGATCGCCGGCGCCGGCGTGCCGAGCGCGAATCGCATCACGCTGCTGCGCGATGCCGACGGCGACGGAGTTGCCGAGCTGCAGACTCCTTTCCTCGACAACCTCATGTCGCCCTTCGGCATGGCGCTGGTCGGCAGCGACCTGTACGTCGCGAATGCCGATGCGCTCGTGCGCTTTCCGTACGAGCAGGGCGCCACGCGCATCACGGCAGCGGCGCATACGGTGGCCGCGCTTCCTGGCGGGCCGGTCAACCATCACTGGACGAAGAACGTGATCGCGTCGCCCGATGGCGCGACGCTGTACGTGACTGTCGGCTCCAACAGCAACGTCGGCGAGCGCGGCATGGAAGCCGAACAGGATCGCGCGGCGATCCTCGCGATCGATCCGCGTAGCGGGGCGACGCGCGTATTCGCGTCGGGCCTGCGCAATCCGAACGGCATGGCCTGGCATCCGGACAGCGGCATGCTGTGGACCGTCGTCAACGAGCGCGACGAGATCGGCAGCGACCTCGTGCCGGATTACCTGACGTCCGTCGTCGACGGCGGCTTCTACGGCTGGCCCTACAGCTACTATGGCCAGCATGTCGACGAGCGCGTGCAACCGCAGCGGCCTGACCTCGTGGCCACCGCGCGCGCGCCGGAGTATGCGCTCGGCGCGCACACGGCCTCGCTCGGACTCGCATTCAACACGGCCAGCACGGCGAGCTGGCCTGCGCCGTTCGCGAACGGGGCTTTCGTCGGCCAGCACGGTTCGTGGAACCGGAGGCCGCCGGCGGGCTACCGCGTGATCTTCGTGCCGTTCGAAAACGGCATGCCGTCGGGGATGCCGCGCGAAGTGCTGACGGGTTTCCTCGACGCACGCGAACGCGCACGCGGACGGCCTGTCGGCGTGGTCATGGATTCGAGAGGGGATTTGCTGGTGGCCGACGATGTCGGCAACGTGATCTGGCGAGTGGCGCCGGCACAATAGCCGGCAGCCACAGGGCCAGGATGTAACGCCTTACTGGTCGACAGTGAGGTTGTTCTGGATCGAACGCACGCCATCGACGTCGTCGGCAACATCGGCTGCACGGGCAATGTGGGCCTGGTTGTCCACTGCGCCGTTCAGCGTCACGACGCCGTTCACGGTGTCGACGTTGATGTCCAGTGCGGACAGTTCATCGTCTTCGACGAGGGCGGTTTTCACCTGGGCGGTGATTGCTGCGTCGTCGATTGCTTCGCCTACAGTGACATCGTCATCCAGGGCTGCGCAGCCGTTCAGGAGCAGCAGACCCAGAGCACACAACGGAAGTTTGGAAATACGCATTTGAAGTCTCCAAAAATTGATTAGTGGCTACGGTTGAGTCTGAGAACGGAAAATTTGCTACAAGCTCCGGTAACTTTTTCCTGGCTCATTGCCCATTTCCGCGGTTGTTCAGGACTCACGTACGGAAGAGCAAACGCTGTACCAATCTGTCCCCCCTGATTGCGCTTGCGTGACAATACACGCATGAGCAAGGGTATTTCCCGTCCGCACCCGGCAGTTCGGCTAAGGCCGCCTTCACGCTAGAATGCGCCCATTAACCTCGATCAGGATTCGACGATGCTGCGACGCGTCACCCCGCCCGGACCATTCCTCTGATGCTGTACCTGTTGATGCAGGGCCAGTACATGCTGTTCGCGATGATCCTGATCGCGATCGTGATTTCTCTGACCTTCCACGAATTCGGCCACGCGCTGACGGCAACCCTGTATGGCGACGACACCGCGCAGAAGGCCGGCCGCCTGACGCTGAACCCAGCTGCGCACATCGATCCGCTCGGCCTCGCGATGGTGGCGCTCGTGGGCTTCGGCTACGCGAAGCCGGTGCCGACGGACCCGCGCAAGTTCCGCTCACGCTGGGCGGACATGTTCGTGTCGGCCGCGGGCCCCGGCATGAACCTGCTGCTCGCCATCGTAGCGATCAACGGTTACGCGCTCGGCGTCATCAACGGCTGGAGTTTCGCGCAGGGGCCCGGTGCCGAAACCTTCTTCATGTACTTCACGCTGATCAATCTCGTGTTGATGGTGTTCAACCTGATCCCGATCGGCGCACTCGACGGCCACTACATCCTGCCGCACTTCCTGCCGCCGCGCCTCGCGCAGCAATACCGCTACTGGAACGCACGCCACGGCAACCAGATCCTGCTCGTGCTGATCATGCTGAGCATCTTCGGCATTCCGGTGTTCGCGACGATATTGGGGATCGGGCAGGCGTTGTTGCCGTTGATTACGTTTGTCAGGCCTTGAGCTTGGGCCGGACACCAGTCTCATATCCAGCCAGTACAGTGAGCGGTTCGGGAACGGGCATGCTGCGCCGGGAGACTGCGCACATCCCTGTGCTGTCGCTCGCGCCATCCCTGGCGCTCAACGTCCCACCGCAGCATGCCCGCTCCCGAACCTCCTAGCAATTGAGCTGCGTCATCCAGTTCGGCGACGGCATTTCGTAATAGACGCTCGCATACGGCGGCCGGCCGTCGATCAGGTGGAAGCGCTCGTCGACGAAGTGCATGCCGAGCTTCTTCATGACGCCGATCGACGCGCGGTTTTCGGGGGCAGCGAGCGCGCTGAATGCGCGTATCGCCGGATCCTGTTGCAGTACCTCGATGATCGCCCCTGCGGCTTCGGTCGTGATGCCGCGGTTCCAGTGCGCGCGTTTGAGGCGCCAGCCGAGTTCTATGTTGTCTTCCTCGCGCTCCGGCTTGTCGAAGCGGTAGCAGCGCACGAGGATCCACCCAAGATGCTCGCCGCTCTGTTTGTCGGCTAGTTCCCACAGTCCATGTCCGCGCGCCGGATCGGTGAAGGACGCGACGCGCGGCACGACGAAGTCGTCCATTTCGTCGCGCGCCGTCGGCTGGCTGTCGTTCAGGTAACGCATGACTTCGGGGTCCTGGTCCAGCTCGAACCAGAGTTCGCGGTCATGCGCGCTGGTGGGGTCCATCAGGCGGAAGCGGAGGCGGTTTGTAGGCGGGATGTTCATGGTTGCTTGAAAGTCCTATGTCAGTCCCGCCAGGGCGGGAATCCATACAGGCTGGATTCCCGCGTTCGCAGTAATGACGGTTACGTTTATTGCGCGGCCACCGCCTGCTCGGCCAGCGAGATGAGGTATGCGCGCAGTGCCATCGTATCCTCGCTGTCGACATAGTCGCGGAACGAGGCCATGCCCTTGTCGGACAGGATGCCGCCGAGCACGATGGAGTCGAACAGCGTTTGATCATGCAGTGCCGGTGCGCTGCGCAAGTCGGGGAACGACGAACGTGCGGCGCCGCCGCGGCCGTGGCAGAGCTGGCATCTTTCCTCGAACACCGCCTGGCCCTGCGTGATCGTCGCGGCATCGGCGAACTGCGGCGGCGGCGCGATCGGGCGTTCGGTGAATTCAGGCAGGTCGGGCAGCGTCAGGTTGCCGCCGAGTTTGAAGACGAGCATGCGCGCGCCGTTCGGTGCGTAGTAGCCGCCCTGTACCGGCCCGCCGACGGCGATCGCGACGTACTGTTCGCCATCGATCTCGTAACTCACGGCGCCGGGGAACACGGCGGTCTTCGTGTCGAAGGACCACAGGCGCTCGCCGTCCGTCGCGCGGTAAGCGACGAATTCCTGCTTCGGCAGGTTGCCGTTGAACACGAGGTTGCCGGCCGTGGCCAGCGCGCCTCCGATCACCTGCACGCCACCCCGCGGATTGATGAACTCTTCGCTTCTCCAGACTTCTTTCTGCGCAACCGGATCCCATGCCACGAGCCTGCCGGTGAAGCTCTGCACCGTGTCGGGAAACTCCTCCAGGTGCTCCGCGCGTGCGTCGATCGAGCCGACCAGCGAACGGTGCGTCGTCGCCGGAATGTAGATGAGGCCGGTTTCCGGGCTGTACGACATCGGCTGCCACGCATGGCCGCCTGCCGGACCCGGCATCAGGTCGAAGGCTTTGCCGGTGACGTTGTAGCGCGCTTCGGGCACGACGAACGGACGGCCGTCTTCCATGTTGATGCCGGTCGCCCAGTTCACGTCGGTATACGGTTCGCCGGATAGGAGCTCGCCGGTCTGCGCATCGAGGATGTAGAAGAAGCCGTTCTTCGAAGCCTGCGTGACGACGTGGCGCACCTGCCCATCGACCGGGATGTCGAGCAGCATCAGTTGCTGGCCGGTATCGTAGTCCCAGGTTTCCCACGGCGTTTCCTGGTAATGCCATGCGTACTTGCCGGTGTCGGCGTGCACGGCGACGATCGACGACAGGAACAGGTTGTCGCCCTGGCCGCGATCGCGCTCGACGGCATCCCATGGTGCGCCGTTGCCGGTGCCGAAAATCACGAGGTCGGTCGCCGGGTCGTACGTGATTGCATCCCATACGGTGCCGCCGGGGCCGGTTTCCCACCAGCCGGGCGTCTTCCACGTGGCGGCCGCCATTTCCTGGATGTCGTCTTCGAAGCCGAGCGCCGGATCGCCGGGCACGGTCCAGAAGCGCCAGAGGAATTCACCGGTTTCGGCGTCGTAGGCATCGAGGTGGCCGCGCACGTCGAACTCGCCGCCGGCCGAACCGATGAAGACCTTGCCGTCGGCGATGCGCGGCGCGCCGGTGATCGAGTAGCGGCCTTCGGGCGTCGCCTTCGTGGACCATACCTGCTCACCCGTTTCGGCGTTCAGTGCGATCAGCCTTCCATCGAGCGTGCCGAAGATGATCTTGCCGTTCCATGCCGCGGCGCCGCGATTGTCGAGGCCACAGCACACGTTGATGTTCCAGTCGCCAGGCACCTGCGGGTCGTGGTGCCACAGCTGCTCGCCCGTTTTCGCGTCGAGCGCCATGACTTCGCTCCACGGCAAGGTCAGGTACATCACGCCGTCGATGACGAGCGGGGTCGTTTCGACGTTCTGGTTCGTCGGCAGGTCGACGAACCACTGCAGGCCGAGTTCGGAGATGTTCGTGTCGTCGATCTGGTCGAGCGGGCTGAAGCGCTTCTCGTCGTAAGTGCGGCCGTAGCTCATCCAGTTGCCGCGTTCACTGTCTGCATTCAGCAGGCGCTGCGCGTCGACGGCGGCAGCCTGTGCCTGTGCCTGCGTGGCGGATGCGATCAGCGTGAGCGTTGCCGCGATGGGTGCGATCCTGCATGCGAGTGCCATGGTATCCCCTCGTTATTGTAATAATCGGTATGAGAATAAACGGGTCGCGCCGGGCGGTCCACGCATCTTGCTGCACATGCGGCATTGTGCGCACGCGATTATGGACAGCCGGCGTTCCGCGGCGATAATCGCTGCTCTCTCCATTTTCGACAAGGACGTTCATCCATGAAGCATATCGGTTCTTTACTCGATTCACTTGTGCGGCACGCGCGCCGCGCGAGTGCCGGCATTGCACTGCTTTGTGCGTGCGTGGCTTCCGCCAACGGCGCCGCACCTGTATTGAACGCGTTGCCCGAGCACGTCGCGCTCGCGCCAGGTGCCGCATTCGAACTCGACCTCGACGCGACCGACGCCGATGGCGACACCGTCGTCGTGACCGTCGACGGCATGCCGCCATGGATGAGCGCAGTGTATGGCGCGCCAGCGCGCAACCGCGTCGACAGCATCGCGCTGCCGGGGGAATACCTGTCGATCTGGGACCTCGAGGCCGATGCCGCGGGCAACCTGTATTTCTCCGCGCTCGCCGCGAGCGAAGGCCGTATCGTTAAACTCGATACGAACGGCACGTTGACGGTGCTGGCTCGCGGTCTCGCCAATCCGAAGCACCTCGCGCTCGCGCCCGACGGAACGCTGTATTACGCCACTGAAACCGGGCCCTTCGGTCCAGGTCCGTACGCCACGGCGATACACCGGCTCGAGGCGGACGGCGGCAGCACGCTGGTCAACGACAGCCTCGATCGCGTGTTCGAAATGGACGCGGACTCGCGCGGCAACCTGATCCTGCTGCGCGTGAATCTGCAAGGCACGGTGTCGCAGGTACTGAAGATCGCGCCGGCGGACGGCATCGCGCGCGTGCTGGCAGGCAGTGCCGTGCCGCAAACCTACGATCCGCAGCGCCTGCACGAGCAGCTTGCGCGTGACGGTCGCGGCGGCGATGCGCTGTTCGCATACAGCAGCGCGATGTTCGTTCGCCCGAACGACGGCATGTTCGTGCCGGACGTGCGCGGCAAGGTACGCAGCATCACGCCCGATGGCGACGTAACGACGCTTCCGTTTTCGATCTCGCCGATGACGCGCAACGTGCTCGTCGACTCCGGTGGCCGAGCTTTCCTCGTGCACGATGGCCATGTCGAGCACATCACGCCGGCGGGTGGACTCATGCGCATAGCCGGTGGCGACAGCGGACGCCGGCCTGTCGATGGCTTCGGTGGCGTAGCGCAGTTCCGCACGATCAGCGCGAGTAGCGTGCGGCGCGACGGCGCGCTCGTGATCGCCGACTGGACGCCGCACACGGAGCCTGAACGTGCAATGCTGCGCGTCGTCAAGTTCCACGCCGACGGCCTGCGCGGCACGGCGACGATGCCTGGCGAGTGGGAACTGGTGATCTCCGCATACGACGGCACGGATACGGTATCGCGCCGTGTCGTCGTCACGGTCGGATCCGCGCTCGACCTCGGCGGAGGGACGCGCATGGACATGACGCTGGCGCCGGGCGTCACGGTCCAGGGCGGCGTGCTCGGCGGCACGATACAGGGCGATGCCGCGCAGCCCGGCACGTTGCGAAACGTCACGCTGCTCGATGGCAGTACGCTGCGGAACGTCGTCATTGGCGAAGGAGTGCGTGCAGGTGCGAACGTACGCTTGCTGCAGAACGTCCGCTTCGAAAGCGAAGCCGCCGTGCCACCGGGCCTCGTGCTCGATGCGGTGATCGGCTACCTGCCTGGCAGTGGCAGTGCCGACGGCGGGTTTCCAGGCATCGTCGACCTCGATGGCAGCGTCGTCGCCGGTGGCCCCTCGCTGCTCGACGAGATTCGCGCGACCCTGCAGGCGAGCGGCCGCAACGGCAGCGTGTCATACGACGGCAGCGGCCAGCTCGTGTACGCGGACGGCGAGGTGCGCCTCGCCTTCCAGACGATGCGTGTCGAGAGCGCGAATGCCGCGCATCCCGCGTACAAAACCGGTTTCTTCGTCGACACGCGGTCGACGCGCCATGTCGCGACGTCCGCGGGACGGCACATCTACCTGCGGCCATCTGTCGAAGACATCGCGCCGCTCGCACTCGCGCTGTTGAGCCGCGACCTGTACGTCAGCTTCGACATGTACGGCGTTTACATGGCCAATCGTGCGCAAGGACGGCCGTCGCCAGTCGTCGCACTGATGCCGGATCCGGCTTCGCGGCCGGCGCGCGCCGGTTTGTCGGCGGGCTTTCACCTGCTGCCGCATCCGCAGTATCCCGGCCATTCGTTTTACCTGCACGTGTACGCGCGGCGCGGAGCACTGCGCGAACAGGCCTTTTATCCGACGGCGGCGATGCCGTCGATCGTCGAAGCCCTGGTCGACTTCACGACGCCTGACGACCTGAAGCTGCTGCCGGCCGGCGGCGTTGAACTGCGCTTCGGCGGCAGGTGGCTGAAGCTTATGCCGGCGCTGGGCGTGACGCCGACGACGATCGTCGGCATCGGCTTCCGCGCCGCTGGCGACGTGAATGGCGACGGCCTGCAGGATTACCGCATGGTGTATCCCGCGCCGGTTGCGCTCGAGCAGCTTTATTACGGGTTGCCGGATTGAATTGCGCCGGAAGCACGCCCACGCTTCCTTCCGGTGATCCGTTTTGGCGTGTTTCGCGCCCGTTCTACCGCGCTTCCCTTGCCCGCGCGCTCGGCTATGATGCCCTCGACAACTGAAAGAGAGGGACCATTGCCATGTCGAGATCTTCAACCCGTTCGCTGCGCTGGCTACCTGCGCTGCTGCTGATGCTGGGCACCGTGCCCGCCGATGCGCACCACAGCGCCGCGCTGTTCTACAACTCCGCCGAACGCATCACGCTGACCGGCGAAGTCGCGCGCTTCAACTTCCGCAACCCGCACGCGATCCTCGAATTGCTCGTCACCGACGAAGACGGCAACGTCGTGCGCTGGACCTGCGAAACGTCCGCGCCGTCCGCATTGCGCCGCCGCGGCTGGACGCAGGACAGCGTCGTCGCCGGCGAGAGGGTCACGCTCGAAGGCCTGCAGGCCAGCGACGGATCGAAGCTGATGCGCATCACGAAGATCACGAAGGCCGACGGTACCGAGGTCGGTGTCACCGGCAGGCTGGACGACTGACATGCGCAAACACATCGCCAAATTCCTGTGCTCCACCGCAGTCGCCTGCGCGGCCATCGTTTCCGCGCAGGCATTCGCCCAACCCGACATCTCCGGTTACTGGATGATCAGTTTCGGCGCCGTGCCGCCGAATCGTCCGGCCACGCCGTTCGAGCAGGCGATGATCGACTCCCTGCCGCCGGGCACGAAGTTGCTGGCCGACTCCGGCCTCGTCGAATTTCCGCCGGGCGAATTCGGCGGACTCGAACTCACCGAAGCGTCGAAAGCGATGGTCGCGAACTACGACATGAACGTGCAGGTGAGTCTCGACAGCACCTGCCAGCCGCCGAGCATCATTTATTCGATGCAGGGTCCATTCCCGATGGAGATCTTCCAGGGCACGGAGATGATCGTCATCAAGATGGAATACTTCGACGTCGTGCGCATCATCTTCATGAACGAGACCGAGCATCCTGCCGACTGGCCTCACTCCGTCACCGGCCATTCGATCGGCCGGTGGGACGGCGATACCCTCGTCGTCGAGACGGCCTTCATCGAGGGTTCGACGATGATGAACAACGGCCTCGACCACAGCGACGACCTGAAACTCACCGAGCGTTTCCGCCTGAGCCCGGACGGCAAGCAGCTCGTGTTCACGCAGGAATTCGAAGATCCCGCCGTGTTCGCGGGCCGTGCCGCACGCCTGATCCCGCTCGACCGCGGCGAAGGCCACGTATATCCATACGCCTGCGATCCGAGTTACGGCGCGGCGATCGAGAACAGGGAAGGGCAGTAACGCATCGTCGTGCGCCGTCCGCAGGGCGGCGCACGGGTATGTCCGTTCGCGTCGAATTTGCCCGCGCGTTTTCCTATACTGCTGGCCGTTCATCCCACCACAACAAGGAAAACGCCATGATCCTGTTCGGAGCATCGATCTCACCCTTCGTGCGCAAAGTGCTGATGTGCGCCAATGAAAAAGGCCTCACGCTCGAGCACCGCCCCGTGTCGCCGCACACCGACGATGCGGAGTTCCGCGCGGCGAGCCCGCTCGGCAAGATCCCCGGCTTCCGCGATGGCGACTACACGCTGGCGGATTCGTCGGCGATCATCCATTACCTCGACGCGAAATATCCCGGCAAGCCGGTGATTCCGGCCGAGGCACGCGCACGCGGCAAGGTGATCTGGTTCGAGGAATACTGCGACACGGTGATGTTCGCGACCGGCACGGTGATCTTCGTCAACCGCGTGCTGCTGCCGGTATTCCGCAAGGTGCCGGGCGACACGGCGAAGGCCGACGAACTCGCCGCGAACCAGCTGCCGCCGATCTTCAGCTATCTCGAAAGCGTCGTGCCAGCGCAGGGTTTCCTCGTCGGCGACGGCTTCACGCTTGCCGATGCTGCGCTCACGTGCCAGCTCGTCAACCTCGACCACAGCGGCATTCCGGTGGATGCCGCGAAGTATCCGAAACTCGCGGCTTACTTCGCGCGCAATGTCGCGCGGCCATCCGTAAGCGGCATCGTCGATGGCGAGCGCAAGCTGCTGGCCAGCATGCGCTGACGGCCTGCTTAAAAACAACAGGAGGAACCTGACATGCCCAAGCCCACGATCCGCATGACATCCGCAGCCCTGATGCTGCTGGCACTCGCTGCCTGCGGCGGTACCGACGACACGCCGGCTCCGGAAGCCGCCACGCCCGCACCTGCAGCCGAAGCGACAGCGGCAACTGCACCGGATGTTGCGCCGGCGCCGCAGGCTGCGTGCAACCGGGACTGCCTGCTCGACAGGACGAAAAGCTACATCGCCGCACTCGTCGCGCACGATCCGTCACAGGCACCACTCGCGGATGACATCGTGTTCGTCGAAAACGTCACGCGCATGCAGCCGGGTGAAGGACTGTGGCAGAGCATCGTCAGTGCACCGGGCAGCTTCGAGCTGTACGTGCCGGACGAAATCAACCAGAGCGCCGGCTGGCTCGGCATGATGACGTATCGCGCGGCGCCGGTGGCACCGCAGGGCATGTCGCCGGAAGAGCGGCTCGAGTGGTC
This sequence comes from Pseudomonadales bacterium, assembly GCA_036405915.1. Taxonomy (GTDB): domain Bacteria; phylum Pseudomonadota; class Gammaproteobacteria; order Pseudomonadales; family Pseudohongiellaceae; genus CAILUG01. The sequence continues at coordinate 29,055 of DASWWP010000057.1, forward strand.
GCTCGCGCAGGT
>DASWWP010000058.1:0-9233 GCA_036405915.1 Pseudomonadales bacterium
TTTGCCACATTGATCTTCGCCCGGCCGCCAATCAGCATCCCGGCCGCAGTTCCGCCCCCGCCTAACAGGAAACCGTATGTCGTTGATCGCCCCGCGCGCCACGCCGCTGCTCGCGCTTCTTGCCCTGCTTCCCACGTCAGGCGTTGCCCATACGTCGCTCGAATCGACATCGGTCGGCGAAGGCCAGCGCATCGTCAACAACCTGCAGATCGGCCACGCCTGCGGCGCCGGCACGAGCGTGCTCGGCAGCTCCGTGGTGTTTCCCGACGGCGTCGACTCGGCGATCCTCACGGGCGGCGCGCCGTACGCAGGCCCGCTCGGCGACTTCATCAGCAACTGGGGTCCGAACATACAGCCGCTCGTGAACCGCGCCGTGTTCAGCAGTGTCGACGAAAAGCAGGGTCCCAGTGGCAATGTCGTCGGATTCTGGGCCGGCGGCGGTCCCGGCATCCCCGATCACATGGTCGGCTACGTGCCGTTCCGCGTGAATGCGACGAACATCGTGCCGCAGTCCTGCGCCGTCAGCGTGCGCTTCTTCGTGAACATCGTCGACGTGTGCGCGATCACGAGCGCAGCGCAGCTGCACGAGCCGGGCGTCGCCGAGTTCTGGACGCACAACGACCTCGGCACGATCTACGATCGCCAGAGCGCGAGCGACGACGGCGTCGCGCGCCTGACGATCACGCGCAACCTCGCCGGCAATCCGCTGCCAGCGGGCTGCGGCGCCGGCTTCGCCGTCGACGTGAAGGCCTCGAAGGCCCAGCTCGAACGCGACATGCCGATTCGCGTGCAGGGTGTCCAGGTATGGCCGAAATGAAAACGCTGATCGTCACGGCCTGCGCAATCGCCTTTTCGCTGGGGGCGCTGGGCGCGCTGCCGGCAGCTGCCGACAGCGTACGCGCAACGATGGACGCCACCGGTACCAGGGCGACCTTCACCGGCCTCGCGCGCGTGACCTGTTTCGACGACGGCAACGGGCCAGCGGCGATGCTCGTTGCACGCATCCGCGACAACTCGCCGGCGGTCCATGGCCTGATGGTCAGCGTGCAACTCGTCAAGGGCAGCGCTGCACTCAGCATCTCCGACGAAATTTCGGGCGATGACAGCTACAGCGATTACATCGCGCTGCCCGGCGGCAGCGGCGAATACATCATGATGGTGGACAAGACGGCAGCCGGCGCCCGCACTTTCGACCTCGAATGGCATTGTTACACCGCCACCAGCGTACACACGGGCACCGACGTCACCGTGCAGCAGTTCCAGTGATGCGCTCGATGTCACGCTGCACGTACCGTGTACTGCTCGCAGCCGCCACGCTCGGCCTCGGCGCCTGCACGCACGTGGAACCCTGGCAGCGCGGCACGCTCGCGCGCCCCGACATGGCAAGCGAACCCGCGCCACTGCAGCAACAGGTGCGCCGTCACGTCTACGGCAGTCGCGAGGCAGGCGGAATCACCGGCGGTGGCAGCGGCGGTGGTTGTGGCTGCTATTGATGCGCACCGACCGATGCTCAGCGAAGCGCGCGCGCACGACATTCGCCTGGGCGGCTCGCCACTGAATTTTTCCGGCAGGTCCCTGCAAGCGCTGACCGCCGCGGCGTTGCTGCTGCCTGGCGTGGTGACACCGCTGCATGCCGCCGAACCAGGCACGCTGAACGTCCAGGTATCGCGTTACGAGGAAGGACGCCGCGACCTTTTCGACGTCGACAGCCGGCTCGCCCCACTGCGCGCCGACAGCCTGCATCTCTCGGGCGCCATGCTGCTGCGCAACGGCATCCGCGCAAACGTGGCGTTGTCGCAGGACACCTGGTCGGGCGCAACACCCGTTGCCGTCGCGCCGCTTGCAGCGAACGGCAACCGCCCGATCCTCCGCAACTCGTCGCGTGGACTCGTGTTCGCCGGCGCATCGCCGATCGTGAACGGCCGCATTGCATTGACGGAGGACTTCACGCCCGCAGGTGATGCCCGCGCCGTCCAGGTCATGTCGTCGGCCTCGCCGGAACTGCGCAGGCAGGCTGACGTCGGCTTCGAGTTTCCGGTCGACAGTCCACACGCAAGGACGCTGACCGCATCCGCCGGCATCTCAGACGAACCCGACTACCGCTCGCGCTACGGCCGCCTCGGCGCGCGTATCGGCCTGAACGACAACCTAACGACGCTGAGCGCCAACACCGCATTCACGCGCAGCGACACGCACGCGCGCCTCGACGCGGACCTGCAACCCTACGTCACGCGCAACGCCTATGCGGAGCAGCTGGAACGTGGCAGTCCTTCTGACCTCCTGCGCGGCGAGCGCCGCGATCGCGGCGTCGAGATCGGCGTCACGCAGGTACTCGACGCCGTATCTGTGCTGGACGCCGGCATCGCGCTGAATCGCGCGAGCGGCTTCATGGAGAATCCATACAAGGTAGTAACGGTGGTGTTTGCCGGCAATGCAGCCACGCCGGCGTCAGGCGACGTGCGCGCCTTCCTCGAACAGCGCCCGGACGAACGCAGGCAGCTGACGTTCCGCGCGCATTATGCGCGGCATTTCGCCGCCAGCGACGCCACGCTGCAGCTCGACTACGTGCACTCGCGTGACGACTGGGGCATCGCGACGCACAGCGTCGAACTCGGGTGGGCCCAAACGCTCGGCGCCTGGACGGTGACGCCGCGGCTGCGCTACTACACGCAGGGCGCGGCCGACTTCCATGTACCGTGGCTCTTGTCGCGACAGAACTTCCGCAGCATCTCGATCGATGAAAACGGCGAACCGCAGGTGACCCCGTACTCAGCGGCGCTGCTGCCTGCGCACTTTTCGAGCGACCACCGGCTTGCGTCATTCGGTTCTGCCAGCGCCGGCCTCACGCTGCAGCGGCGCTTCGCGGTGGGCCTCGTCGTCGAAGGCGGTGTCGAGTACTACACGCGCGCCGACGGCCTGCATGCCGGGGGCGGCGAAAACGGCACATATGCCGATTTCGACTTCGCGATGGCGAACATCGCCCTGACACTCGACCTGGGCGCTGCCGCGCGCCGTGCGCGGCGTGAAGCTACCGATGGCCATGGTGCACATGCGGGCCATGCTTCGCACGGTAAACACCCCGTGCCGGCAGGATTGATGTTCACGCATGCGGGCCAGGCGCGCGGCAGTTTCATGACGGGATACCGCGCGAGCCACCAGCGTCAGTACGGCGCGCTGCTGCACGGCACGCAGTCCGCATCGGACGATGACGTTGCCACGGCAGCCTGCAATGCCACGGCGCCATGCCGCATGGCGCCGGCGCGCATGACGATGACGATGCACATGCTCGACCTGATGTACGCAGTGAACGACACGACGACGCTGATGCTGATGCCGCAGTACATGACGATGGACATGCGCCTGCGCCGGCTCGCTGGCGCGCCGATGCCGCAACCCGGCGCGCACGATCACGACGGACGGAGCCACACGGCCGGTGGGCTCGGCGACACTCTCGTTGCCGGCCTTTTTACATTGCACGCATCCGCGACCCATGGATGGCAGGCCAGTCTCGGTGTCAGCGTTCCGACCGGCAGCATCAGTCGCGAATACCGCCGCACCTTCCAGGCTGACGGCGGCCTTGTGCATTACGACATGCAGGGTGGCAGCGGCACCTGGGACCTCGTGCCGTCACTCACGTGGCAGGCCACGCGCGGTTCATGGCACAGCGGCGTGCAGGTGGGCGGCATCAGGCGATTGCAGAGCCGCAATGCGAGTGGTTACAGGCTCGGCGACCAGTTGCAGCTCTCGGCATGGACGCTGCGCACGCTGAACCGGTACGCATCGCTGTCGCTGCGCGCGCAGTGGCAACGTCGCGGTGCGATCGATGGTGCGTTCGATGCATACAACGCCGCGATCGGTCCGATGGACTTTCCGGACAACCACGGCGGCGACTTCATCGACGTTGGATTCGGCCTGAACCTTGCGCTCGGCGGCAGCGGGCTCGCGCTCGAATGGTTTGCACCGGTGGACGAGGACGTCAACGGCTTCCAGCTCGAACGCCACGGCGCGCTCGCAGTAACGTGGCACTACAGTTACTGAGCGTGCGACACTGCGCGCCTTTCCGTGCCTGCACGCCCCGAATCCGCATCAATGAAACTGTTTACCCACACCTTCCATGCAATGGGCACGCGCTGCGAAACGCAGCTGTACGCCGCCGGCCCCGACGACGCAGCGCGCGCGGCCGCCGCCGTGCAGGCCGATGTCGACCGGCTCGAGGCGAAGTATTCCCGTTACCGCGCAACGAGTTTCCTGTCTGACATCAACTACGTCGCGGCGAGCAGTGGCAGCATAGACGTCGACGCGGAAACCGCACACCTGCTCGACTACGCGGCGACCTGTTACGCCGAAAGCAGGGGACTCTTCGACATCACGTCCGGGGTGCTGCGCCGCGCGTGGGATTTCAAAGGCGGAGTCGTGCCGGAACCGGAGCGCGTTGCCACGCTATTGCAGCATGTTGGCTGGCATCGCCTGCGGTGGCAGTCGCCGGCGCTCGCATTTCCCGAGCCCGGTCTCGAACTCGACTTCGGCGGCATCGTGAAGGAGTACGCAGCCGACCGCGCGGCGACATCGTGCCGCGAACACGGCATCGACCATGCGCTGGTCAACCTCGGTGGCGACATCCGCGTCGTGGGGCCCCATCCCGATGGCTCCCCGTGGCGCATCGCGATTCGCGATCCGGGAAAAACCGATGGCGTACTCCAGCAGGTCGAACTGGACAGCGGCGCACTCGCCAGCAGTGGCGACTACGAACGCTGCATCGACATCGGCGGCGTCCGCTACGGCCATATCCTGAATCCCCACACTGGCTGGCCTGTCCGCCACCTCGCCGCCGTCAGCGTTGCAGCCGAGTACTGCGTGATCGCCGGCAGCGCCGCTACGATCGCGATGCTGCTCGAACACGACGGGCCGGAATGGCTGCGGGAGCTGGGATTGCCGCATGTGTGGGTCGATGTCGAGGGGAACAGCGGAGGGTCGCTGTAGACCTCAAGTCACACGACCCTTCACTCGCAGGCGGCATAACGAAGAGTCCTGCGGATCCTTCGCAGGAATAAACGTGTTACTTAGGCTGTTTGGTCAGCCTCAAATACGACTTCAACGTTTTCCAGCCGCCGGGGAACAAGCCTTTCGCTTCATCGTCAGTAACCGCGGGCACGATGATCACGTCGTCGCCATGCTTCCAGTTAACCGGCGTCGCCACGCGATGCTTCGATGTCAGCTGCATCGAGTCCAGCACGCGCAGGATTTCGTCGAAGTTGCGGCCGGTCGTCATCGGGTACGTCAGCATCAGCTTGATCTTCTTGTCCGGGCCGATGATGAATACCGAACGCACCGTGGCATTCGTCGCAGCCGTGCGGCCTTCCGACGTGCCGCCCTCTTCCGCCGGCAGCATGTTGTACAGCTTCGCGACTTCGAGTTTCGTGTCGCCGATCATCGGGAACGTGATCGGGCCGCAGGCCTGGGTTTCCTCGATGTCCATCGCCCACTTCGAATGGTTATCGACGGGGTCGATGCTCAGGCCGATGATCTTCGTATTGCGTTTCTGGAACTCCGGCAGCAGGCGCTGCATGTAGCCAAGCTCGGTCGTGCATACCGGCGTGAAGTCCTTCGGATGCGAGAACAGGATGGCCCAGCTGTCGCCGATCCACTCATGGAAATCGATGCGGCCCTGCGTGGTGTCGGCCGTGAAATTCGGTGCGGTGTCGTTGATGCGCAATGACATGGCGATGCTCCTTTTTTCTGTTCAGAGGCGGGCCCAAATCCTCGCACCGCCGCGCACGCCGGGCAACCGGGGATTCCCCGCAGCGCCTGGATGGCGCTCGCGCGGCGCCGGCTGATATGCTGCGCGCGATCGCAAAAGCTCAAGAATTACGCCAGTCCCGCCGTTAGATCGTCATGGATAGACCCGCATGGAACACGAAGGAATGCTGAAAGAAACCCTGCTGCGCCTCATACAGCGCCTGGCAAAGGTTGGCGGCTGGGCAATCACGCTGGACGGCAGCGGCGCGGTGGCATCCGTGCACTGGACGCCGGGCACGTATGAAATCTACGAGCACGACGGTCCGGCGCCGCTCGACTTTGCCGCACACCTGCAATGCATCCAGCCGGCATACCGCGAGCTGGCGATGACGAAATTCGCCGCCTGCAACAGCGGCGAGCCGATCGAATACGAAATGGAAATCGTGACGTCGCGCGGCAAGCAGAAGTTCGTGCGCATCGTCGCCGAACCAGAGCTCGATGAACACGGCGCGGTCGTACGCGTCGCCGGTGCCGTCCAGGACATCACGCCGCAGAAGCGCGCCGAGCAGGAAAAACGCGTGCTGAGCCAGCGCCTGTTCGATGCCTTCGAAAGCATGACGGACGCCTTCTACCTCGTCGATCGCCACTGGCGCCTCGTCTACATCAACGACGCCGCCGACAAGCTCGTCGGCGGCCGCGCCAAACCGGGCCTCGGGCGTACGCTGTGGGAAGCCTTTCCGAACCTGATCGGCACGCCACTGTACGACGGCTTCCACCAGGCGTTGCGCGACAACCAGCCCTACCACAGCGAGTATTACTCGGAGCTGATGCAGAACTGGATCGAGATGAACGCCTATCCGTCGGCGGAAGGGCTCGCGGTTTACTTCCGCACGGTGACCGTCCAGAAAGCAATGGCGGCACGCATTGCCGCCTCCGAGCGCAGGCTGAACTTCGTCACGCTCGCGACGCTCGACGCCGCATGGGACTGGAACCTCGAAAACGACCGCATCTGGTGGAGCGGCGGACTCGAGCGCCTGTTCGGTTACGAAAACCTGCCGGGTGCGCCCGAACTCGAAACGCCACGGCAATTCTGGGTCGACCAGATCCACGACGACGACCGCGGCACCGTGCTCGCCAGCATCAGTCGCGTGCTCGACGGCGACGCGCGCACGTGGGAAGAGCGTTACCGCTTCAAGCACCGCAACGGCAACTTCGTGCATGTGGAGCATCGCGGCTTCGTCGTGCGCGACGACCGCGGCCGCGCGCAGCAGCTCGTCGGCGGCATCACCGACATCAGCGAACGCGTGCTGCTCGAGCAACGCATGCTGCAATCGCAGCGGCTCGAATCGGTCGGCAAGCTCACTGGCCACGTCGCGCACGACTTCAACAACCTGCTCACCGTGATCCTCGGCAACGCCGAGCTGCTGCAGCTGACGCTGGCCGAAAACAGGCAGGCCACGGAGCTCGCGTCGATGATCAGCAACGCTGCGGTACGCGGCAGCGACCTGACGCGCCGCTTGCTCGCATTCGCCAGGAAGCAGACGCTCGCGCCGCGCTCGGTGGACATCAACGAACTCGTCGACAACATGCGCGCGATGCTCGAACGCACGCTCGGCGTCGACATCGCGATCCACGTGCACACGACGCCCGACCTGCACCCTGCCCTCGTCGACGCGCACCAGCTCGAAGGCGCGCTGCTGAACCTGTGCCTGAACGCGCGCGATGCGATGCCCGGCGGCGGCACGCTGATGATCGAGACCTCGAACGTCTTCATCGAAAGCAGCTTTCCGGACGACTACCGCGAACTCGAACCCGGCGAGTACGTTGTGCTCGCCGTCACCGATACCGGTACAGGCATCGAGCCCGAGCACATCAAGCACGTGTTCGAGCCCTTCTTCACGACGAAGCCGAGTGGCAAGGGCACGGGCCTCGGCCTCAGCTCGGTGTTCGGCTTCGTCAAGCAGTCGAACGGCACGATCTCGATCTATTCCGAGCCGGGCGCCGGCACGACGGTCATGATCTACCTGCCGGTCGCACTGACCACGGCGACGAACCGCAACGTGAACGCCGGCGCGGCGGCGAGCAGGGGCGGCAGCGAAACCATCCTGCTCGTCGAAGACGACGACCAGGTACGCGACCTCGCCGCCAACCTGCTCGGCGGTGCGCTCGGCTACACGGTGCACGTGCGGCCGGATGCGACATCCGCCCTCGCCTTCCTCGACGCCGGCGCCCCCGTCGACCTCGTGTTCACCGACGTCATGATGCCCGGCATGAACGGGCGTGACTTCGCCCGGCTCGCGCAGTTGCAACGACCTGGCCTGAAAGTGCTGTTCACGTCGGGCTTCAGCGAGCACGACGACCTGCCCGGCACCGGCTTCAACCTGCTGGCGAAGCCCTATTCCATCAGCGAACTCGCGCGCAAGGTGCGCGAAGTGCTGGACGGCGCGTGAATGGCGCAACCATGTGCAAAATCCGTCCTAAAGTTTTCCTCGACTTGGGCCGATAAAGGCGCTGGAAGGCCAGATCGGAGCACCGGAGCAGTACCGTGAAAAAGCCCACAGTCACGCGCGACACCAGTGACCTGATCCATCACGTCCAGATGGGTCAGTACGTCAGCATCGAAGTCGCGAACATCCATCGCGACCGCTTCAGCACACGCCTCGTCGGCATGCTGGATCCCAAGTACCTCATCCTCGAATTGCCGAGCATCGTCAAACGCGGCGAGCTGATGGATCGCCTGATCCTGAACAACGCGCTGACGATTCGCATGATCTGCGAACGCACGACCGGCGAGTGCCTCGGGTTCCAGACCAAGGTCGACGCGATCGTGAAACATCCCTACCCGCTGTTCTTCGCGAGCTTTCCGATCGAGATCTTCACGTACGAACTGCGTCGAGAGGAGCGTCTCGAAACGCTGCTGCCCGCGAAGATCTACAAGGACGACGGCTCGAACACCATCACCGGCACGATCACCGACATCTCGAAGGGCGGCTGCCGCTTCATCCTCGAAAGCGAAGCGCTCGCCGTGCACTTCAGCAACGCGCAGACGATGCACATCGCGTATCCGGACCCGGCACGCGGCTGCGACGCCGTGAAGTTCGTGCGCATCTGTTCGAAGCGCAAGCACGGCAAGAAAAGCGTCGCGCTCGGCCTCGAGTTCATCGAAGCCCTCGCACAGAGCGCATAGGCACAAACTCGTTCCCGTCGTATTTGCGGCGGCCTGGGGCATTGCTGCTGTTGCATCCGCAGCCGTGGCCGTGCGGCGCTGCTGCGAAGGCAACAGCGCCATGCGCGGGTTAAGCGTCCACCCCGCTGGGCGCTCCCGCCAAATCCTCTTCAGGATCAACCATTTCCCTATGCCTGTGCCTGCGGAGCGGATGCATGGCATACCCGTTGCTATGGGCATTGCGACCCTTCCTGACATTCCAAAAGGATTCGTATGCACAAACCCAACACCCTGCTGCTCGCCGCCGCACTATCGGCGCTCGGCAGCTCCA
>DASWWP010000059.1:0-2788 GCA_036405915.1 Pseudomonadales bacterium
AATCAGCTCCTGCGTCATGGCGAGCTCATCCGACGGCAGCCTGTCGAGAGACAGCAGCAGCCAGCGGCACAACTGCTGTTCGAGCGTGTGATGCCGGTTGCACACGGCCGTTTGGGCGATCTGCGTGAGCATTACGTGCACATAACAAAGTACCTGCGTCATGAATTCGCTATGCAGGTCGAACTCGGCGAGCGCCGCCTGCACGGGCAACCGGTATGCGGAACCGGCGCTTTGCACCACTGCGCGCGTGTGAGCGCTGCTGCTTCCAAGGAACGGTGCCACGCCGACGATGCCATCGTTGCCGATCAGCGTGATTTCGGCGCTGCTGCCGTCTTCGGTGACGTACAGCTGTGACACGATCGCATCGCGCGGAAACCACGTGTAACCAATCGTTTCGCGCGATTCGTACAGCACCTTGCCGAGGGGGAGAGCGCAGGGTTCGAGCTGGGGAAGCAGGCGTTGTGTAACGGATTCGGGTAGAGAGGCCAGAATCTGATTCTGAAGCAGGCTCGCTATCGACGTTGTCATTTTCACTCCTTTCGTCGGCGGCGCGAGAATACACTGACAAGAGTCTTGTCCTATGTACGCAAAACCACATAGCGACTGTTTTTTGGTCTTGCTCGACCACAACGAAGGTATCGGCGCAGCGCCATGTGTTACGCGAGGCTTGCCAGTCGGCGATATCGCCAGTCCACCGAGCTGGCCTCTACGTTAAACGTCTCCCGGGCGGTGCTGAATTGAGCGAAACCATGCTCCCCCGGTGCCGGAAAGCCGGGGAATGGAGGGAAATGCCGCAAGGGGAATCCGTGGTTCGCCCCACACAGCTGCATGGCAATGCGAAACGGGCTGCAGAAAACGCAAATGGCCCGCGAAGGCGGGCCATTTTCAGAGCGGATGAGGTGTATCAGTTCCCAGCTGGCTGAATCACGAGCAGTGCGCCGGCTTCTTCTTCCGTCAGAATGTACAGCTTGCCATCGGGGCCCATCCGGATGTCGCGAATGCGCTGTTTCAGTTCCGTCAGCAGGTCTTCGCGCGCGCGTTCATTGCCGTTCTCGTCGAAAAAGATGCGGACCATCTTGCCGGTGCCCGGCATCTGGCCGACACGCTGTCCGCCGACGAACACGCTCGTCGTCCACGTCGGGAAATCCGTGCCCGTGTAGAACGCGAGGCCGGATGTCGAGATGCCGGGGATGAAGGTGGCGACGGGACTTTCCATGCCTTCCTTATAAGGCACCGGCGAAATGAAGGGGCCTGGGTAATCGCGACCGTAGCTGACGAGCGGCCAGCCGTAGTTCTTGCCGGCTTCGACGATGTTGATTTCGTCGCCGCCGTTCGGGCCGTACTCGGCTGCCCACAGCGCGCCGGTCACGGGATTCACGGCGATGCCCGACGGGTTGCGATGGCCCATCGAGAAAATTTCGGGACGGTAGCCTTCCTTGCCGACGAAGGGGTTATCGCTAGGCACGCTGCCGTCGTCATTGAGACGCAGGATCTTGCCACGCAAACGACCCGGTTCCTGCGCAGAGGCATCGCGCGACGCGCCGACGCCCATGTACAGCTTGCCATCCGAACCGAAGGCCAGTCGGGCGCCCGCACCGCCGGCGCCATCCCAGGTGTCGCTGACGACCAGCTCTTCGAAGTCGACGAGCGTTTTACCGTCGAGGCGGCCGCGGCCGAGTACGATCGCGACGCTTTTCGGTTCTGCGGAGACTTCCTTCGTGTACGTCAGATAGATCTGCTGGTTCTGTGCAAAATCGGGATGGGGCAGCACTTCCATGAGGCCGAGGAGGCCAGTCGCGATCACCGCGGGCACGCCGCTGATCGGCTCCGGATCGAGTACGCCCTTGCTGATTACGCGCAAACGGCCGGCACGCTCGGTCACGAGCATGTCGCCGTTCGGCAGGAACGCGAGGCTCCACGGATGCGAAAGGTCGCGCGCGACGACGGCCACTTCGATCTTCGTTTGCGCCGTCTGGATCTGGAAGGGACCTTCACCGAGCGGCGGGGAGCCGAATTGCGCGAGCGCCGCGCCGGAGGCCAGCAGCAAACTTGCCGCCAGCAGGCTGGAGCAGCCATGCCGACTCATTCCACGTAACTTTCTGCTGAAGTTTGCACGCACCATAGGTTTCTCCGCATCTGGGCAGGGGCTTCGTGCGCGCGATGGTAATCCCGCAATGCGAAGCAATCGTGGAAGCGCGAAAACGGCGGTAGCATTCCGTTATGGAATATTGCGCAGCGTCGGCTCCGTTCGCGCAGCTCACTTCACGCGAATGCGTTCGATCTCGAGCTTCCCGACCACTTCGTAGATGTCATGCCGCCGATCGAGCAGTGGTTGCACGGAGGCGGCTTGCCTCTGGATGTCGAGCGTGCCGAGGTCGAGGTCGGCGATGACGACTGTCGACGTGTTCACGACGCCTTCCGCCGCGATGCCATTCATCGGAAAGGCGAAGTCGCTGGGCGTGCAGATCGCGGCCTGGCCGTAGTTCAGGAACATCGACGGGCTGTGCGTGAGTCCGCCGACGTTCGCCGCCAGCACGACGTACACCATGTTCTCGACGGCGCGTGCCTGCGCGCAGTACCGCACGCGCAGGTAACTCTTGCGCTCGTCGGTGGCCACCGGGGTCAGGATGATGTCGACACCGTGCTCGACGAGCAGGCGCGTGAGCTCGGGGAACTCGATGTCGTAGCAGATCGCGATGGCGATGCGGCCGAGCGGTGTATCGAAGATGCGTACGCTTTCGCCGGGCAGGATGTTCCAGCCATCGCGTTCGGCCGGCGTGATGTGCAG
>DASWWP010000060.1:0-44772 GCA_036405915.1 Pseudomonadales bacterium
CACGAGGAACTCACCTGGCGGGTGTGCGCCGGCACGCACCTTCTTGCGGATCACCTTTACCCATTCCATGACCTTGTGGTCGAAGCCCTCATCCTTGCCCATCGCGTAGTACACGCGCTCGCGGCCTTCGATCAGGCCGGGGAGGATGTCGTCGATGTCGCCGATCGGAAATGCGTCATCGAGTCCGAGCTGCTTGATTGCCGCTTCCGGCCCCAGCAATTTACCGTTCCACAATTCCTTCAACGGATCCTTTTCCTGGCAGAACAGAAGGCACTGGCCCTGTGCGCGGCCAGGAATCAGCACGAGAACGCTCTGTGGCTCGTTGAAGCCGGTCAGGTAGTACAGGTCGCTGCTCTGGCGAAAGCGAAACTCGGAATCGCCGTTGCGCAGGATGCCGCTGGCAGAGGCGAGTATCGCGATGCTGTTGGGCTCCATGTGGTTCATCAAATCCTGGCGACGTTGCTGGAATTCTTTCTGGCTGATCGGCATGGGGAGTCCGTGCTGTAAGTACGAGTGGAGAGGAAATAATGCGGTATTCAGTGGATGAAGCCGTCGTCAGGACGCTCGTCGAAGCCGAAACGCGATACGACGGTACTCCTGCTGGCGCTCACGGGTGGCTTCGCGGCGCCGAGCTGCTGGAACAACGTGATCGTCGCCATGCGTACGTATTCGACGAGTTCCATGTAATCGACTTCGTCCTGCTCGGAGAGTTCGCTGCCATCTTCGGAGATCGCGGCGAACTGGCCGAAATCGCTGAGGATCTCGCGCGCTTCGCTCGTCAACGCGGAATCCGGTCCGATGTAGCCCGCGGCAAAACCGACCATGAATCCATCGCACCATGCGCCGAGCGCATTGACGCGATCCATCAACGAGCTTTCATCCGATGGCAGCAGCGGGTGGAAGTGGTAGTCCACGTGCGCGAGCTGTTCGGTGGTTTCTCCGCACAGGCGCTCGATCAGCTTGCATACGACCGGCACCATTTGCTGTGGCTGTTCCATCAGGCCACCGAGGTCTTCAGGATCGACGTTGGCGACGCCGCTGCACAGTTGCCCCGTCAGCATGCCATGCACTTCGGCCGGTGAATGCTGCACGTGGTTGCCCGTCAGCAGCAGCGACATCATCTTGTAGTCAGCTTGCATGTGTTCGATTCTCTCTTGCGATACGTCGCTTCGTTACCACGCGCGACTCTGATGGCGGCACGGATTGAATTATCGCGCGCCGCTGGTTCGTTGCGGGGCATGATAACACCACGCACATGTGCGCCATCACACACGGCTCAGGCAATTTCGTGCACGACAGTATGCATAAAAATGCCCTTTAATCAGCGACTTGTTGACCCTATTGAAGGCCCGTCTTATATTACCGGCCACGAGCAACCGACGGCATTTCAGCCATGAGCAACAGCAGTTTCAAGACACTGGAAAACAAGGTCGACGAGCTGATCAAGCTGTGCACCGAGATGCGCCGTGAGAACCAGCTGCTGCGCGACAAGGAACACCAGTGGCGCAGCGAACGTGACACCCTGCTCGGCAAGAACCAGCTCGCGCGCGTGCGCCTCGAGAAAGTGTTGCGTCGCCTGAAAACGCTCGAACAGGGGCAGATCTGATGGCTGCCTCCAGTGTTACCGTCAACATCCTTGGCCGCGAATACCAGATCAGCTGCCCTCCTGAAGAAGAAGAGGCGCTGCGCAAGTCCGCGCGCTATCTCGCCGCGCAGATGGAAGAAGTGCGTGGGCGTGGCAGCTCGCTCGCCTATGAAAAGATCGCCGTGCTCGCCGCGTTGAACATCACGCATGATTTACTGAAGCGCAGCAAGGACGCGAACGTAACGGAGTCCGACGCCGTGCGTGAAATCAAGTTGCTCGAAAAGAAAATCGATACCGTTCTTCTTGCCGCACGTCAGATCGAAATGTAAAGCGCATGCGCGCTTTGCATTCACGCAATTTGCCGCTTGCATTCGTCTCGAAATCCATCTCCACGCAGTTTTAAATTCAGGGTATTTTCCCTTTGGCGCGCGCGTCGTCTTGTGGCCTATAATGAGTCTCCCTGGGATATTCGCCAGTCGAAAGTGTTCTTGAGCCGATATATGTAACCCGGAGGCTCTGCCCAATGGCGCTGTGTGCATGTCCGCTTGACGGAAAGCCTGACGCGTCGGACTGGCCACCACCTGAACCATACGGTTCAGGACTATTTCGGCAGCGGTATCTTGGGGCTCCATTCCGGTAGCACTGAACGCATCGCGTGATGCGTTCGGTGATTGCCTCTCACAGCAAGCTGCCACTGGCTGCCAATAAAAGCTTCCTGAAGCTTCGTGATGTCTTCATCGTTCGTCACTGCTGATCTGAACTTGCGGCCCTTCGGCGTTTATTTCGCTATGTGCTCGAGCCCGCTACGCGCGTGACGAATCCTGACTCACTTTCCCGTGCCGCCAAGACTGCCTTGCGCAAGGAACTGCGCCGTCGGCGACGTGCGCTGGACTCCGCGCAGCAGAAAGCCGCAGCACTGGACCTGTATCGCCAGGTCGTGACGAGCTCGCTGTTTCGCTTCAGCAAACGCATCGCGTTCACGATGGCCGCAGATGGCGAGATCGATCCATCGTTGCTGCTTGCCACGGCGTGGCGGCGCGGCAAGGAATGTTATCTGCCCGTATTGAGTCCTGTCGGTCCGCCGCGCCTGCGCTTCAAGCGCTGGCACCAGGGCGAGCCTTTGCAACATAACCGCTATGGAATCGCGGAGCCGCGCGGCGGCCGCTATTGCCCGCCGCGAGTGCTTAGCCTGGTGTTGATGCCGCTCGTGGGCTTCGATGCCGACGGCAATCGCATTGGCATGGGAAAAGGGTATTACGATCGCACTTTCGCGTTCTTGCGGAACAGCAAGGCGCCACGTCCGGTGTTGCTGGGTCTCGCGCATGAATGCCAGAGGGTGGAAAAACTGCAGGCGGAAGCCTGGGATCTTCCGCTCGACGGCGTCGTGACGGACGCGACCTGGTACAGTCCGCGCCCGTTGTGAGGCGCTCCCGGGTGGGAACGCGCGTTAATGCGGCTTTCTTACAGTAGGCCGCTCTGGGCAACGGAGCTTATCAACAGCCCCGCGCCAAAAATCATGAACAGCAGGATGACAAGGTCTGGCTTCTTCTTCATATATCCTCGGAAGCGTAAGCGCCAAAATGCCATTTTTAGGTGAACTTTCAATAATTCACCTGACTATTGTTACGTAAGCAGCTGAACTATATGAATATTAAAGATGAGCTGCAAGCCCTTTTTGTAAGTCCCCACTATCTCGCACTGCCGCGTCTTGTTGGATAGACTGCGCGAGCTTCCGGAGCCCTCCCCGATGAATCAGAACCAGCTCAAACAGGCCGTCGCGCGCGCGGCTTTCGAACTCGTCAAACAGCGCCTGCGTAGCGACAGCGTGATCGGTGTCGGCACCGGTTCCACGGCCAATTTCTTCATCGATGAACTTGCTGCGCTGAAGCATGACATCCACGCGACCGTCGCAAGTTCCGAGGAGAGTGCACGCAGGTTGAAGGCGCACGGCATTCCCGTGCTCGACCTGAATGCGACGGCGGAAGTGACGGTGTACGTCGATGGCGCAGACGAGGCGAACGAATACCTGCAGCTGATCAAAGGCGGCGGTGCGGCGCTGACGCGCGAGAAGATCGTCGCGGCCGTGGCGCGCGAATTCATCTGCATCGCCGACGAAAGCAAGCTCGTCGACGTGCTCGGCAAATTCCCGCTGCCGGTGGAAGTGATACCGATGGCGCGCAGTCACGTTGCGCGCCAGATCGTGCAGCTCGGCGGCGACCCGGTATGGCGCGAGAATGTCGTTACCGACAACGGCAACGTCATCCTCGACGTACACAACATGAGCATCGTCGATCCGCGCAAACTCGAAACGGATCTGAACCAGATAACCGGCGTCGTGACGAATGGATTGTTCGCGATGCGTCCCGCCGACGTACTGCTGCTCGGCACCGCGCAAGGCGTGAAGACGCTGACGGCGAAGCGCTAGCCGCCCTTTACGTGCCGCAAATGGCATGGAGACAATCCCTTGACCGTTCGTTCTGAACAGTTAACGGCTTGTCCCGATGCCTGCTTTAACGTCTATTAAGGCGAAGGCCAATAAAAAGGGGGGCGAGCCCCTCTGCCCCTGCTTGCTTTCACGCTACCTGGGACTTGTACGCGCCCTTGCTGTAACGGTTCTGCATTTCCTCGAGCGAGTAGATCTTGCCGAACTTCGATGCATTGCCTGCAGTGCCGAACTGCGTCAGGCGCTCCTTCACGATGTCTTTCATCGCGTTCATCGTCGGGATCAGCCATTTGCGCGGATCGAATTCCTTCGGATTCTCGGCAAGGAATTTGCGCACGGCGCCGGTCGACGCGAGGCGGAGGTCCGTGTCGATGTTGACCTTGCGTACGCCGTGCTTGATGCCTTCCTGGATCTGTTCGACCGGCACACCGTACGTTTCACCGAGCTTGCCGCCGTACTGGTCGATCACTTTCAGCCATTCCTGCGGCACCGACGACGAACCGTGCATGACGAGA
The DNA here is from genome assembly GCA_036405915.1 of Pseudomonadales bacterium. GTDB lineage: Bacteria > Pseudomonadota > Gammaproteobacteria > Pseudomonadales > Pseudohongiellaceae > CAILUG01. The sequence goes on from DASWWP010000060.1 coordinate 4,544, forward strand.
TGCGTGTTCGGCAAACGCTTGTGGATTTCAGCGATGCGGCCGATCGCGAGGATGTCGCCCGTCGGCGGACGCGTGAACTTGTACGCGCCGTGGCTCGTGCCGACTGCAATCGCGAGCGCGTCGACACCGGTATCGGCAACGAAACGTGCGGCTTCGTCTACGTCAGTCAGCAACTGGCTGTGGTCGAGTTTGCCTTCGGCGCCGATGCCATCTTCTTCCCCGGCCATGCCGGTTTCGAGCGAGCCGAGGCAGCCGATTTCACCTTCGACCGACACGCCGCAGGCATGCGCCATTTGCACGGTCAGTTTCGTCACGCGCACGTTGTAGTCGTAATCCGTCGGCGTCTTGCCGTCTTCGCCGAGCGAGCCGTCCATCATCACCGACGAGAAACCGAGCTGGATGGAACGCTGGCACACGGACGGCGATACACCGTGGTCCTGGTGCATGACGATCGGGATGTGGGGAAACTCGTCGATCGCCGCCTGGATCAGGTGCTTCAGGAAATTCGAGCCGGCATATTTGCGCGCACCGGCTGACGCCTGCAGGATCACGGGGCTGTTCACTTCGTCGGCGCCCATCATGATCGCGCGCACCTGCTCGAGGTTGTTGACGTTGAACGCGGGCACGCCGTAGCCGTTTTCGGCGGCGTGGTCGAGAAGTTGGCGAAGACTGATGAGGGCCATGAGCTTGATCCTGTTATTTGAGGGAAGAAGGTTGCGGCCTTGTTCCCGTATTCAATGTTGAAACGTGTATCGACGTTGAAACTAACCCTTGCGCGCGCGCTCCTGCAGGATTGCGACTGCCGGCAGCACATCGCCCTGCACGAATTCGAGGAAGGCGCCGCCACCGGTCGAGATGTACGAAATGTCTTTCTCGATGCCGTATTTCTCGATTGCGGTAATCGTCTCACCGCCGCCGGCAATCGAAAAGCCGGTATTCGCCGCGATTGCCTGCGCGACCGCCTCGGTGCCTTTCGCGAAGTTCGGGAACTCGAACACGCCGACAGGACCATTCCACAGAATCGTTTTCGCCTTGCCGAGTGCATCGGTGAGCGCGGCTGCGGACTTCGGGCCGATGTCGAGAATCATGTCCCCGGCACCGACGTCATCGACGTTTTTCACCGTCGCGGGCGCATTCTCGGCGAACTCCGGCGCGACGACGACGTCGACAGGCAGCGGAATATGCGTCTGCTTCATGATCTTCTTCGCCTGCTCGATCATGTCAGGCTCGACCAGCGACTTGCCGACAGGCTTGCCGGCCGCGGCCAGAAAGGTATTCGCGATCCCGCCGCCGACGACGAGGGAGTCCACCTTCGCCGCGAGCGCTTCGAGCACCTGCAGCTTGCTCGACACTTTCGCGCCGCCAACGAGCGCGACGAGCGGACGCACCGGATTGCTCAGGGCCTTGTCGAGCGCGTCTAGCTCCGCGACGAGCAGCGGACCGGCGCACGCAAGCGGCGCGAACTTCGCGACACCGTGCGTGCTGGCCTGCGCGCGATGCGCCGTGCCGAAGGCATCCATGACGAACACGTCGCACAGCGACGCGTAATACTGCGACAGTTCATCGGTGTTCGCGTTTTCGCCGACGTTGCAGCGCACGTTCTCGAGCAGCACGCAGTCGCCCGGCTTCAGTTTGCGCGAATCGTCCGCGGAAAAGCTTTGCGACATGACCTCGACCTTGCGGCCGAGCAATTCACCAAGGTGAGCGGCCACCGGTGCGAGCGCGGAATCCGGCTGGTGATCCATCGGCACGCCTTCTTTCGGCCGGCCGAGATGCGACATCAGCATCACGCTCGCGCCCTTCTCCAGCGCCAGCTCGATCGATGGCAACGCGGCACGAATGCGCGCATCGTTGACCACCTTCCCACCCTTCACCGGCACATTGAGATCTTCCCGGATCAGCACGCGCTTGCCTTGCAGATCGAGGTCGGCCATCGCCAGAACAGTCATGTGAAATTCCTTGTAGCAGTCATGCGAAACGGGCCGGAATGATACCCAAAAGCGCGCTGCATTGTCGTGGAAAAACCCCTGACTGCGCCGCGTCGATTCATGCACAACGTTGCAGCTGCGACACCTCTTCGAGTTGCACGCCGGCGATGCGCGCTTCCGCCTGCTCGATGGCTTGCGCCTTGAGTTCCGCGCCCATGTTGACGCCCTCCGCGCGGATCACCTGCACGTCCGTGATGCCGATGAAGGCCAGCACCGTCAGCAGGTAACTTTCCTGGTGTTCCATTGCCGCCGCCGGGCCGCTGCTGTAGACGCCGCCGCGGCTCGACACGATGTACGCGCGCTTGCCTTTCATGAGCCCTTCGGGACCGTCGGACGTATAGCGAAACGTCTTGCCGGCCTGCAACACGCGGTCGAACCAGGCTTTCAGCTGGCTCGGAATGCTGAAGTTGTACATCGGCGCGCCGATGACGAGCATGTCGGCGGCGACGAGTTCGTCGAGCAGGGCCTGGTTGAGGCGCACCTGTTCCTGTTCGAAGTCGCTGCGCTCGACCTCCGCCTTGCCCCCGGCCAGCAGGATCGTGGCGTCGAGATGCGCGGGTGCGTGCTGCGCGAGGTCGCGATATACGAGCGTGCTGTCCGCATGCCTGGCCTGCAGGCCCTGCACGAGTTTCGCAGCTAGCGCGCGCGTGACGGACTGGCCGGCGAAAAGGCCGCTATCGAGTTGCAGAATGTTCATTGGCTTGCTCCTGTTGTTGTTGGCCGGCGCTGGCTGCGACGACGGGAGCATTGTGGATTTGCACCGAATACGGAACTAGACTGCGACCACGGAATTCATAGTTCCAGATTTGGAACGCTCAACGGACGCAGATGGACAACATCACGAACCTCGTACTCTTCGCGCGCGTCATGCAGGCGGGAAGCATCAGTGCCGCGGCGCGCGACCTGCGCATGCCGAAGTCGACACTCAGCCGCCGCCTCTCCGAACTCGAAACCGCACAGGGCGTGCGCCTCGTGCACCGCGGCACGCGCAAGCTCACGCTGACGGACGTCGGCCGCGAATTCCTGCATCACTGCGAAACGATTGCGCGCGCGGCCGAGGCAGCGGCGGCGCTGACGCAGCAGGTGCAGACCGAACCACGCGGGGAACTGCGCTTCAGCTGTCCATACGGTTTGAGCCAGGGAGCGATGGCACGCCTGCTGCCCGCCTTCATGCTGCGGTACCCGGCAGTGAAGGTGCACATGCTCGCGACCAACAGGCCGGTTAACCTCGTGGAGGAGCGCATCGATGTTGCGCTGCGCGTGCGCGACCAGATCGAGGATTCGACCTTGATCGCGAGGCCGCTGGCGCCAGCGCCCACGTCGCTTTACGCAAGCCCCGCGCTCATCGCAACCAGTCCGCCGCAGCATCCGCTCGACCTGCTGCAACTGCCCACGCTGTCGATGCACTTCAGCAGCGGACGCTATGAATTTTCGTTACGGCACGCGAGTGGGGAACAGGTCGCGCTGCAACACAAGCCCCGCCTGATCACCGATGACATGTGGGTGCTACGTGAAGCCGCCGCCCAGGGCATCGGCATCTCGTTGCTGCCCGACTACCTGTGCGGCGAACACGTGGCCAACGGCAGCCTCGTGCGCCTGCTCGATGACTGGACCTCGCCCGCCGGCATCCTGCACCTCGTGTACGTGAGCCGCAGCGGACTCCTGCCCGCCGTGCGCGCCTTCATCGATTACCTCGTGCAGGAGTTGCCGCTCGTGATGAAAGAGATAACGGGCTTTACGTGCGCGGATTGCGCGGCGGTTTAACCGAGCCGACCCAGCAGGCGCGCCACGTCGAGCATGCGATTCGCATAGCCCCATTCGTTGTCGAACCACGTGAGCACTTTCACGAGGCGCTTGCCGCCCACGCGCGTCTGGCTCAGGTCGACGATCGCCGAGCGCGGATCGTGGTTGAAGTCGCACGAGGCCAGCGGTTCGCTCGTCACGCCGAGTACGTCCGGCGCATAGCGCGTGCCGGCCGCGCGCAGGATCTCGTTGATGTCCTCGCGCGTCGTGTCCTTGCCGACGACCACCGACAGGTCGATTGCCGATACGTTGACGACAGGCACGCGCATCGCCTGCGCTTCGAAGCGGCCGGCCAGCCCAGGCAGGATGCGGTCGATGCCGCGCGCAAGGCCGGTGTCCACCGGGATGATCGACTGGAAGGCGCTGCGCGTCTTGCGCAGGTCAGTGTGGTGATAGGCGTCGAGCACGGGCTGGTCGTTCATCGCCGAATGGATCGTCGTGATGACGCCATTCTCGACACCGAGCGCATCATGCAGCGCCGCGATCACCGGCACGATGCAGTTCGTCGTGCACGAGGCTGCGGACACGATCGTGTGCTCGGGCCGCAGAGTGTCGTGGTTGATGCCGTACACGATCGTCGCATCGACGTCGGCTTCGGCCGGCTGCGAGAACAGCACGCGCTTCGCGCCGCGATACACGTGGATCCGCGCCCGCGTACGATCGGTGAAGGTACCAGTGCATTCGAGCACGAGGTCGATGCCGTGCTGTTTCCACGGCAGGTCGTCGAGCGCTGCGATGTGGGACACGGCCAGCTTCTTGCCGTTCACGACGAGCTGCGCGCCGTCGACGGTTACCGAGCCGGGGAACTTGCCGTGCGTGCTGTCGTAGCGTGTCAGGTGCGCGAGTGTCTGGATGTCGGCCAGCTCATTGAGCGCGACGATTTCGATGCCGGCGAGATCGTCCCGCTCGAAGTAGGCACGCAGCACGCTGCGGCCGATGCGGCCGAGGCCGTTGATCGCGATTCGGTAGCTCATGAGGGGAAGTCTCCTCGTCATGCCGGCAAAGGCCGGCATCCAGTGTCGCTGTGATACGGCGGAAAGACGCTGGGCCCCGGCCGTCGCCGGGGCGACGACGCACCAATCAGAACAGGCTTTCGACCACTGCCTTCACGTTTTCCGGCGTGAAACCGAAGTGCTTCATCACGGCAGGACCCGGCGCCGATTCGCCAAACGTCGTCATTCCCACGACCTTGCCATCGAGTCCAACGTACTTGAACCAGGCATCCGGATGCGCCGCTTCGACGGCCACGCGCCTGCGCACGTTTGCCGGCAGCACTTTTTCCTTCCAGTCGGCCGGCTGCGCGTCGAATGCGGACGTCGATGGCATCGACACGAGCCGCACGCGCTTGCCGGCCGCCTGCAGTTCCTTCACGGCCTGCAGAGAGATGCTCACTTCGGAGCCCGTGGCAATGACGATTGCGTCGGGCTGGCCTTCGCAATCGAGCAGTACGTAGGCGCCTTTCGCGATGTCGGCCAGCTGCGCGTCGCTGCGCGCGATGTGCGGGAGGTTCTGGCGCGACAGGATCAGCGAGGTCGGGCCGTCGCGGCGCATCAGCGCCGCTTTCCATGCAACCGCGGTTTCGACGGCATCCGCCGGGCGCCACACGGCCATGTTCGGCGTGCCGCGCAGGTTGGCAACCTGCTCGACCGGCTGGTGCGTCGGACCATCTTCGCCCTGCCCGATCGAATCGTGCGTCAGCACGAAGATGCTCTGCTGCTTCATCAGCGCCGCCATGCGCACGGCATTGCGCATGTATTCCATGAAGATCAGGAACGTGCCGCAGTACGGAATGAATCCGCCATGCAGCGCGATGCCGTTATTGATCGCGGCCATGCCGAATTCGCGCACGCCGTAATAGATGTAGTTGCCAGCCGGATCGCGCGACACCGGTACGCTGCCGCTCCAGTTCGTCAGGTTCGAGCCCGTGAGGTCGGCGGAGCCGCCGAGCAGTTCAGGCAGCAGCTTGCCGAAGGCACCGATCGCATTCTGCGAGGCTTTGCGCGTCGCGATCGTTTCGGCCTTGTCGTGAACCTGGCGGATGAATGCATCGGCGTTCTTCTCGAAGTCGCCATGTCTCTCGCCCTTGTAGCGGCGGATCAGTTCCATCGCGAGTTCGGGATGTTCTTCTTCATACGCGGTGAACAGTTCTTTCCACTCGCTTTCTGCCTGGAAGCCGGATTCGCGTGCGTCCCAGGTCTGGTAGATGTCGGTCGGGACGTCGAAGGCTTCGGAATGCCACTGCAATGCGGTACGCGTGGCTGCAATCTCCTCCGCGCCGAGCGGCGAGCCGTGGCATACCTCTTTGCCGCACTTCGTCGGCGCGCCGTAACCGATGATCGTCTTGCAGATGATGAGCGTCGGACGCTCGCCGTCGGCACGCGCGGCGTCGATCGCCTGGATGATTTCGTTCGGGTTGTGACCATCCGCGCGCAGCACCTGCCAGCCGTAGCTGTCGAAGCGTTTCGCGGTGTCGTCGCCGAACCATTCGTGCACTTCGCCGTCGATCGAGATGCCGTTGTCGTCGTAGAACACGATCAGCTTGCCGAGCTTCAGGGAGCCAGCCAGCGAGCAGACTTCGTGCGAAATGCCTTCCATCAGGCAGCCGTCGCCGGCGAACACGTACGTGAAATGATCGACGACCGGGAAACCTTCGCGGTTGAACTGCGCGCCCAGCGTGCGTTCGGCCAGCGCCATGCCGACGCCGTTCGCGAGACCCTGGCCGAGCGGACCGGTGGTCGTTTCGACGCCCGGCGTATAGCCATATTCCGGGTGTCCCGGCGTTTTCGAATGCAGCTGGCGGAAGTTCTTCAGGTCGTCCGCGGATACGTCATAGCCGGTCAGGTGCAACAGCGAGTAGATCAGCATCGAGCCGTGGCCGTTCGACAGCACGAAGCGATCGCGGTTGATCCACTTCGGATTCGACGGATTGTGCTGCAGATAGTCGTGCCACAGCACTTCGGCGATGTCGGCCATGCCCATCGGCGCGCCGGGATGGCCTGAATTGGCCTTCTGCACGGCATCCATGCTCAATGCGCGAATCGCATCGGCGCAGGCTTTACGAGAGGCTTGGCGGGGTACACCGGCGCGGCTGGGACGGGGTACCGGAATGAGTTCCGGCATGCATTGCTCCTGGGGGCGAACGAGGGGTCAAAAGAGGGGCGCTATTGTCCAACAGGCTCACCGATAATGCCACCGCGAATCAGCCGCGAAAGCCGCGTAATACCGAGCCTTTGTTTGCCTTGGTCCAAGGGCCAATGGTAGAGTCGGTCGCCTGCAAAAGTTCGGCACGTCACGCGCCACAAGAACGAATAACAGCGCTGGCAAAGCTTCGCCAACACGCAGATCGTCCGACCGCCCAATCCCTCATCACATCAATAAGACTGAATAAGAAAAGGTACACCACTATGTCTGAAGCAGTACTTTTTACATCCGAGTCCGTCTCCGAAGGCCACCCCGACAAAATGTGCGACCAGATCTCGGACGCGATCCTGGATGCACTGCTCGCCCAGGACCCGAAGTCGCGCGTTGCGGTCGAAACGCTGATCAAGACCGGCATGGTCGTCGTCGCCGGCGAGGTGACGACCTCTGCGAACATCAACTACGAGAAGATCATCCGCGACGTCGTGTGCGACATCGGCTACGACGACAGCCGCAAGTATTTCGACGGCCGCACCTGCGCCGTGCTCAATGCGATCGGCGAACAGAGCCGTGACATCGGCCAGGGCGTCGACTCATCCGACACGAAGGAACAGGGCGCCGGTGACCAGGGCCTGATGTTCGGCTTCGCGTGCGACGAAACCGATGCACTGATGCCCGCGCCGATCCAGTACGCGCACCGCCTCGTCGAACAGCAGGCGAAGATGCGCAAGAAGAAAGTCCTGCCGTGGCTGTTGCCCGACGCGAAAAGCCAGCTGACCTTCCGCTACGTCGACGGCAAGCCGCATTCGATCGACGCCGTGGTTCTGTCGACGCAGCACACCGCCGACGTCAAGAACAAGGAACTTCGCGAAGGCGTGATGGAAGAAATCATCAAGAAAGTGCTGCCCGCGAAGTGGATCGACAAGAAGACCAAGTTCCACATCAACCCGACCGGCCGTTTCGTCGTCGGCGGTCCTTACGGTGACGCCGGCCTGACCGGCCGCAAGATCATCGTCGACACTTACGGCGGCTATGCCCGTCACGGCGGCGGCGCGTTCTCCGGCAAGGATCCGTCGAAAGTCGACCGTTCGGCCGCGTACCTCGCTCGCTACATCGCGAAGAACATCGTCGCCGCCGGCCTCGCCCGCAAATGCGAAGTGCAGCTGTCGTACGCGATTGGCGTTGCCGAGCCGACCTCCGTGCTCGTCGACACCTTCGGCACCGGCAAGATCGAAGATGCAGCGATCATGAAGCTTGTGCGCAAGCATTTCGAACTGAAGCCGGCCGGCCTGATCAAGATGATGGACCTGCTGAAGCCGGTCTATCGCCCCACGGCGTCCTACGGCCACTTCGGCCGCAAGGAATTCTCGTGGGAGAAAACCGATCGCGCGGATGCGCTGCGCAGCGACGCGAAGATCAAGTAATCCATCCCGTCACCCCGGCGAAGGCCGGGGTCCAGCGTCGCAATTGCAAAGGCGCTAAGGACACTGGGCCCCGGCCTTCGCCGGGGCGACGCTAACGAACCCACCAGGAGCAGGTACCAAGAATGACAATGACCGACTACAAAGTCGCCGACATCGGCCTCGCCGGTTTCGGCCGCAAGGAAATCCAGCTGGCCGAAGCTGAAATGCCGTCGCTGATGACGCTGCGCCGCAAGTACGGCAAGAGCAAGCCGCTGAAAGGCGCGCGCATCATGGGTTGCATCCACATGACGATCCAGACCGCCGTATTGATGGAAACGCTGCGTGAGCTCGGCGCCGAACTGCGCTGGTCTTCGTGCAACATCTTCTCGACGCAGGACCACGCTGCGGCCGCGATGGCCGCCGCCGGCATCCCGACTTTCGCATGGAAAGGCGAAACCGAAGAAGAATATGAATGGTGCCTCGAGCAGACGATCCTGAAGGATGGCAAGCCCTGGGATGCCAACATGATCCTCGACGACGGCGGCGACCTGACCGCAGTCGTGCACAACAAATATCCGCAGATGCTGAAGAAGATCCACGGCATCACGGAAGAAACGACGACCGGCGTGCACCGCCTGTACGAAATGCTGAAAGCCGGCACGCTGAAAGTGCCCGCGATCAACGTCAACGACGCGGTCACCAAGTCGAAGAACGACAACAAGTACGGCTGCCGCCACTCGCTGAACGACGGCATCAAGCGTGGCACCGACATGCTGCTGTCCGGCAAGAAGGCGCTCGTGCTCGGCTACGGCGACGTCGGCAAGGGCTCCGCGATGAGCCTGCGCCAGGAAGGCATGATCGTGAAGATCACCGAAATCGACCCGATCTGCGCGATGCAGGCCTGCATGGATGGTTTCGAAGTCGTGTCGCCTTATAAAGGTGGCAACAACACCGGCAAGCCCGGCGACGTCGACACCGACCTGCTCGGCACGACCGACCTGATCGTCACTGCCACCGGCAACGTCGACGTGTGCGACAAGAACATGCTGAAAGCGCTGAAGCCCGGCGCGGTCGTCTGCAACATCGGCCACTTCGACAATGAGATCGATACCGCCTTCATGCGCAAGAACTGGAAGTGGGATGAAGTGAAGCCGCAGGTGCATCGCATCATTCGCGGCAAGAAGAAGGATGGCAGCGAAGACTACCTGATCCTGCTGTCCGAAGGCCGCCTGATCAACCTCGGCAACGCCACCGGCCATCCGTCGCGCATCATGGACGGCTCGTTCTCTAACCAGGTGCTCGCGCAGATCTACCTGTGGGAACGCAAGTTCGCCGACATGTCGCCCGCGCAGAAGAAGGCCAACCTGAAGGTCGAAGTGCTGCCGAAGAAACTCGACGAAGAAGTGGCTGCCTGCATGGTCGCCGGCTTCGGCGGCGTGATCACGAAGCTGAACAAGCAGCAGGCTGATTATATCGGCGTGGATCCGACTGGCCCGTTCAAGCCGGACAGCTACAAGTACTGATCGGCAAGGCTCGACAAAAGCCCGCGCAAGCGGGCTTTTTTATGCGCACGGATTCCCGATACACCAGGCTTTCGTCCGTACGCATTTTCCAAACCCCCTAACCTGCAGGCGGATTTCCTGACGCCGCCGCCGGCACTCATCGCGCTGCATTACACTTCCTGCCGTACGGACACTTCGTCCGCACGACTTCAACACAGGAGTAGATGTCATGGGCTTTATCTGGTGGTTGATCATCGGCGGCATCCTCGGCTGGCTCGCCAGCATCGTCATGCGCACCGACCACAAGCAGGGCATGTTCCTGAATATCGTCGTCGGCATCGTAGGCGCGATGCTCGCCGGGTGGTTCATTTCACCACTGCTGGGCATCAGCACGATCAACCAGGACAACTTCAGCTTCGCGTCGCTGTTCGTCTCCTTCCTCGGCGCCGTGATCCTCCTTGCGATCGTGAATTTCTTCCGCCACGGCAAGGCGCGCTGATCGGCCCACCGCTGCACGTTTCCACGCACGCGCGCCGGGATGGTTACGGCGCGCTGAAATAATCCGCCACCGTATACACCGGCTCGCTGGCCGCGACTGCCTGCATCGCAGCATCGATGCGCACGTCGCCGACGAAACAGAAACCACGACCCGGCACCGTCTGCACGAGCCTGCGCGGCTCGGTGTTGTCGCCAAGCGCCCGGCGAATCGCGACGACAGCCTGGTTGAGATTGTTTTCACCGACGACGACGTCCGGCCATACATCACGCAACAGGCGGCGCTTCGTCAGTGTCTCACCGCGGTGCGCGACCAGCAGCACGAGCATATCGAAGGCACGTGAACTCAGCTTCACGTGGCTGCCATCGAGCCGCCGCAGTTGCCGCGCGCCCGCATCGAGCAGAAAGCCGGCAAATTCGAAGACTTCCATTCCGTTCATCTTCATAAGCATTCACATCGATTCATGGCCGACTTGCCGAACTTGTTCGTCTATGACGCAAGACGGATCGCGTTGTGGTCGAGTCGGCCGTCCTGGACTATTTCACTTCATGGAGCTTGTTATGAAACAGATTCTCAACACTATGACGCTCGCCGCCTTCGCAGGGTTTGCATCGCTCGCTGCGTTTGCCACGGCGAGCCCCACGACCGAGCGGATGATGGAGCGACACCTCACCGACCAGCGCACGATCACCGTGCATTTCGGCGATCTGGACCCGCATGCGCCGGCCGACGCCGCCGAGCTCGTCGCTCGCATCAGGCTCGCCGCGCGCAACGCCTGTCTCCGTAACGATGAACAGCGCCAGATATTCCCGGCCCGCGACCGCAGGGCCTGCATCGCGCAGAGCTATGCCTCTGCTATAGCGGGCATCTACGCGAAGCGCAACGTCGATATCGAAGCGCTTGCCCGAAAACAGGACGACACCCGGATTTACAACGCGGCACGCTGACGTTCCCGCTTGCACTTCCTTGCATGAAGTGGAGGCGCCGCCGAACAGGGCACGAGTCGGCGGCGCCATTCTTTTAACGCGGCGCGCAGGACTCGCGGCGGAGCGGCCGTACGGGCCGGTCTTGCAATACCGCTGCATTCCAAGTGGCAAACGTGGCACCCGCTTCCTTATACTCCGCGGCGATGCATTCACCGGGACCGCCGCCATGCTCGCCATCCGCTCACTGAAATTCTCCGTGCTGACACTCGCAGTTGCCGCAGTCGTACCGCCTGCGCTTGCACATCATGGTTTCGGCCAGTTCAACGTCGAGGTCGACACCGAATACGCCGGCACGCTGACGAAGATGGAACTCGTCAATCCGCACTCCTACATGTATTTCGAGACCGCCGACGGAAAGGAGATGCGCTGCGAGATGCGCGCTGCGATGCTGATCCGCCGCTCGGGCTGGGAACTCGACATGTTCGTCGTCGGCTCGCACGTCGAGATCAAGGGTCATCCGCATCGCACGGATCCCAATGCCTGCTACCTCGAAAGCTTCACGCTGAACGAGGAGACCACGCTCGGCCGCAACGACCAGCTGACGAGCACGGATACGGTCGCTCCGCCGACCGACCGGCCGCTGCGCCTCGACTCGGGCGAACCGAACATCTCCGGTGACTGGGCAGTCGAACAGAACGTGCTGACCGCACCGCCGGCCGGCGGCCGCGGCGACATGGTGCCGCGCAGCCTGCGCGACGAATATGCGTCGGGCCAGATGACGCTCGCCGAAATCCGCGCGCTGAATCCGACGCCGCGTCCGGTGTACACCGCCGAAGGCCAGAAGGCCGCCGATGAATTCGAGATGTGGTCCGTCGAGGACAATCCGCGCCTGTCCTGCCAGCTGACGAGCATCCTCTACGACTGGACCTTCGACTGGCCGGTGAACCGCATCACGCAGACGACGACGGAGTCGGGCGAACGCGTCATCGACATGGACTTCGGCCTGTACAACTTCAAGCGCCGGGTGCACCTCGACATGGACAGCCATCCGGCCGGACTCGAGCCGAATCCATTCGGCCATTCGATCGGCACATGGGAAGGCGACACGCTAGTCGTCGACACGATCGGCTTCCCTGCCGGCGTGCTCGCGCCCCCGACGCGCCATAGCGACCAGCTGCACGTCGTCGAGCGCTTCACGCTGAATCCTGAGACAATGGCGCTGCGTCGCGAATACTCGGCGACCGATCCGGTGTACCTCGCCGAACCCTATGCGGGTGCCGATACGGTGTATCTTTCCGAGACGCCGTACGTGTACGAGGGCTGCAAGGAGATGACACCGGAATTCCAGCCGCAGTGACGCTGCGGCATCGTGGTCCAAAAGCCCGCACTTGCGGGCTTTTTATTGAGCGCCGAATCCATGAAGAAGCTGTTGATCATCAAGACCGGTTACGCCATCGACGGCGTACCGCGTGAACTCGGCGATTTCGAGCACTGGACGGCAAGCGCAGCCGGCCTGGCGTTTCATGAGTGCAAGACGGTGAGTGTCATCGATGGCGAGCAACTGCCGGCGCCTGCTGCATGCCGTGGCGTCGTGATCACCGGCTCGAAGGCGATGGTCAGCGAGCGCCTGCCGTGGAGCGAGTACACGGCGAAGTGGCTCCTGCAGGCGATACAGTTCGGCGTGCCGATCCTCGGCATCTGCTACGGGCACCAGTTGCTCGCTCATGCACTCGGCGGACATGTGGACTACCACCCGCGCGGCCGCGAGATGGGCACGAAGCGCATTCATCTCGCGCCGGCCGCCGCGCATGACGAACTGTTCAGCGCGCTGCCTGAAACCTTCGATGCACACGTCACGCACATGCAAAGCGTGCTGCGTTTGCCGCCGGGCGCCGAAGTACTCGCGTGGAATGCGTTCGAAGCGCATCACGCGGTGCGCTTCGGTCCGCAAGTGTGGGGCCTGCAGTTCCATCCCGAATTTACGCGCGAGGCGATGTCGCATTACCTGCGGCTGCGCAGCGACGCACTGCGCAACGAGGGCGCCGATCCTGAAGAACTGCTCGCGGCGGTGACCGATACGTCGGAATCGGAAGCCCTTCTGCGCCGCTTCGCCGCCCTAACAGAATAGCGATTCTTTAAATCAATTTTTTGGTTATACTCGCGCCCGATCTTCAGTCTGGGCAGCAAGGCCTGGCCCATTGAACAAGAATAATGGAGCAGGTTATCAACACTCCCAGCACCGACCGTTTCAAAGACAAGGTTGTGTTCATTACCGGCGGCGCCGGTGGCATCGGCCTCGGCATGGCGAAGGCCTTCGCCGAACGCGGTGCCCGGATTGCGATCGCCGACGTCGCTGCCGACTCGCTGGCCGCGGCATCCGCACAGCTCGCCGCACTCGGCATCGATGCGCTTGCCCTGCCCCTCGACATCACCGACCGTCCCGCCGTGAAGGCCGCCGCCGAACGCGTCGTCGCGCATTTCGGCGGCGTGCACGTCGTGTGCGCGAATGCCGGCGTGGCCGGCCACATCGGGCCGTTGCAGGAATCCACTGACCAGGACTGGGACTGGATCATCGACGTGAACCTGAAAGGCAGCATCAATACGGTCCAGACCTTCCTGCCCTGGCTCATGAAAAACCCCGCGGACACGAGCCACATCGTGATCACGAGCTCGATGAGTGGCCTGCGCGTGCACAGGCCGAGCCGCGGACAGGGCACCTACAACACGACGAAGTATGCGCTGGTCGGTTACGGCGAAGCGTTGAACGTCGACCTGCAGCCGCTCGGCATCGGCGTATCGCTGCTGTGCCCAGGCGTCGTCGCCACGGACCTGTCGCACTCGGGCGAGAGACGACCGCAACGCTATGGCGGAGCCTTCAAGGCACCGGCCGATTTCGAACTCGCGAAGGTCGCGGCGCAGGGCACCGAACCGCTGCGTTACGGCCGGTGGGTCGTCAATGCCGTGGAGCGCAAGCAGCTTTATGTCGTCACGCACACGGTGGAGCGCTTCGAAGTCGAGGACCGCCATCGCCTGATCGAAGCAGCCTTCGATGCGAGCGCGGAACTGACGCAGGCCTGATCCTCCGCCTTTCCCACCCCTGCCCAGCGCAGTCGCCGAAGGCAGCGCCAGCCAGTCGAAATTCTGCCGCGCTTCCCTATAATCGCCGCAACTTTCGTCGAGCCGTCCCGCAGGAGTCCCCGCCATGTCCGCAATTCCGTCCGCTGCGCGCAGTTCCGCTTCGTTGATTGGCTGGGCAGTCGTTGCCCTGGTCGGTGCCGGTGCACTCGGCGGCATTGCGCTCAATCGCGGCGAATCGGTGAACAGCCTGTGGCTCGTCGTCGCGGCGATCTGCGTGTATGCGCTCGGCTATCGCTTCTACAGTGCGTTCGTCGCCGCACGCGTGTTGATGCTCGATGCGACGCGCGCGACGCCGGGTGAGACGAAGGCCGACGGCCGCGACTACATCCCGACGAACCGCTGGATCGTGTTCGGCCACCACTTTGCCGCGATCGCCGGCCCGGGCCCGCTTGTCGGCCCGACACTCGCCGCACAGTTCGGTTACCTGCCCGGCACGCTGTGGATCCTGATCGGCGCCGTCCTCGGTGGCTGTGTGCAGGACTTCGTGATCCTCTTCTGCTCGATCCGCCGTGACGGGCGCTCGCTCGGCCAGATCGCGCGCGACGAGCTCGGACCGCTCGGCGGCGCCGTGGCGATGATCGGCGTGCTCGCGATCATGATCATCCTGATCGCGGTGCTCGGTCTCGTCGTCGTCAACGCGATGCGCTTCAGCCCGTGGGCCACGTCGACGGTCGCCGCCACGATCCCGATCGCGATGCTGATCGGCATCTACATGCGCAACCTGCGTCCCGGCCGCGTGCTCGAAGGCAGCGTGCTTGGTTTTTCGTTACTCGTGCTTGCCGTCTTCGGCGGCGGCTGGATCGACGACAGCGCGTTCCGCGAGTGGTTCAACTATGACGGCGCGCCGCTCGCGCTGATGGTGATCGCCTACGGTTTCGCGGCTGCCGTGCTGCCGGTGTGGCTGCTGCTCGCGCCGCGCGACTACCTGTCGACCTTCATGAAGATCGGCACGATCGTCGCGCTGGCACTCGCCATCTTCCTGCTGCGTCCCGATATTCAAATGCCGGCGATCACGCCGTTCGTCGATGGCAGCGGACCCGTGTTCGGCGGCAAGCTGTTTCCGTTCGTGTTCATCACGATCGCCTGCGGCGCGATCTCGGGCTTCCACGCGCTGATTTCCTCAGGCACGACGCCGAAGCTGATCGCGAACGAAGCCGATGCGCGCTTCATCGGTTACGGCGCGATGGCGATGGAGTCCTTCGTCGCGATCATGGCGCTGATCGCCGCGACGATCCTCGAGCCCGGCATCTATTTCGCGATCAACAGCCCCGCGGGCTTCGTCGGCGCCGACCCGGCTACCGCCGTCGCGACGATTTCGTCGTGGGGCTTCCCCGTCACCGTCGAGCAGATGAACAGCCTCGCGGCGGCGATGGGCGAAACGACGCTGTTCGCGCGTACCGGCGGCGCGCCGTCGCTCGCCGTCGGCATGGCCAGCATCTTCTCGAGCGCGTTCGGCAATACGCTGCTCGACGTCTGGTACCACTTCGCGATCATGTTCGAAGCGCTGTTCATCCTGACGACCGTCGATGCCGGCACGCGCGTCGCGCGCTTCATGCTGCAGGACATGCTCGGTAATGTCGTCCCTGCCCTCGGCCGCACGTCGTGGTATCCGAGCGTGCTGATCTGCAGCGCGCTCGTCGTCGCCGGCTGGGGTTACTTCCTTTATATGGGCGTCATCGACCCGCTCGGCGGCATCAACAGCCTGTGGCCGCTGTTCGGCATCGCGAACCAGATGCTGGCGGCGATCGCGCTGTGCGTCGCGACGACGATCCTCGTGAAGAGCGGCCGCGCACGTTATGCCTGGGTCACGGCCGGTCCGCTCGTGTGGCTCGTGATCGTCACGACGGCCGCCGCGTGGGCGAAGCTGTTCGATCCTGACCTGCGCGTCGGTTTCCTGTCGCACGCGAACGACCTCGCGCAGAAACTCGCCGACGGCACGCTGCAGGGCACGGCCGCCGCGCAGGCGCCGCAGCTGATCTTCAACGATCGCCTCGACGCCGCGCTGACGGCCTTCTTCCTCGTGACGACCTGGGTGCTCGTCATCGAAACCGCGCGCATCTGCCATGCGCGGCTGACGGGCAAGCGCTGCCCGCCGACGTCCGAAAGCCCGCACGTGCCGACGCGACTTGCCGGGGTCTGAGCATGGCACGCGCAACGGGCAAGTCTTTCGCAAACTGGCTGCGCCAATTGTGGCAAGGCCTGCGTCACGCAACCGGTGATGACGCCTACGAACGTTACCTGGCGCATCACCTGCTGCACCACGCAGGCACGGCTCCCCTGGACCGCGCCGCGTGGTTCCGCCACGAGCAGCAACGCAAGTGGAACGGGGTCCGGCGCTGCTGTTAGGCCTCACGAGGCAATCCGCAGCCACCAATTTCGGGCTTTTTGCTATTATCCCTGCAAACCGGCGATACAGCTGGTATACAAGAGCGCTAGAAGCACCGTGCCGCGTCATTCAGGACCCGGCAACCAGGGGGAAGCATGAACATCATCCGCCGGGCATTGCCCATCGTCTTGCTGGGCGTCGTGCCGCAGCTGGCCATTGCCGACACGGAATTTCGCCTCGTGTCCGGTTTCACTGAAGTCGGCGTCACGAGCGGCATCGACGTCGACATCCGCCAGGGCGCGGAATTCGAAGTCGAAGTGGAAGCCGAAGATACCGACGACGTAATCACTGAAGTCGTCGGCGACACGCTGCGCATCTACAAGGACAACAGCTGGCACTGGTATAGCTTCGGCCTGCTGAGCTTCTTCGTCGATGACGACCCGATGAAGGTCACCGTCACGCTGCCCGAACTCACGCGCATTCGCACCTCTGGTGGCTCCGACGTCCGCGGCCAGGGCAGCTTCAGCGGCGAGGACCTCGAGCTGCGCAGCTCCGGCGGCAGCAACATCACGCTCGACCTGCAATACGACTCGATCGATGCACGCAGCTCCGGCGGTTCGACGATGCATCTGTCCGGCAGTGCGAACCGCGGCATGCTGACGAGCAGCGGTGGCAGCCGCCAGGACAACGACGAGCTCGCGGTCATGGATGCGGAACTGCGCTCGAGCGGCGGCTCGACGCTGAACGTCGGCGTCGTAGGCGAGCTGCAGGCCCGGGCCTCGGGCGGGTCGAACATCCGCTATGAAGGCGACCCGATGGTGCGTGACATCGACGAATCGGGTGGCGCGAAGGTCATGCGCCGTTAGAAAATCAGATGGGGTAGTATTCATGGCGGCCATATTCATTGGGGAATCCGCCATGACAACTACAAGAAAGACCGCGTTATCGCTTGCTCTGATTACCGCCATCACGCTCGCCGCCTGTTCCGACGATAACGAAGTAGCCGGTACAGAACCCGCAGCCAACACCACTACTGCACCCACGCCAGCCGCACCCGCCGCGACCGCCGCGGGACCAGACGATGCCACGCTCGCCAATGCCCGGAACGATGCCAGCGAATGGCTCACGTACGGCCGCGACTACGCCGAGCAGCGCTTCAGTCCGCTGAACCAGATCAACAGCAACAACGTCGCCGAGCTCGGCGTCGCATGGACCTACGACACTGGCGAAGTGCGCGGCCACGAAGCCTCGCCGCTCGTCAACGATGGCGTCATGTATTTCACATTGCCGTGGAGCATCGTCGTCGCCGTGGACGCGCGTACGGGCGCCGAGAAATGGCGCTTCGATCCGCGCGTCGACAAGGCCATCGGCTGGAAAGCCTGCTGCGACGTCGTGAACCGCGGCGTCGCGCTGTATGACGGCAAGGTCTACGTCGGCACGATCGACGGCCGCTTGATCGCACTCGACGCGAACACCGGCAACACGGTATGGGACATCGTCACGGTCGACCAGGGCCGTCCGTACACGATCACCGGCGCGCCCCGCATCGCCGACGGCAAGGTGCTCATCGGCCAGGGCGGCAGCGAACTCGGCACGCGCGGTTATCTTTCGGCCTACGATGCGCAAACCGGCAATGAAGCCTGGCGCTTCTGGGTCGTGCCCGGCAACCCGGCCGACGGTTTCGAGAACGCCGACGTCGAACGCGCGGCCGCGACGTGGTCCGGCGAATGGTGGGAAGTCGGTGGGGGCGGCACGCCGTGGGATTCGATCATCTACGATCCGGAAGCACGTCTCGTGTACGTCGGCACCGGCAACGGTTCGCCGTGGAGTCACGAAATCCGCAGCAACGGTGAAGGCGACAACCTGTATCTGTCGTCGATCGTCGCGCTGAACGTCGACGACGGCAGCGTCGAGTGGTACTACCAGACGACGCCGGCCGACAACTGGGACTACACGGCCGTGCAGCCGCTGATGCTCGTCGACCTGCCGGTGAACGGCGTGCCGCGCAAGCTGATCCTGCAGGCACCGAAGAACGGTTTCTTCTATGTGCTCGATCGCCTGACCGGCGAGCTGATCTCGGCCGATCCGTACGCTGAAGTCACGTGGGCTTCGGGCATCGACCTCGAAAGCGGCCGGCCGATCGAAACGCCGCAGGCGCGCTACACGACCGACATCAGTTTCCTGATGCCTGGCCCGAGCGGCGCGCACAACTGGCATCCGATGTCGTTCAACCCGGCGACCGGCCTCGTGTACCTGCCGACGCTGCAGGGCACGAGCTTTCCGTTCGCGATCGATCCGCAGTATCGCTACCGGGCAGGCAACTGGAACCTCGGCGTCGTCAACGGCACGATGGCCGGGATACAGCCTCGGCCCGACGACCAGTACGCGGAAGGCACCGGTCCTGAAACGCGCTCGCCGGGCGCGCTCGTCGCGTGGGATCCACTCGCGCGGGAACCGCGCTGGGTCGTCGACTATCCGTTCCAGGTCAACGGCGGCACGCTGACGACCGCCGGCAACCTCGTGTTCCAGGGTGGTGCCGACGGCTTCCTGCGTGCGTTCACGGCCGATAGCGGCCAGCAGCTTTGGGAAGTCGACCTCGGCGTCGGCATCATGGCGCCACCTGTCACGTATGAACTCGATGGCACGCAGTATCTGTCGGTACTCGTCGGCTGGGGCGGCTCTGCGGGCCTGATCGGTCCGAACGATTCCGGCGCATACAAAGGTGAAGGCCGCCTGTGGACCTTCAAAATAGGCGGCGACCGCAACATCGTGCCGGTGATGGGCGAACCGCTGCCCGAGCTGACGGAGATTCCGTTCAACGACGATCCAGCCCTGCTTGCCGCAGGCGAAAACCTGTATGTCGGCAACTGCATGCTGTGCCACGGCGCCGGTGGTGCATCGGGCGGTTCGCTCGCCGACCTGCGCTACGCGGCGCCGAACACCTACGACAGCATCCAGGCGATCGTCAGGCAAGGCGCATACACGAGCCGCGGCATGCCGAACCTCGGCGAGTTCCTCACGGAGGATGAAGTCGAGTCGATCAAGAACTGGCTGCTGTCGCGGCGCGCCGCGTTGATGGCCGAGCAGAACCAGGCGCAGTAGTCCTGCGGAACGACAATGAGGGCCGGCCAGCGATGACCGGCCCTTTTTTTACTTCGATCGAGACCCGATGCGCTACCCCGTCACACCCGATGGACGCTACTTCGTCGTCAAAGGCCGGCTCTGGCGCACGACGAATCCGGCCTTGCCCGACGACGAGCGCCAGCGCCTGACGAAGGAATTGATGCACCACCGCGCCGACGTCGGCCGTGCGAAACGTGCTGGCGACGCCGAACGCGAAGCCGCGGCACGGCGCGGCGTGCACGCCTGCAAGGTCGCACTCGGCGAGCGCGGTCCGGTGTGGTGGACCGACGGCGCGCCTGACTACAACCAGCGCATGGCGAAGAACACGCCGTATGCGACGTGGTACGCGGCACTGTCGAACGCGGACGAGTGACACCGGAAGCACGCACGTGGCTTTCACGGCCGCCACAAAACATCTCCTATCGCGGCGCAGGAGCCGTTGCATCGATCTGCGCGGGATCTGCCCCCAGCCCGGCGAAGTGCATGCCGGTTGCGTAGAAATTGGCGAGTGCCATCTGGTGCGCAAGCTGTGCCTGCCAGCGTTTCAGCTCGGCCTCGCCGACCTGGCGTTCACGCTGGTTCAGCAGGAAGAAGTCGCTGAGTCCTGAATCGAAGCGCTGGCGCTCGGCGGCTGCCAGCGTGCGAGATGCCTCCAGCTCCTGCAGCGCGAAGTCTTCCATCGTGCGCGTCGCGTCGAGATTCACGCGCGCGCGGTAAAGGTCGGCTTCGACCTGGTCGCCTAGCATCCGGATGCGCTGCGCCAGTGCCGCGATGTCGGCCTGCGCGGCGCCGGCCCTGCCACGCGCTTCACGGGTGCGCAGCGGGATGCTGAACGTGACGTCTGCCACGTTATCGGTGCCGGCAAGCTGCAGCGGGCCACCGCCAAAATCGCGCGCCGCGTACACGCGCAGGTCCAGTTGCGGCCTTGCCAGATTGTCGGCGAGGCGTTTGTCGAGCGCGGCCTGGTCCTGCGCGAGCCGCGCGACGGCGATGTCCGGATGCCGCTCGAGGACTTGCGGCAGCATCGTCGATATGTCGGCACCGACGACGGCAGGATCTTCCGCGGGAAGCTCGAGTGCAGGATCGTACCGGGGCAGCAGTGGATTGCCGGCGTCATCGCGCAGGTACAGCGCAAGCAGTTCCGCCGCCATGTCGATCTGCCGCTGCGCGTCGACGACGAGTCCGCGGCGCTGCAGCTCCGCCTGGCGGTTCTCGACCAGCAGGATTTCCGCAGCATCGCCCGACTCCACGCGCCGCTCGAGCGCCGCGCCGCGTTCCACGGCGATGTCGAGCAAGTCTTCGTACGACGCATGCAGCCGCGCTGCGATCAGCCACTGCGCATAGGCCACGTAGGCCTGCTGCATCACGCGCAAGCGTTCGGCCGTGAGCTGTTCACGCTCCACCTGTACGTCGAGCATCGCGCCGCTCACCGCCGCGCGCCGTGCATCGATGTCGCGATCGCGCAGCAACGACAGCGCAAAGCCCACGCGCGCCTCACCGCCCGCGCGTGTCAGGCTGCCGCTGTCGTACGCGGGAAATTCCCCGTTGCCATTGCGATATCCTGCGAACACGCGCGCGTTGCTCGTCAGCAGCGGCTGCACGATCGTCGTGTCGAGCACCTGCGAGTCGTAATACGCGCCGCCACGGCCGCCGAGACTGCCGTCGATGCGCGGATCGAAGCTGCCTTGCGCGGCGAGCACGAGGTTCGATTTCGCGACGATGTCGGCCTCGGCCGCCAGTATCTGCGGAAAGTGCTCGATCGCGCTGGCCGCGACGGCGGCGAGCGTCGTCGGTTCGTCGGCAAGTTGACGGGGCTGGGCGACTGCCTCCGCCGGCATCTGCGTCAGTAACCACATGACGAGTGCGCCGAACGCACCACGGACAGGCCGCGCGCGCGTCATGGCTGTCCCTGCTGGTCGCCAGCGGCGGCGGCAATGGGCGGAAAGTTGTTCAGCACGCGCCAGAGTTCATACCCGAGCGGCACCGTCTCGAGCAGTATCCACCCGCGCGTATTCGCGCCGAGCGGCACGAAGCTAGCCGGCGGCCAACCACAGTTGTGCGCGCGGTGCATGCCCGGCCGCGTGACGGGCACGTCGCAGTCTTCATCGCGCCGTTCGGTGACGAGCACGCGGAAGCGGCCGTCGGGCCGTGCGTTCGGTTCGACGAAACTGACCTCGCCGGCGAACGTCCCGACGGCCAGATCCGGCATGCCGCTGAACTGGAAGGCCGGCCAGCCCTCGAACTCGAGGCGGACTTCGCGGCCCGGCCGCACGAGCCCGATGTCGCGACCGTCGACGTACAGCTCCACCGCGCGCGTTCCCGATGCCGGCAGGAACGTCGCGATCATCTGCCCGGCGCTGACGACCGTGGCGACGTCGCCTGCTTCGACGTGCAGGATCGTTCCGTCGCGCGGCGCGACCACCGTCTGGCTACCCTGCCGCGACAGGTTGACCTCGGCATCGTTGAGTTCGGCGCGCGCCTGCTCTTCGGCGATGCGCAGCTGCTGCACGCGGATCGACGCCTGCTCGTAGTCGAGCCGCGACGTGAGGCCGGCGCCGAGCAATTCCTCGCGCCGGGCGAGATCGAGTTCGGCGGTATCGGCGGCCTGCTTCGCGGCACTGTGTTTACGCCGCGCGGCATCGAGCTGCGCTTCCAGGCGCGTCACGTACTCGCCGTCGAGATCCTCGATGCGCACCAGTGGATCGCCGGCACGCACGAACGCGGTGTCGCGCACATACCATTCGGCGATGCGGCCCGACACGAGCGCGCTGATGTTTTGCACGCGGTCGGCGGGATCGAGCGTCGTCACGCGACCCATGCCGGCTGCGGTCTGCACCCACGGCACGCGCCATAGCAGCAACGCGCCGAGTGCAAGCGCCGTGACGAGCAGGATCGCCACGAGGCGAAGTGCACGCGGAAGCGCGATGCGCCGCAGGGAGGTGAGCGCCGCGACGTCGCGAGCGCGATGCGGATGTCCGAACGTGGAATGCGGGGAGGTTCTGGCGTCATTCATGGTCATCAAACCGGCAGCAGGTCCTGCCGCGTCTCCTCGAGAAAGAGCCTGTGCGTCACCACGGCAAGATCCTGGCGGCGCGTGAAGTACACGACGCTGCGCGAACCATCCGCGGTGAAGGCGAGCATGAAGCTGTCGATGTGGCGCGCGTGCACGGCGTCGAAGATCTGGCTGAGTATCAGCACGCGCGCGTTGCCGAGCAGCGCGAACGCCAGCTTCAGGCGCAGCGCCTGCTCGAGCGACAGCGGCGCGCCGCTGTAATCGAGTTGCGTGTCGAGGCCCTGCGGCAGCAGGCGCAGGTCGCGATGCAGCTCGAGCAGGTCGAGCACTTCGTACGTACGGCTGGCTCCTGCTTCCGGCGCCGCGAGGCGCAGGTACTCGCCGATGCCGAGTGGCAACAGCGTCTGCCGGTCGAACACGGCGATCGCCTGGCGCAACTCTCCGGCGCTGCATTCGCGCAGGTCGATGTCGCCGTACAGCAGCGCGCCGCCTTGCGGCGCGACATTGCGCTTGAGCAGCGCGATGAAACCCTCCTGCACGGTCGCATTCGCGGCGAGGGCAGACACGCGCTGGCCTGGCGGAAGCGTCAGCATGAACACGAGTTCCTCGCCACGTGCCTCCCAGCGTGCCTCGCGGATGACGAGCGCCGCGCCCGCTGGCCACGTGACGGGCGCCGTGGCTGCATCGCGCTCGACATCGACATCGCGGAAACGGCTCAACTCCTCGATCGCTGCGCACACGTCGTAGAAGTAGTCGAGGTACCCGCTCAGTTGCGGCAGCCCGTAAAAGATCGCGGACAGGATAAGTTCGGCCGCCACGAGCTGCCCGAGCGTCAGCTCGCCCCGGATGACGAGCCAGCCACCGAGCCCGAGCAGCGCGGCGCTCGCCAGCGCATACAGCAGCAGGAAACTGAGCAACTGGCTGAAGCTGTGGCGGAAGTGCGCCTGCTGTGCATCCACGTGGGCGTGGATCAGTTCGTCGGTGCGGGCGAGAGCGAAGGCCGTATGCGGCTCGGGCTTGTAAAACCCGCTGTTGACGGCCAGGCCCTGCAGCCACGCGCCCGTCGCATGTTTCGCCTCCGACAGGTGGAAGCCGCTTTCGATCGCGCGCCAGCCCCACGTGCTCCACACAAGCCACATCAGCACGATCAGGCCAAGGCTGAAGACCAGGAAGTAGTTGTGATAGAGCGAGACGACCACGAAGCCAATCACGGCCTGGAAAAACCACGAGAAACCGTAACTGAGCAGGTACGGCATGTTCTTCTTCAGCGTCATGATGTCGAAGTAGCGATTGAACAGGGCCCGGCGGCTTCCGCGCTCGAACCAGCCCGTCGGCGCCATCAGCCCGGTCAGCGCGATTTCGCCGGTGATGCGGCAGTACAGGCGGCGGTTGTACAACTCCATCGTCCATGCCCGCAGCGCGTACAGCACGCCCGACAGGCACAGCAGCACGAACAGCAGCAGGCCAAGCATCAGCACGGCGCGCGGCAGTGCGGTGCGCGCGATCGTGTCTATCAACATCTGGACGGAGATCGGGATGGCCAGCGACAGCAGCGAGATGGCCATGCTGTAAATCAGGATCACGCGGTAGAACGCGCTTTCAGGTTTCAGGATCGCGCCAACGAGGCGCCAGAACGCCTGTGGCTGCGGTGTTGCGTGGCCCACTGCTCCCTCCCGTCGAGGCATGGCGTCGCGCGGATTGCGCATACGCGGCACATGCTGGCGAATATTACGCAGACGACCAGTAATAGGATTTACTTACCTTTTAACTTTTTGTGAAAGGAAAATTATTTCATGTTTGACGCTCGGACGAGCCCGCTTACGCGCCCGCAGGGCCCAGCAACATATTGACTGACAAGGAGATCTGCATCCGGCAAAGGCGTGACTACCCGATCGGGTCGCCGGCATGTCACCCGATTTCTGTCGCACATTGAATGGCTCACGATGACCCTCCCAAAGGAGCACGCCAATGGCCAGACGCAGCAAAGCCGACTTCCCCACCGACAAAATCCGCCGCTATCTCGAACCTGGCCCGGTCGTGCTGGTCAGCTCAGCCCACCGTGGCGAACGCAACGTCATGACGCTCGGCTGGCACATGATGCTGGACTTCGAACCCGCCCTCGTCGGCTGCTACATCTGGGACGCGAACCACAGCTTCGAATTGATTCGGGCGAGCCGCGAATGCGTCATCAACCTGCCTACGTCGGACATGGTCGATACCGTCATCGGCATCGGTAACTCGCACGGCAATGCACTGGACGGCGACTACCGCGACAAGTTCGAGCAGTTCGGCCTCAGCCCCGTAGCCGCGTCGAAAGTGGCGGCGCCGCTGATCGCCGAGTGCTTCGCCAATTTCGAATGCCGGCTCGTCGATACGAGCCAGGTCCGGCGCCGCGGGCTGTTCATCTTCGAAGTCGTGAAGGCCCATGTCGCCACGAGCCCGAAATATCCGGAGACGCTCCACTACCGCGGCGATGGCGTCTTCATGATCGCCGGGCGCAACGTCAGCTCTCGCAAACGCTTCCGCCCCGAGAATCTCTGAACCCGTTCATGGCCTTCCCGCTTCCCGCGGCCAGGCGCCCGCAGCTCCTAACGTTTCGCAGCTCTTAAAAAGCAGCACGACACGGCATAATGCCGCCGCGTTCGTCGGGCGGCGGATTGCCATGATGGCTCGGCAACATCATCACCGAGACCGACAGGACAAAAACCTGTCGCGTAGCAAAGCGCACTCGTGGCCACAATCGAGAAAAAGCCTCAATCCTGCGGCCACGATGCG
Organism: Pseudomonadales bacterium; assembly: GCA_036405915.1. GTDB lineage: Bacteria > Pseudomonadota > Gammaproteobacteria > Pseudomonadales > Pseudohongiellaceae > CAILUG01. The sequence goes on from DASWWP010000060.1 coordinate 30,175, forward strand.
AAATTGCTGGCCAGATCAAACCGCCGGAACGCAAAAGTGTCGATTATGTCGCTCAAGTTTGTGGCCAAAGTTCCGTTACGCCGTATTGAGCTGCAAGGATTCTGCCCGACCGTTCCGGTACTTATGACTCGGATGTACGTACAACGACGACATGGAGGCTTCACGCTCCTCGAGCTGCTATTGCTGCTCGGGATGATCGGCGTGCTGGCGATGGTGGGCCTGCCCTCGCTGATGGACACGCTCGAGCGCATGAACGTGAACAGCGCTTCACGCACGTTCACCTCCGCGCTGAGCCTCGCGCGCAGCGAGGCCGTGAAGCGCGGCCGCGACGTCGTGGTCTGCGCATCGACGAATGGCACCGACTGCGCCGTCTCGAGCTGGGCTTCGGGCTGGATCGTGTTCATCGACGCGAATGGCGACGCCGATGGCGCCACGGGTTCCGTCGATGCGGGCGATACGATCATCCGCGTATTCGACCAGCGCTCCGGACTTGCGGTGACCACCGCCCCCGCGACAAACCTGCTGACTTACGACAACCGCGGTTTCGGCCGCATGGGTTCGCTGCGCACGTTCACGATCTGTCCGCTGGACGGCACGGCCGCGAACGCACGCCAGGTGGAAGTCAGCGTGGCGGGCCGCGCACGCGTGATCACGACGGGAGTAGCGTGCTCATGATGAAGCCCATCACCGACCGCGGCGAAGCCGGCTCCTCCCTGATCGAAGTACTCGCCGCGATGACGATACTCGCGGTCGGCATCCTCGGCATCAATGCCATGCAGACCTCGACGCTCAAGAGCAACCAGAATTCATACATGCGTACGCAGGCCGTGTACCTCGCGCAGGACATCGTCGAACGCGCACGCAGCAATGCGCAGGGCATCGAAGCGGGCAACTACAACGACCCGGCGCCGGTCGTCACGGCCGCATGCCAGGCGGCTGCCGGTTGCACCGCTGCGCAGATGGCCGCCAACGACGTGGCGCAATGGGAAAGCGCCGTGGCCGCGACCCTGCCGTCGGGTGCGGGCGTCGTATGCCTCGACGCATCGCCCGACGACGGCACGCCTGCCGCGCCGGCCTGCAGCAATACCGGCGCGCTGTACACCGTGAAAATCTGGTGGGACGACAATCGCGACGGCACGCTGAACCAGCGTTTCGTCATGCCGTTCCAGCCCTGAGGCCGCGCACATGAGCCATGACAGCAAGCAACAGCGAATCCGTTTTGCCGCGCGCAGCCAGCGCGGCATGAGCGTCGTCGAACTGCTGGTCGCGCTTGCGCTCAGTGCGACGCTGATGGCCGGCGTCGTCGGCGTGTTCGTCGCGATGTTCCAGGTCGATCGCACGCAGGAAGGCATTTCGCGCATGCAGGAATCCGCGCGCTTCGCGCTGAACTTCCTCGGGCAGGATTTGCGCATGGCGGGTTATCTCGGCTGCTCGAGCACGCTCGAAGCAGACAAGATCAACAACACGCTGAACGGCCCGCCTGCCTCGTTCCAGCCAGGGCGCCCGATCCAGGGCTGGGAAGCGGACAACAGCGATCCCGGCGTCATCAACAACAGTGTTGCCAACGAAGCGGTCGGCAACACGGCGACGAGCGGATGGAGCACCTCCGGCGGCAACGTGCTCGACAGCACGCGCGCATTGCCCGGCACGGACATCGTGCGCATCTGGGGTGCCGACCCGACGGTGGAGGCCACATTGAGGGCGACGCCGCCCGCGGCGGCGACGCAGGTCAACGTGACGAACACCGTCAGCATCACCGACGGCGACATCCTGCTGCTCAGCGACTGCGAGCATGCCGACCTCGTGCAGGCCTGCAATACGCAGGTAGTCGGCGGCACTCCGGCAAGCCTGAACCTGATCCTGTCGCAGGGCTGCACGCCCGGCAACATCGCGAGCCTGGGCCTGCAGGCGGAGGCCGGCACGAAGGTGATGAAGCTGGGCGGCACCGTCTACTACATCGGCAAACGCGACAACGTCGCGACGAATCCGCCGACGCTGTTCCGGCGCCAGCTGAGCACGACCGGCATCGCCGGGGCCGCCGAAGAACTCGTCGAGGGCATCGAGGACATGCAGATCCTGTACGGCGAGGACACGAACAACGACATCAACAGCGCGGCCGACCGCTTCGTGCCGGCGGACCAGGTCGCCGACTGGGACGACGTCGTCAGCGTGCGCATCTCGCTGCTCGTGCAGTCGCTCGAAAACAACCTCGTGCCGACACCGCAGGCCTATACCTTCAATGGCGTCGTGTACAACGGCGCAAGTGGTAACGGTGCCGCGCCGCCCGATGGCCGGTTGCGCCGTACGTTCACGACCACGATCAATCTTCGTAACGTCACGCTGGGAGGCTAACGGTGCTGCGCAATCGTCAACGCGTACTGCCACGCCGGAACCAGCGCGGCGCCATACTGATCGTGTGCCTCGTGTTCCTGACGGTGCTGACGCTGCTGGCCGTCAGCGGCATGGACAGCTCAGTCACCGAAGAGCGCATGGCCGGCAACATGCAGGACTACAACCAGGCCTTCGAAGCCGCCGAGGTCGCGATCGAACAGGGCGAACTCTGGCTGGGCGCGCAGATCGACCTGCCGACCAGCAGCGCCGCGGGCACTGCCGACGTGTGGAGCGCCGACGGCCCCGATGCCGATGCCGACGGCATCGGCTGGTGGCTCGAACGCGATGCGGCATGGTGGACGGCGAATGGCGAGGCGGTGGCAGGCGTCGGTGAAGTATCGGCGCAGCCGACGTATGTCATCGAGGAAATCTTCACGAGTACCGACGGCCAGTCACTCGCGATCGGCACCGGCGAACTGTCGCAGACGCGCGTTTTGCATCGCGTGACCGCGCGCGGCACCGGCGGCAGCGGCAACTCGGAAGTGATGCTGCAATCCACCTACATCCGCACGTACGACTAGCAACGACCACGACGGCCTCGCGCCGCAGCGACTCTCAATGACGAGGGCACCACGATGAACACGCAACTCAGGATCATGCAGTTCTGGCTCGGCTTCAGCGGCATCGCCGCGTGGACCTGCGCGCAGGGCGCGCCGCTGAGCCTCGCGAACGCGCCGCTGTTCCTCGGCACGTCGGTCGATGCGAACGTGTTCTTCGAACTCGACGACTCCGGCTCGATGGACTGGGAAACGCTGACGAACGAATTCGACTACTTCAAGAACTACTGGGACAGCGGTACGAATGCAGCGAAAGTCGACCACGGCATGTGGGAGAGCAACTGCACGCTCGCCGGCAGCACCAGTTTATTCAACAGCTACTGCAGTAGCGGCTGGACCGGCCGCAACAGCTACGGCTACGTCTTTCGCGAAAGTGACCGGCTCTATTCGAGCAGCGAGTTGTATGGCTCCGTGGCTCTGTATGACAGCCGCAATACCGAGGCAGTAGACAGCGACTGGCGCGTGCGCTCCGCCGACTTCAACCTCGTGTACTACAACCCCAACTTCACGTACAAACCGTGGACGTCCACGATGCCGAACGCCGATTTCTTCGCGGCGCGAAGCAATCCGCAAAACAACGAGGCGGGGTACGACTACCAGCGCGACCTCTCGGGCTTTGTGTTCGAGGTGTGGATCGACGACCACGGTTACACCGGCTCGCGTCCGGATGGCCCCGACACCGCCACCGACATCTCGAACGGCATCGTAGACCTGTGGGATTCGCGCACGAAATATACCGTCAACGCCTCGTCGATGACGGTGTCGACGTACGCCGTTCCGGCCAACATCGACGACATCAACGTCGATTGCACGCTGGCACACGCGCGGCAGACGGCGCCGTATGCAAGCTGCTTCGGCACGACGGCCTCGACGAATACCCTCGCTGCCGACGACGTGAACCCGTGGGGCAGGACGCTCGCGCAGGAACAGCAGAACATCGCCAACTGGTATTCGTATTCGCGCAAGCGCTCGTACGTGGCGAAGGGCGCGATCGCGGCCGTTATCGAGGCCACGGACGACTTTCGTTACGGCCTCAGCCTGATCGGCGACTATGACGACCTGTTCGTGCAGGTACCGGGATCGGCCGTTACGAACTATGCCTCGCACAACAGCTCGCTGCTCAACTCGCTGTTCTCGAAAAACTGGGGCGCGAACGGCACGCCGCTGCGCGCTGGCCTCGAAAGAGCCGGCAAGTACTTCGACAAAGAACTGGGCAACTCCTATGCCGACCCGATCTACTCGCAGTGCCAGCAGAACTTCACGATCCTGCTGACGGACGGTTACTGGAGCGGCGACAGCGTGGCCAACGCGATCGGCGATGCCGACGGCGACGGCCGCAGCAAGACGCTGGCCGACGTTGCCCGCTACTACTACAACAAGGACCTGAGCGGACTGGCCAACACCGTGCCGACATCCGTGATCGATCCGAACAACAAGCAGCACATGGTCACGTTCACGGTGGCCTTCGGCGTAAAGGGCGACCTCGTCGATACCGACGACGACGGCTACCCGAACCCTGAGCTCGACGAAAACGACACATGGGGCGACGACCCCCTCGTCACGACCAATGAAGCCGGCAAGATCGACGACCTGTGGCATGCGGCTTACAACAGCAAGGGACTGTTCATCAATGCGCGCACGCCGCAGGACCTCGTCGGCTCGCTCGAGGAATCGCTCGCGGAAATCTCCGACCGCGTCGGGTCATCGGCATCGGTAGCGACGAACTCCGGCCAGCTGAACGCCGGCAGCCACGTGTTCCAGGCACGCTTCGACAGCGGCGAATGGAGCGGCCAGCTGATCGCCTTCGGCATCAATGCCGACGGCACGTTGCGGCCGAATCCGAGCTGGGACGCGGCCGACGTGCTCGACCTGCAGAACTACAACACGGGTCGCACGATCCTGACGTACAACCCGAGCATCGATTCGCCGTCCGGCGGCGCGGTGGAGGGCAAGGGCATTCCATTCCGCTTCCCGGCGGCATACAAGACGCCGAACGCGACGACGGAGATGAGCAGCGCGCAACTCCTGCTGCTGATGAACTACGCGCCGAACAAACCGATTGCCTCCGCGACGGGCTCGTCCGCGACCGCGAACCAGAACTACGGGGCGGCGCTCGTGAACTACCTGCGCGGCCAGCGCACGAACGAAGGCAGCGGCACGTATGCCTTCCGCACGCGCAATGCGGTGCTCGGCGACATCGTCGACTCCGACCCACAGTACGTCGGCCCCCCGCGCTTCCGTTACCCGGACAACCTGCAGAGCGCGCCGTATTCGACTTTCGTAACGACGCACGCGAACCGCACGCCGATGGTCTATGTCGGCGCGAACGACGGCATGCTGCACGGCTTCCAGGAATCGAACGGCCAGGAGAAGCTCGCGTACATCCCGAACAAGGTCTTCAAGAACCTGCCGGAACTGAGCCGCACGAACTATTCGCATACGCACTTCGTCAACGAGGCGCCGACGATCGTCGACGCCTGGCTGCCGAGCTACAACACCAGCGGCGCATGGCGCACGGTGCTCGTCGGCGGCCTCGGCCGCGGCGGCCAGGGCATCTATGCGCTCGACGTCACCGATCCATCGACCTTTAGCGAAGCCAACGCCGCTTCGACCGTGCTGTGGGAATTCACCGATGCCGACTCCGCCGACCTCGGCTACACGTACAGCCAGATCAGCATCGCGAAGATGGCGAACGGCAAATGGGCTGCCGTGTTCGGCAATGGTTACAACAATACCGAAGCAGACGGCGCCGCGAGCACGACGGGCTATGCCTCGCTGTTCATCGTAGACATCGAAACCGGCGACCTGATCCGCAAGATCGACACGAATGCCGGCAGCACGACGACGCCGAACGGGCTCGCGTCGCCGGCGCTCGTCGATGCCGACCAGGACTTCGACGTCGATTACATCTATGCCGGCGACCTGCGCGGCAACGTCTGGAAGTTCGACGTCACGGGCAGCAATCCCAACACGTGGAAAGTGGCATACACGGCAAGCGGCAATCCGAAACCGCTGTTCACGACCGCCGGCGGTTCGGACCAGCCGATCACGACGCGGCCGGTGCTGACCTCCCATCCGACCGGGCGTGACGGCTACATGGTGTACTTCGGAACCGGCAAGTACATCGAAACCGGTGACAACGACCCGACCGGCGCTGCCACGCAGGCCTTCTACGGCATCTGGGACAAGAACCTTTCGTCGCATACAACCTTCACCGCCGCGAATGACCTCGTGCAGCAGTTCATCACGAACCAGCGCGGCGTGGACTTCAACGAGGCCGGCGAGGACGACGAAGACAAGATCCATACCGTGCGCGACGTGAGCGACAACCCCGTGGATTACGCGACGAAGCACGGCTGGTTCATCCAGCTGCTGCCGCAGAAGGTCAACAACACCGCGAACGCGTCGAACTTCGGCGAGCGACAGGTGACCAACGCTCTCGTGCGCAACGGCCGCGTGATCTTCACGACGCTGCTGCCGTCGCAGAACCAGTGTGAATTCGGCGGCACGAGCTTCACGATGCAGCTCGACTTCACGAACGGCGGCCTGCTCGGCGATCCGCCGTTCGACCTGAACGCGGACGGCACGTTCAGCAACGACGACACGACCGTCGGCGGCGTGCAGAGCAAGGTGGGGATCATTCCGACGCTGAGTGTCATAGCCGACGGCCAGCAGGAGCTGGCCTTCGGCAGCGGCAGCAGCGGTGACGTGGAATCGATCAGGCTCAATCCCGGGGCGACGTCCGTCGGGCGACAATCATGGCGACAGGTCAAGTAGGAGCGAAGCGATGAACAGGCACATTCTTGCACGCACGTGGATGCTGCTGGCGTCGCTGGCGATGCCGGCGGCGGAGCTCAGCGCGCAGGCCCGCAGCAACGTGCAGGGCACGATCGACAGCGTGATGCTCGACGAGCAGTACATCGTCGTCGACGGCGAACGCATGCCGCTGCGGGAGGACGAACTCGTCGTGACCTGGAAAGGCGAGGCGCTGCGGCCGTCGCTGCTGAAGCCCGGCATGTCGATCTTCTTCAGCACGCAGGATGATGGCACCATTCGCTCGATCACGTTGATCGGCCCGGCTGACCTGCTCGAGCAGATCGACGCTCATTGAACGTATTCATTGACCGTACGCACCGATGGAAGCCCGAATGAACAAGTGCCAGATCCTGCTTCAACCCGCGCGTGGATTCACGCTGATCGAAATCCTGATCGCGCTTGCGATCGTCGGGATCATCGCGGCGATTGCGCTGCCGACCTACCGCGACAGCACGCTGCGCGCCGGCCGAGCCGACGGCAAGGCTGCGCTGATGCAGGTCGCCTCCGACCAGGAGCGCTTCTTCTCGAACAATTTCACGTATTCGACGAACGCCGTGCCGCTGGCTACGACTCCGGCTGCATCGCTGACCTCGCGCGACGGCAACTATGCCGTCACGGTTGCCGCGTGTTCCGGCGGCACGATCGCCACGTGCTTCGTCGCATCTGCCGCGCCACAGGGCAGCCAGACCGCCGACACCTGCGGCACGCTGACGATCAACCAGCTCGGCGTGCGCACGGCCAGCGGCGGCACCGTCGAAGACTGCTGGGAACGCTAGCTGGGGTCAGGGCCCAGTTACATATTCCTGGTAAATATAGTGGACCCTGCCGCTATTTGACTTGCCGGATAGGCGAGATCCAGTTGCCGAACAGCATGCCTGCCCACGATGCGCCGATGCCGAGGAATAACGGGGGCAGCGGGAAACCCACGCTCCCGTATTCGCTGAGCACATAGGCAACGAGCCCCAGCAGCATCGAGAGCAAGGCACCCGACGCTCGAGGTGTTCTGCCGAACAGCGCATACAGCATCGGCACGAGTATCGACACGGCGCCGAGCACGGACGACTCCGCGACGAGCTCATAGATGCTGTCGCTGAAAAAAGTCAGCGTCGTCGCGATCACCGCCATCAGGACAACTGCAAGCCGCGACGCGCGCAGCAGCCGGCGATCGTCTGCATCGCGCAACCACAGCGGCCGGAAGAAGTTTTCCGCGAGTATCGACGATGGCGCCAGCAACGCGCCGCTGCAGGTACTGAATACCGCCGACAGCAGCGCGCCGTAGAAACACACCTGCAGCCAGAACGGCGCGTGCCCGCCAACGAACTGCAGCAGCGCGTACTGCGTATCGCCATCGACGAGTGCCGGTTCACGCTGGAACACGAGCAGCGCGAGGTACAGCGGCGCCATCGCGAACACGAGGTACAGGCCGGCGCCGAACAGCGTCGAGAACACCGCGACGTTCTCGCTGCGCGCCGAGTTCGCGCGCTGGAAGATGTCCTGCGACGCCAGCGAGCCGAGACCGAGCGTCAGCCATGCGGCCGTCCAGTCCAGCCAGCTCATCCCGTTGTCGCGCGACGGGAAGAAATCGAAGAAATTCTCGCGCGGCGGCGTGAAGGTCGCTGCCATATCGACGCCGGCAGCGAGGTACACGCACAGCAATACCATGCCGGCCATGATCACGAGGCTCTGCACGAAGTCCGTGATCGACACGGCCCACATGCCGCCGGCCGTCGTATAGGCTGTCACGATGACGGCGCTCAGCACGCGGCCCGTCACCGGATCGAGGCCGAACACGAGTTCGAACAGGATGCCGAGCGCGACGAGCTGCGCGGCGATGTAGCCGACGAACGTCAGGATCATGCAGAACGACGCGACGAGTTCGACGCGCGGCCCATAGGCTTCGCGGAACAGGTCGCCGAGCGTCACGAGGTTGCGTCGATACAGCGGCCGCACGAGTAAGAGGCCGAACAGCACGAGGCACAAAAAGCCGCCGAACGGATCCTCGATCACGCCGAGCAGGCCATGCTCGAGGAATTCCGCGCTCGCGCCGAACACCGTTTCCGAGCCGTACCACAGCGCAAACAGCGCCATCGAGCTGACGGCGAACGGCAGGCGCCGGCTGGCGAGCAGGAAGTCGCGCGCGCCGTGGATCATGCGCGCGGCGGCGAAGCCGATGCCGAGCGTCACCGCGAGGTAGAAGATTACGTAGAAGCCGAGAGGCACGCGCGACGATCCGGAAATTTGGCGCGGATTGTACAGCGCGAAATGGATCGGAGAATAATCGGTGCCCGGGTCATGATCAGCCAGGCAGCGATGACTTGTTCCGCCTACTCGAACAGCTCCTGCCAGTTGATGATGCGGTCGTTGCCGCGGAAGTTGCCGAATTCGACGAAGCCGCGCGGATTGTCCGGTGTGCTGTAGTCGTTCGGGTTGGCTTTGACGTCGGCTTCGGCGTCTTCGCCGACACCGCTGCCGTCACGCCAGTCGAACTTGAGGAATGGCAGGCCGAGCGCGTCGAGGTCGAGTTCGATCAGCACGGTGCCGTCGTTGCCCTCGCCCGGCGCGCGCAGGTACATCGGCACGTCGTCCTGTGCGCTCGTTTCCATCGTTTCACCCCGATACACGATGCCCGGTTCGGCCATGCTCGTGACAGCTGCTTCGCCGGCATCGAGGTCGTCGGTGTACGTGTTCGGCACGAAGTCCAGTTCGGCACTGTCATACGGCGTCGCGATGTCGTCCGCGTTCGATACGAACTCCGTGCCGTCGAAATACTCGGCGACGAGCCGCACGAGTACGTCGCGCCCGATCGGGTTGTTGCTTCCGTCGAGATCCGCGATCTCGGACCCGTAAGCGTTCTCGAGGCGGATGCGGCCGTAGCGGAATTCGTGTTCGCCGATCAGGTTCGACGAAGGCGCGGCCTTGGGATCGATCATGCAGTCGGTGTTGCAGGCATCGACATCCTCCGTGACGTCGCGGTCGACGTCGACCACGCCGTCGGCATCCGTCGCGCGCACGCCGATCTTCAGCGGCCCGAACGGCCCATCGGGCGTCTGGTTGGCAAGGCGTTCGAAGACGAGGTTGCCGTCGAGCATGACGACGCCGGCGTTCCAGTCCGCTTCAAAATCGGTGGGTATCGGATTCGGACCCGTCACCGTTTTCGTCAGGCGCGAGGAATAGCTGGTATCGGAGCCGGCGCCGCCATCGGATACCGCGCGGAAATCGAACTGCGCGGGGCCGGTGAGCTTCGCGAAGTCGCCGAAGTAATTCTCCGTGGTCGCACCGGTGGCGTTGCGCGCCGTCAGCGTGAATGCCACCGTGAACTCCTCACCCATGTACGTAAAGGTGGCCGCGCTCGGGTCGAACAATGGCCGCGCCGTCAGCATCGGCGCGGTGACGGCGAAGTTCGCCGGGATGAAGCGGCCGACGTTACGCACGCGGCCGGTCACGCCCTGCTGCCCGCCGAGGTAATCGTCCGAATCGAGGTCGGCGATCAGGTCGATGATGCCAACCTCGCTGAAGCGCACCGTGTGCGCTTCCATGCCGCCGGCGCCGAAATCGGTGAACGTGTTGTCGGCGAGCGCGCCGTTCACGCTGCCCACCGGCATCGCGGCGGCGAGTGCGTGCGTCAGCGTGACGTTGTCTTCGGCGGGGTCCGCCTCGTTGCCGAAGTTCGGCGTCGTCGCGTTGTCGAACAGGTTCGCGTCGGAATCGGGCACGCCGTCGTTGGCGACGTCGCCGTTGGCAATGCTGTCGTCGTCGGCGGCCTGCCAGGACACGGCGCGCACGGTGGTGTTGAAACCGGTACCGGCGGTGGTGAACACGGAGCCGCTGGCGTCGGCAGCACAGCTGCTCGCCGTGCCGCAGTTACCACTGGCGTTACTGCGATCGAGGCCGAAGTCGATGTCGAAGGCAAACGGCCGCACGACGAAGGTGTCGCCGCTGCCGACCATGTAGTCGTTCGAATTCAGCGCACCACCGCCCTGGTTCTCGACGACGAGGTTGTGGCGGCCATGGATCTGGATTGCGCCGGCATCGCCGTAGTTCAGCGCGATCACGGCGCGGCTGAAGCTGCCGTTCGTCGTGAAGCGCAGCGGCATGCTGACGAAGCCGCCCACGTTCACGCCCGCCGTGTTGTCGCTGGTCACGGGCTCGACGCTGACGGTGTTGCTGTTGTTCAGCACCTGCACCGGGAGGGTCGCCGCGGCGCAGGTCGCCGGATCGGCGCACTCGAACGCGAGCTCGATGAGTTCGTCGGCGCCGTCGGCAAAGGCCGGCTGGCACACGGCGGGATCGGCGTCGCTGCTGCGCACCGCCTGCACGGTCAGCACCTGCGCCGGGTACACGTTCGATGGCATGCCGGAGACGAGCGTCGGGAACTGTTCCGAGTTCGCGGTCTCGTTGAAGAAACGCAGGCCGGTACGGGCAACGGTCAGCGCGGAATTCTCCAGCTGGAATTTCGACGGCACGCTGTTGTCGGCCACGCTGATCGTCACGGTCTCGACGTTCGGGTCGACGTCGTCGGCGAGCTCCGTGTAATAGAACGGGAAGGTCACGGCGGTTTCGCCGTCCTTGAAGGCATACGTCGCAAAGCCATTGTCCGTCGCCGGCGTCGTGAAGACGCCAGTGCCGCCACTGACCGGCGGTCCCCAGAAGCCCTTGTTCGTGCTCGTCTGCAGCGTGATGACGGTGCCGAGGCCCGGCTCGACGACGAGGTCGCCCGGCGCATGCGGCGTGATCGTGATCAGCTCGGCGAGGCACGACAGCATCGTGCCGTCGTGCGTGATCGCGTAGTGGTCCACCGCGCCACCGACGCCGCAGTCGTTCGTTTCGGTGGCGACGATGACATTGTCGATCGCGATGTACTGGCTCGTCGGCAGGCCCGTGCTGTACCCGGAAGAGATGCGGAAGCGAATCTGCGTCGTAGCGCTGAGCGTGAGTCCGCTGAAGGACAACGCGCCCGACGTGCCTGAACCGGACGTCGCCGACGTCGACCACAACTGCGTCCAGGAGTCCGTGTTGTTGCCACGCGCCTCGGCGACGAAAGTGCCGGTCGGCGAGCCGACGATCGTATAGTCGAATGTCAGCGTCGGCGTGGCTTCGACACCATACGCGCTGAAATCGATCTGCCGCTGCAGCGCAGGCGCGCCGCCGCCGCCGAAGTTGTTGAAGCGCAGCTGGCCGGACGCAATGCGGATCTTGCCGTTGCCTGGCGCGCCGTCATCGTTGGTTTCGTTCCACGCGCCCGCGAACTGCGCGGCGCCGTCGTTGTTCGTGTAGGCGACGCTGCCGAACTCGTCTTCGTACGTGATCTCCGTCACGAGCTGGCCGATGTTGATGTTCGGATCTTCGCTCGGCGCATTCTCGCGCGTGGCGGTCTCGTTGCCGAAACCGACGGTGCGGACGTTGACGTTAAGCGCGTTCGTCGCAACCGTGCCGGTGATGTACAGCGTCACCTCGCCCGCGTCGCTTGCGGCGAAGGTGTACATCGCCTGGCCCATGTCGCTGCCGAGCGCCACGAGGGTACCGTCCGCGTCGACGTCCTTCACCCAGTCGCCGTCGTTCAGTCCGTTGCTGATGATGATCGAGCCGCGGTAATGCGCTTCGGTGGTGTGCGTCAGGCCGGCGTGCTTGCGAATCGTGACCTGTGTCTGCGTGCACACGTCGCCGCCAGAGCTAGAGATCGAGAAGTGGCCCATGTAGCCGCTTTCGACCACATGTACCGCATCGAGCCGGCGCGTCAGGCTGGCCGGCGTGAAGATGGCCGGCGGTGCGCCCTCGCAGGGGATCACGTTGTCGCAGAACAGCGGATCGGTCTGTGGATCGCCTGGAACATTCAGGTCGATCTCGACGAGCTCGCCGCGTTCGAACTCCTGGTTCTCGCCAGAGATGCCGATCGTGGCGCTCGCGTCGCTCGTCGAGACGACGTAGATGTCGCTGTCGGCGTGACGCAGGTGCAATGCGCTGATGTCGCCGTCCGCTCCGTCGAACAGGTCATCGTCGTTGCCATCGGCTCGCAGCGTCGCCGTCCCGCTGCCCATGTCGTACGTCACGATGTCGTTGTCCTGGAACGTCAGCGCCCCGATCGTCGCGGTATTCGCCGTCGAGATCACGAGATCCCAGTTCGTCGCCGTGTAGCTGTCGTTGTACAGCACGTGGATCGCATCGATGTCGGCGCTGTCGCTCGAGAAGATCGCGGAGCCGTCGAAGACGAGCGTCACGGCGTGCAGCAGCGGGTCGTACAGCACGATGTCCTCGGCGTTGAAGGTGAGGCCGTTGATCGACGAACCGTCGTTCGCCGTCGACAGCAGCACCTGGCCGTTCGGCAGCAGGTGCACGGCATCGATGTCGCCGAGGTCGGTGACGCCGGGGATGTCGTCCTCGTCGAGGTACATCACGGCGGTGTTCGTCACCGGGTCGTAGATCACGAGATCGCCTTCGTCGAACAGCAGGCCGCCGATCGTGCTGCCGTCTTCGGTGACGGACAGCAGGAATTTTTCGTTCGAGGCTGCGAGCGGGCCCGTGACGATCGCGGTTTCGACGTCGAAGTCGTTGCCCGGCACGGCATCGAAGTTGTACTGGCCTGCCGCCACGGTGGCGGTGTTCGATACCGGCGAACCTTCCACCGCAGGCGCGACGATGTCGTCCGTGACGATCGTGATGGGCGGCGTCGTCGCGCCGACACCCAGTGCCGCGGAACGCGTACACGTGACGGTTTGCGAAACGATGCCACAGGTCCAGCCGGTGCCGCTGGCGCTCAGCGGCACGAGGCCGGCCGGCAGCGTATCGGTCACGGTCATGACCTTCGTCGTCGCGTCGGGCCCGGAGTTCGCCACCGTGATTTCGTACGTGGCGGGCTCGTTGGTTTCGAGGATGCCGACCAGCGTCTTCGCAATGCCGAGGTTGGTTTCGATGCCGCGTACGTTCGTGTCGACGTGGTCGACGTTGTTGTTCGTCACGCCTTTTTCATCGAGGTCGTCGATGTCGACGAGGAACTTGTTCAGGTCGTTCTTGTTGTCGAACTGCGGCGCGCGGTTGCAGCCGACCGCAGGATTCGGGTTCGGCTGCACGCCGGCGGGCTCCGCCGGGCACGTCGTGTAGTCGCCCACGTGCGCGAGGCGCGCGACCGTCGTCACTTCGTTGTCGAGCAGCGGGAAGATGCTTTCGTTGGCGATGTCGATCGTGACGGTGACGAGCGGCAGCGTCTCGTTCATCGCGAGCCGGCCGAACGTCGCGGCGCCGCGGAGCACGGTCCAGTCATCCGCGATGTCGAACACGCAGGTGAAGGCGGTGCTCGTGGCCAGCGAGCAGTCCCAGCCGTCGGCGGCAATGCTGTCGATGCTCACGCCGGTGGGCATGTTGCCGGTCAGGATCACGTCGCCGCTTGCGAAGCCGCCGCTGGCGCCGTCGCCGTTGTTGATGACGCTGTACTGGTACGTCGATGTGTTCTGCTGGCCGACCTTGAAGTTGGCGGAGTCGTCGACGAATACTTCGAGGTCGGCGATCGGCGAGTTCATCACCGAAATGAATTCGGCCGTCAGCAGCACGATGTCCTGCCCGGTTTCGTAATGCGTCGTGATCTGCTCGGCTTCGAGCGCGCCGAAGGGATACAGGTGGTCGCCGGCGTCGTCGCCTTCGACGTAGTAGGTATCGACGTCGACGCCCCAGTTGTCGGTGACCGTCGAATAGTTGCCCGTGAAATTCAGGTTGGCGTCGTACAGCGGGTACGAGACGGTCTCGTTGTACTGGTTGTCGGCCGGGTTCACGCTGTTGACGAGGTTCGCGAAGGTCAGCGTGGCCGGGTCGTCCTGCAGGCCCAGGACTTCCGCCGCATCGAGCG
>DASWWP010000061.1:0-15696 GCA_036405915.1 Pseudomonadales bacterium
CGGACTTTTCCACAGCTTCTCTGGATAACTTTGTGGATAACGGCCGGGCAACCCCCCGCGCAGCCAGCAACTAATGTGTTTACCTTAAATTGGCTAAAAATTAGCCAGCTGTTTTTTCAATAAATTCAATAAATTGGAAAACCATTTCGGGGGAATTCCGGCAACTCTCGCAATTTCCCGAGCAAAACACGCCGCACGCAAATTTGTGCATAAAAAATCGGGCCCGCGCGCGCTCGTGTGATTTAGATACAGGGTTTACCCGAGTATTTGCACAGTTCCGCCGTGCGGCACGGCAAATTGCGATGCAAACGACGGGGCGTCCGCGAGGCGTCACACAGTGACGCTTCGCGCACCCCGCGCATCCCTTATTCGCCCGTGATGCGGAGCAGCTGCGGGTAGTCGGAGTAACCCTTGAAGATCTTGATGATGCCGTCCTGCTTGAGCGTCAGCATGCCGTCCTTGACGGCCTGCTCGCGGATTTCGGACAGCTCAGCCTCGTCGTAGATCATCTTCTGGATTTCGCGCGTGCCGCGCAGCAGTTCATGCACGCCGGTACGACCGCGGTAGCCACTGCCGCCGCAGGCCTCGCAACCCACCTTCCGCTTGAAGTTCCATTCTTCCCGGGGCAGCGGCTGCGCCGCCCAGGCCTCTTCGCCAAACTCGTGGATCAGGTGTTCGACGTCCCGCTGGTCTGGCTCGTAGCTTTCCTTGCAGCTGCTGCACAGCGTGCGCATCAGGCGCTGCGCCAGTACGCCGAGCAGCGCGTCGGAGAAGTTCACGGGATCGAGGCCGAGGTCGAGCAGTCGGGTAATCGTTTCCGGCGCCGAGTTCGTATGCAGCGTGCTCAACACCAGGTGACCGGTCAGCGAGGCTTCGACGCCGATCGACGCGGTTTCCTTGTCGCGCATCTCGCCGATCAGGATCACGTCCGGGTCGGCACGCAGGAACGCGCGCATCGCGGTGGCGAAGGTGAAGCCGATCTTCGGCTGCATCTGTACCTGCTGCAGGCCAGGCTGCGTGATCTCGACGGGGTCTTCCGCCGTCCAGATCTTGCGCTCCGGTTTGTTCAGGTGGCCAAGCACTGCGTGCAGCGTAGTCGTCTTGCCTGAACCGGTTGGGCCGACGACGAGGATCAGCCCGTGCGGATGCGTCGTGATTTCAAGCAGGTTCTTCATGACCTGCGGATGCAGGTTCAGCTTGTCGAGCGGCATTGCGCTTCCGGCCGCGAGTATACGCAGCACCGCGCCTTCGCCCTGGACCGTCGGCACCGTCGCAACACGCAGTTCGACGGCGCGGCCGCGGATCTTCAGCTTGCACTTGCCGTCCTGCGGCAGGCGGCGCTCGGAGATGTCGAGCCGCGACATGACCTTGATGCGCGCAATCAGCGCTGCGGTATGTTCCGCCGGCACTTTCAGCAGTTCTCGGCAAAGGCCGTCCACGCGCACGCGCACGATGCCGGGCCCGCGGTCCTTGCCGGGTTCGATGTGGATGTCGGAGCCACCGAGGCGTTCGGCCTCGACGATGATCTTGTTGACGAGCTGGATGATCGCGGAGGTCGCCGCTGCACCTTCGTCGTCCTTCTCCTTGCTCTCGTCTACTTCGACGCCGCTCTCTTCCTCGAGGCTCTTGAATACGTCCTCGAAACCCTGCGTATCGTCTTCTTCCTGCTTGTTACCACCGAGAAACTGCAGGATGTGCTCGGGCAGGCCGACACGGAACACGTAATTCCTGGCATTCAGGATGCCCTGGATCTCCATGATGCGCTGGTAGTTCGACGGGTCGCTGATCAGGATCACGACTTCCTCCTTGCTGCCGGAGATCGGCACCCAGAGGTTGTTGCGCAGGTACTGTGCGCCGAGGTTTTCCATCAGGTCGGTGGGCAGCGTGATCTTCGGGTCGTACTTCATGTACGGCACGCGGTAAAACAGTTCGAGCGACTTGCCGATCTCGTCAGGATCGATCTTGAAATCGTCCATGAGCGCTTTCGTCACCGTTGTGCCGTACAGCTGCGCACCCTTCTGCAGCTCGTCGAGGTCGCGGCTCGTGAGCTTGCCCTGCTGCACGAGGTAGTCGAACGGGCCCTGCGTGCTCTGGAATTCGGAGCGGAACTGGCGCGCGAGCATCTGGGCAACCATCGTCGCATGCTTGAGGTCGTCCTTCGTGAATTCCGGATCGTCGCGCAGGTTGATGATCTGGATCACGCCGAGCAGGATTTCATCCTTGATCGGCACGACGAGCATCGACTTGAAGAACAGGCCTTTCGACTCGCTGAACTTCCTGTCCCATTGCAGGCGTGGGTGGATGTTCGTCAGTTCATCGGCGTCGTACACGTTCTCGACGAGGATCGGGCGCTGGCTCAGCGCGACATAACCGGCGAGCGAGGTCGCCGTGAACGGCACCTTGATGACAAAGTCGGGATTCTCGTCGGAGCCGATGCCACCCTTGAAGGTCGCGACGATTTCCTTTCCGTTGTCGACGCTCTGGAAGATCGTGAACAGCTTGCAGCCGAGCAGCGAGAGCAGGTCGCCTTCGACCTCCTTCATCGCCTTTTTCAGGTTCTTCGCGAATTTCAGCTTCTTGTAGATCTGGGAGAGCTGACGGACAAAGTCTTCATCCTGGTTTTTTGCCGCGGCATCCTGCTTGTTTGCTTCGATCTCGACCAAGTTCAGTACCTTTGTAGACAGGGTATCGCCAGGATGCAGACGGGGTGGTGTGAAGTCCGGATATGCTAGAATTTGCCGCAAAAATCTGGCGGCTAGCCTACCACAGCTTCACGAATTTTGGCCTTGCCGCCCGCCCACCGGACTACTTCGCTCGACCATGATTACGGCCTCGATCCGCTCCTGCTTCAGAACATCCCGGACACTGCGTGCGCTGTTTCTGGGCGCCGCAGTTTCGTGCTCCGGTTCGGCATGCGCACAGGCGCCGGCGCTGAACGCGGCGGAGCTGCTGTGGCTCGGCGACCGCATCTTCGAGAACGAGTGCAACAGTCGCCCTGAATGCCTTACGGCATGGAATGCCGGCGAGGAGTTTCCGTCGCTCGGCATCGGCCACTTCATCTGGTATCGGGCCGGGCAGCAGGAGCCCTTCGCCGAAACTTTCCCGGAACTCGTCGCCTTCATGCAGGCGCGCGGCGTCCAGGCGCCGGCGTGGATAGTGGATAACGGCGTCGAGCAGCCGTGGCCGGACCGCGATGCATTCCTGGCGGCCGCGACGGGCCCGGAACTGACAGAGCTGCGCGCATGGCTTGCGCAGCACACGGACCTGCAGACGGCATTCATCATCAGCCGCTTCGACAGGGCGCTGGATCGCGTGCTTGCATCCGCGCCTGGGGATGAACGCGAAGGGATCACAGCGAAGTTCCACGCCGTGGCAGCTGCCGAACCGCCCTATGGCCTGTATGCGCTGATCGACTATGTGCATTTCAAGGGCGAAGGCACGAAGGACAGCGAGCGCTATGGCGGGCAAGGGTGGGGACTGCTGCAGGTATTGCAGGACATGCCGGCGGAATCGGCGACTCCACTGCAGGATTTCGTCGTGACCGCGCGCGCGGTACTCGCCCGGCGTGTCGAACTGGCACCGGCCGAGCGCAACGAACGACGCTGGCTGGACGGCTGGCATGCGCGGCTGCAGACCTATTTGCCGTTGGCACAGTGAATCAGTAAGGAGCAAGGCGTGAGTTTCGAGCGTAGCAACATCCGTGCGATGACGGGTTACACGTCCGGCGAGCAACCCGATCGGCCGGACATCATCAAGCTGAACACCAACGAAAATCCGTACCCACCTGGCCCGCATGTCGAGCAGGCCCTGGGCACGATCGACGTGCGCAGCCTGCGGCGGTATCCGCCGCCGACGGCAATGCAGTTGCGGCAGAGCCTCGCGCAGCTCCATGGCGTCGGCGTGGACAACCTCGTCGTCACGAACGGCGGCGACGAACTGCTTCGCCTCGTACTGGCGACCTTCGTGGAACCCGCGAGTCCCGGCGCGCAGGGCGAGTGCATCGGCGTGGCGGATCCGAGCTATTCGCTGTACGACGTGCTCGCCGAAGCCCATGGCTGTGGCCTGAAAAAGTTTCCGTTGCATGACGACTGGAGCCTGCCAGCAAACTTCGCCGCGCAACTGAACGCCGCGGGCGTGAAGCTGTGCTTCATCGTGAATCCGCACGCGCCGTCGGGACAGCTGACGTCGCCCGCCGAGATCGAGAAAATCGCGCGCGAATTCCGCGGCGTGCTCGTGCTCGACGAAGCCTACGTCGATTTCGTCGACCCGGCGCTTCGCCACGACTGCGTTGCGCTGACTGCGAAGCTCGAGAACGTGCTGATCCTGCGTACTTTCAGCAAGGGCTATTCGCTCGCGGGACTGCGCATGGCGTATGGCATCGGCGCACGTACGCTGATCGACCCGATGCAGTACAAGACCAAGGACAGCTACAACACGGACTTCATCGCGCAGGCACTCGCTCGCGCGGCGATAGAAGACCAGGCTTATGCAACCGATACGTGGCGACGCGTGCGTGAACAGCGCACATGGCTCGTTGCTGAATTGCAGCGGCTCGGACTGCAGTCGCCACCGAGCCAGAGCAATTTCGTGCTGGCCAGCGTTCCCGCTCCGCATGACGCCGCCACCGTGTACCAGGCCCTGAAGGACGCAGGCATCCTCGTACGCTACTTCAAGCTGCCGCGTCTGGAGGACAAACTGCGCATCACGATCGGCACGCCGGACGAGAACGCGAGACTGGTCGATGCGCTCACGCGGATACTGAAGGCCTAGAGCGCGCGCGAATACAGCAGCGCATCTTCCTGCCGACCGGCGTCCTGCGGCGGGTAGTAGTCCTTGCGGACGCCGTCGAGCGTGAAGTGTGCGCGTTCATAGAGCGCCTGCGCTGCAATGTTGGACCGGCGCACTTCAAGCAGGCAACGCGTGCACCCGCTGCCGCGCATTTCGTCGAGGACGGCCTGCAGCAGTTGCGAACCAAGGTTGCGACCGCGCGAGGCAGGCATGATCGCGATGCCGAGCAAGTGCCCCTCATCGACGACCTGCTGGTATTCCGCGAGGCCTACAGGTACTTCCTTGCCGTCGATTCGCTGTATGAGCGTGAGCCAGCGATGGGTAGATAAGCCGACACCCGGTGGTTCTGCCGGAGTCCAGTCGGGTAACGCAGCTCTCAGTAATGGCAGGTCGCGGGACTTAAGTTCCCGCACGGAGAAAGTGCCGGCCTCGCCCATCACGCGTTCGCGTGCAGCAGGACATGGAGCGGCATCAAGGCCTGCCAGGCTTCGCGCTTGAGGACGGGTAGCGCGAGCATCTCGTCGAGGCTATGCGTGGCGAAAGACTGCCACGCCGGTGACGCCGCCGCGATTGCCTGCGGCCCGAGCTGCAGCAGGTAGCGGAATGAGCGCTCCGTGCAGGCCTGCTCGAGGAAGTGCAGCAGGCTCGTATCGGCACTCATGCTCGCTGCCATGTGTTCGAGTCCGGGCAAGGGCCAGCGGAACACGCGCGGAGGCTGTGCGGGAACTGACTTGCCAAGCCAGCGCAGCAGGTTCGTCAGCAACGCGAGTTGCCTGTCCTGCAGTTGCGGCCGCGAGAGCGCGGGGATTTGGTTGACGATCGCAAGGTCGGCGTCCACCTGCAGGAACAGCAGCTGGAAATTCTGTACCGGAACTGCCCCGCTCGCGGGTCTGCGTTGGGGCACTGCAGGCGGCACGACCGTCGGCGCTGCAGTCGGCGCATCGAACGTAATGCGCGCTCCGGTACGCGCCATTGATGGTGCATCATCTTCGCGTGGCCGTTCCGCAGCCCGCCTGTCATCGCGCGAAGGCATCTCGACAGGAGCAGCGCGCTCAGCTTCGCTACGCTGGCCGGCATCATGCGGCAGTTCCATGCGCGCATCGGGCCACGGCCCCTGCACCGAAGGCTTCGCACCGGGCAGGCGAAAACGCGGGTGATACACGGCAATGCCGAGCGCCTGCAGGCATTGCAGGCGTTGTACTTCGGCATCGAGGGCAGCTGTGGACATGGCGGAATTCTACCCGCGCGATCGCAGCCGCGGCCAGCGGATGTGATGTGAAAGATGCGCCGTTCGCGCATTCTTCTGTCAACGCCGCTGCAAGCCCGGCGTTAATGCTCCCAAGTGAAACATCCGGCGCCGGCGTTCACGAACACCTTCCACGGGATACAGAGGAATCTTTCGATGAAAACCAGATTGCTGGGAGTACTGGCCGCAGGCGCATTGCTCGGCGCAACGCTGACGACAGTGACGCTCGCACAGGACAGACAACGCAGTTTCGACGACCAGGCAGGCGACGGCCCGATGCGAGGAATGAACGCCCCTCTCCGCGAAAAAGTGCGCGGCAGGCTGCGTGGGGGCGATGCCGATGCGCAAGCCGCACGCTTCATTACCCGTTTCGACACCGACGCTGACGGGCGTGTCAGCTCCATGGAATTCGTCGACGTACGTGTGCAGAACGTCGATCAATATTTCGAGCGGCGCGATGCCGACGGTGACGGCCGGATCTCCTCCGTCGAATATGCCACGCCGCGCACGCGTCCGGATCGGGGCACTCGGCCACAACGGGCCGCCATCGATGACGAAGCACTCGCGGAGTGCGTGCGTGGAACGATTGACGACTTCGAAGCCCGTCGCGCCCTCAATCCCGAGGAAGCTTTCGCTGCCATCGATGCCGACGCCGACGGTGCACTGAGCCTGCAGGAAATGAGTGCGGCGTTCTCGGCCCGTGCGCAAGCGCAATTTACGCGGCTCGATGCGGATGCCGACGGCTATGTCACCGCTGGTGACGTGGAGGTACAGCAAGACGAAGCCCGCGAGCTGCGGCGTGCCGCGAGGGCCTGTCTGCGGGAACAGCGTGCAGGCTGACAGGAACCTGGCTCGCCATCGGGTTTCATGAAGCTTAGGCCGGATGCTTTCCGGCCTTTTTTTGTGCCCGAACTCGTCTTCCCGCGCCAGTTGTTCTGCTACCATCCCGCGCAATTTCCACCAGGGAGCCTCGCATGAAAACCATGATCAAGGAGTTCAAGGAATTTGCCGTTCGCGGCAATGTGATCGACATGGCGGTCGGCGTCATCATCGGTGCCGCGTTCGGCAAGATCGCGACCTCGCTGACGAACGACGTGATCATGCCGCCGATCAGCATGCTGCTCGGCAGCGGGCGCTTCGAAGGTCTTACATGGGTGCTGCGACCCGGGATCGACGACAAGCCGGCAGTTGTGCTCAACCTCGGGGTCTTCATCACGACCGTGATGGACTTCATGATCGTCGCGTTCGTGATCTTCATGCTCGTCAAGCAGATCAATCGCCTGAAGTCCAAACCGCCGACGCAGGAACCGCCATCGCCGTCGACGAAGGAATGCCCCCGCTGCATCTCGACTATCCCCTTGATGGCCACGCGCTGCCCGCAGTGCACGTCCGACATCTGAGCCCCGAATGAGGACGGATCTCTTTCTGAACGCGTGCTGATTGTTGGGCTGCTGCCGCCTTTTCAGGCACGCGCCAGCTTTTTCAATACATCGAGCGTAGCCTTTTCCACTTTCGACAGCCCCGGCCTGCTTGCGCCGTGATGCGAACGCAACGCTGCATCGGTCAGCACCGGAAGCTTGCCCGCCTCCGCGAGCTCGAGCAGCAGCGGGTGAATATAGTAGCTGCGGCATACGGACACGGTGTTGCCGAGTTCATCGGCAATCCGTGCCACGAGCAGGTTCAACAGCTTCTTGCGCGGATTCTGCCGCTGCTCCTCGAGCGCCAGCGGATACGCTTCGATGACGAGGCGCGTACCGACCCACGTGCGGAAATCCTTGCACGAAAACTCCTCTCCCATGTGAGCGCGGATGAAGGTGTTCACGTCGTCGCTGTCTATGTCCTGCCACGAGCCGTCGTCCTGCTGGTAACGGAAGATCGTGTGGCCTGGGAGGCTGGCGCTCTTGCACACGAGTGCGGCGAGCACCGGATCGTCGATGTCCACCTGCAGCTCCTTGCTGCTCTTGCCGGTGAAGTGGAAGCTGACGCTTCGCCCGTGCACATCGAGGTGCTTGCGGCATAACGTGGTAAGGCCGTAGGTATTGTTCTGATGCAGATACTGCTTGTTGCCGATGCGAATGCCGGTTTCGTCGAGGATCAGCACCATCAGCGCGAGGACCTTGTCCTTCGTCCACTGTCTTTTACGCAGCAGCGCGCGGCAGGTCTTGCGCATCTGCGGCAACTGAAGCGCGAAGTGCGCGAGACGCTCGAACTTGTTCTGTTGCTGCGCCAGGTGCCACTCGTCGTGGTAGATGTACTGCTTGCGACCCTTCGCATCGCGACCCACCGCCTGGATGTGGCAGTCGGGACGGGAGGCGATCTTCACGTCATCCCACATCGGCGGAATGGCCAGCGTGCGGATCCGCCGCAGGGTCTGTGAAGCGCTGACCTTGCGGCGCCCCGCGTTGTAACGAAAGCCTTTGCCACAGCGCAGTCGGCTGATACTCAGATGCTGTTCCGTCGTTTCGATCAGTTTGGCGCTGGCAGGCATATCGGGATGATAGCCAGCCTCCCGAGGCTTTAACTCCTCGGCAAAACATTGAAATACATAGAACTTTCTTACTAACCACACTGAGCTTGCATTAGTGTACGAACGTACACTAACATGCCGAACCATGGCCCGACCCAACTACGACAACGAATACCTCGCCGCACTGCAGGACTATTACGCCCGGCATCGCTCGCTGCCGTCGTATTCGGCAATCAGCGCGCTGCTGGGTTTCAAGGCCAAGACGGCCGCTGCCGCGCTGGTCGCCCGGCTCGAGGAAGCCGGTTACATCCAGCGCACACCCGATCGCCGCCTGACGCCGACCGACCGCTTCTTCCAGCGTCCACGCTCACTGGCCACCGTTCGCGCCGGCATGCCGGAAGCAGCACTGGACGAGTCTTCCGACATGGTCAGCCTCGATACCCTGCTCGTCAGGACTCCCTCGAAAACCTTCTTCGTGCCGATCAAGGGCGACTCGATGATGGACGCCGGTCTGCTCGAAGGCGACACGGCAATCTGCGAGCGCAGCCAGCATGCAAATGCGGGCGACATCGTCGTCGCCTTCGTCGGCAACGAACTGACGATCAAGCGACTGATGAAAGAAGGCAGCCGCTACGTTCTGAAGCCTGAAAACAAGGGCTACCCCGTGCTGCGTCCCGACCCGCTGGAAATTCTCGGCGTCGTGACGGGCAGCTTCCGCTCCTATAAACGGTGATGCCGATGAATTCCGCGCAGATGCACGTCGTGCAGGACCTCGCTCCCTCCACTGAAAGGCCGGGTGAAGGATTGTCTGCCGCCGCCCGGCAGAAAGGCCTCGAGCAGGTGCTGCGCAATCCAGCGATCTGGCGTGCACAGCAGGCACACCCGGTCTCCGCGGGACTCTCCACCGGATGGCCCGCGCTCGACCATGTCCTGCCCGACTCAGGCTGGCCCGCCGCAGCATTGACCGAGCTGCTGGTCGGCACCAGCGGCGCAGGCGAACTTTCGCTATTGATGCCCACACTGCGCGCGATTTGTGCCGCGGGCAAAGGCATTGCGTTGATCGGCGCGCCGTATCTGCCGCAGGCTAGAGCATGGGAAGAGGCCGGCATTGCGCTAGAGCGACTGCTCATCATTGATGCCGAAGGCAATGATGCGTTGTGGGCTGCGGAACAGGTGCTGCGTTCCGGCGAATGCGGCGCAGTTTTACTGTGGGGCGCGGCGGTCGGCCGCGTACTGAATCATCGCGCACTGCAGCGCCTCCAGCTCGCCGCGAACAACGGCAATGCATTGTGCTTCCTGTATCGTCCGGTTGCTGCTGAAACAAGTCCCTCTCCTGCGCCGCTGCGTCTCCGGCTTGCGGCGCAGGCGGGGGACTTGAATCTTCAGGTCGTCAAATGCCGTGGTACGGCGCGCGTTAAGGCCGTGCGCGTGCAGACCTTTCCGGCTCACTGGAATACGTCCCCATCCGCGGTGTCCTCCTTCGCGGCTTCCGCCGCAGCTGCCCCCGCTGTGGCAGAAGCCGCGAAGGCACCGACGGATACCCGACGTCCGGTCACCGTTCAGCTCTCGCTGGTGTGAAGACCTCATGTTGTGGATTGCACTATACCTCCCCCAATTACCGCTTCAGCTCGTGCAGCGCATTGGCGCGCCGCAACTTCCCTGCGTAATCGCCGATGGCCCCCTGCTGCGGCCTCTGGTGTTCTGCGCCAGCGACAGTGCGCGTGAGCGCGGCATAAAGCTCGACATGCCGGTGGCTGCCGCGCGCGCACTAGCCGGTGATCTGGCCGTACTGCCGCGCGACACCCAGGCCGAAGAGAAGGCCCTGCACAATCTTGCCTGCTGGGCCTCGCAGTTTACGCCTGGCATCGTAGTCAAAAGCGGTGAAGGCCTGCTGCTCGACGTGAGTTCCGTACTCACGCTGCACGGAGGCCTGAGCCGTCTTCTGATCCGCATCGGACAGGGCATCAAGGCACTCGGCTACCACGCGGAACCGGGTGTTGCCCCTACGCCGCTCGCCTCCTGGCTGCTCGCGAAAGCGCGCTACGCCAAATTACCTGTGCGCATGTGCCGCGATGCCGCCTTGCTGCCCGAACGCCTTGCTGCGTTGCCGATGCACTTGCTCGACTGGCCCATCGACGAACTGAACAAACTGAATGCGCTTGGCATCCGCCGTATCGGCGACTGCGTGAACCTGCCGCGCGATGGCTTCATCCGGCGCTTCGGCGCGCAGCGCCGGCTCGAACTCGATCGCATGCTCGGAATCGAGCCGGATCCACGCAAGTGGTTCACGTCCCCGGACCATTTCAACGGCAATATCGATTTCGGCTTCGAAGTGACGAACGCCATGATGCTGCTGTTCCCGCTGAAACGCCTGCTGCAGGAACTCGAAGGCTTCCTGCGCGGCCGCGGCGCCGGTGTGCAGCACTGGCAACTGGAGCTCGAGCACATGAGTCATCGCAGCTCCACGATCGACATGCGCCTCGTCGCTCCCGAGCGCAGTGCCGAACGGCTGGTTGCGCTTGCGCGCGACAAGCTTGCGCAGCTGACGCTCGACGGTCCGGTGCTCGGAATTGGCCTCGTCGCCACTGAGCTGCTCGCATTCGAGGAAAACAATCGCACTCTCATTCCTGACCCGCGCAGCCGCGCGATTGGCTGGAGCCAGCTTGTCGACAAGTTGACGACGCGCCTTGGCAACGAGCGCGTCTACCGGCTGCAGGCAGTAGACGATCATCGACCCGAACAGGCATGGAAGCAGGAAACGAGCTGTGAACGAACGGAAGGACAAAGTCCGCTTTTGCGCAGGCCGGGCATCCGGTCCGCCAGAAAGGAACGAAATTCTGCTTCGCATTCCCCAGTGCCGCGGCCACTTTGGCTTCTGCGTACTCCGCGGACACTATTGAGCGAGATGGACGAACCCCTGTGCCACGGACGCTTGCGCCTGATCGCCGGTCCTGAACGCATTGAATCCGGCTGGTGGGATGGTCAGGGCGCACGCCGCGACTATTACGTGGCGCGTAATGGCAAAGGTGAGACCTTCTGGATTTATCGCGAGCACCGCCGCAGCAGGGACTGGTATCTGCATGGGATCTTCAGCTGATGAACAAGTACTGCCAGAAGCGAGACTGAGAGCAGCAACAAAAACCGCAAAGGAGAAGAGACGCCTCCGGGCAGGCCCACTCGACTCTGGATTTGACGTCGGGATACCCAGAGATTTACGAACAAGTTTGGTAGGAACCCGCCTCAATAATGGAATTGGCGAGAAGGATTCACAAAAAGGATTTAACGAAAGGATTTAGTGACAAGTTTTTAATGGAAAAGATTCAACGAACAAAATCCATGAAAAGGATAAGCGGAAAGGACAACCCGTGACCCACGACATAATGTACGAACCACGTCCCCATGCTGTCCCAGTACGCAGAACTCCACTGCCTCTCCAATTTCACCTTTTTGCGTGGGGCTTCCCATCCGGAAGAACTGGTCGCGCAGGCCTCCAGGCTCGGCTACTCGGCCCTCTCGCTCACTGACGAGTGCTCCGTCGCAGGCGTCGTACGCGCGCACGTAGCGGCAAAGGAAAGCGGACTCAAGCTGATCATTGGTAGCGAGTTCACTCTTGAGGATGGCCTGCGTCTCGTACTACTTGCCGAGAATATCAACGGTTATGGCAACCTCTGCGAGCTGATCACACGGGCACGTCGTCGCGCGCCCAAAGGCGAGTACCGGCTCACGCGTGCAGATCTTGAATGCGACCTTACCTGTTGCCTCGCGCTGTGGCTGCCACCCAGGCTAGCTGTATCGGCGAACTTGGATACTGCTCAGAAGCTGGATAGCGCGAGTGAACCGCGCGGTTCAGGCGGGACACGAGTTCTTCATGAAAAAAGCGCGGCATATGCATCAGGCTTTACGATAGCTGACTGCATTGGACAGGCCACATGGATTGCTCGTAACTTCCCCGGCCGAGCGTGGATAGCTGTCGAACTGCACCGCGGCCCTGATGACACGCAACATCTCGCGCAACTCACGGCAATCAGCGCAGCCACATCCTTGCCACTTGTCGCTGCGGGCGACGTCCACATGCACCTCCGTGAGCGTCAGCCTCTGCAGGATGTGCTGACTGCAATCCGCCTCGGTGTTCAGGTCGCCCATGCGGGTTCTGCGCTCTTTCCAAATAGTGAGCGGCATCTGCGCAGCCTCGGGGAGCTGGAACATCTCCACTCACCGGCACTAATGTTCGAAACACTTAATATCGCAAGGCGTTGCAGCTTTTCGCTCGATGAAATCCGTTACCAGTATCCGGATGAACTTGTGCCCACAGGCGAAACGCCCTCAACCTGGTTGCGAAAACTCACCTATGAGGGAGCCACCCGACGCTATCCGGATGGCATACCCATAAAAGTCGGCCGGCTTCTCGAAAAGGAGCTCGCATTGATAGCCGAGCTGCGATACGACTCTTTCTTCCTGACGATCCACGACATCGTCAACTTCGCGCGCGACAAGGATATTTTGTATCAGGGGCGCGGCTCCGCCGCGAACTCCGCCGTGTGCTATTGCCTCGGCATCACGGCCGTCAATCCCGACTGTATTCAGACATTGTTCGAGCGCTTCATTTCAAAGGAACGGCACGAGCCACCCGATATTGATGTGGACTTCGAACATCAGCGTCGTGAAGAAGTCATGCAGTACATCTTCAATCGTTACGGACGCGAGCGCACTGCCATAGCAGCCACGGTGATCAGATATCGTCCAAAAAGTGCGCTCCGCGACGTCGGCAAGGCGCTCGGCTTCTCTCTCGATCAGATCGACAAGCTGACAGGCTCGCTTGCATGGTGGGACGGTAAAACCGATCGTAAAAAACGCCTGATAGAAGCGGGCTTCGATGCACGAAGTCGCGTCGTGCGCCAGTTGCAGGCACTGACCGAACTACTCATCGGCTTTCCACGCCATCTTTCGCAGCACGTCGGTGGCTTCGTCATCGACAACCGCAAACTGACGCGACTCGTGCCGATCGAAAATGCAGCAATGCAAGACCGCACAGTTATCCAGTGGGACAAGGATGATCTCGAAGCGCTGGGCTTGCTGAAAGTAGACATACTCGCTCTCGGGATGCTCAGTTGCATTCGTCGAACGTTCGACCTGGTGCGAGCCTTCGATGGAACCGTCCTGCAAATGCACAGCGTTCCCCAAGGTGACGCCGCCGTTTATGACATGCTATGTCGTGCAGACAGTGTGGGGGTTTTTCAGGTCGAGTCCCGCGCGCAGATGTCCATGTTGCCGCGCCTGAAGCCAACCTGTTACTACGATCTCGTCATCCAGATCGCAATCGTTCGTCCTGGCCCGATTACCGGCGGCATGGTGCATCCCTACCTCAGGCGTCGTAACAATGAGGAAAAGCCGGACTACCCGGAAACGCTCGCGCATGTGTTGCATCGAACACTCGGCGTTACCATCTTCCAGGAACAGGTAATGCAAATCGCCGTCGACGCTGCAGGCTTCACGCCGGGTGAAGCCGACCAGTTGCGGCGTGCAATGGCGGCATGGCAGCGCAAAGGCGGACTAGAACCTTTTCGCCAGCGCCTGATAGACGGAATGCTCGCCAGAAACTACACGAAGGAATTTGCCGAACAGATTTACCAGATGGCTAGGGGTTTCGGCGAATACGGCTTCCCGGAAAGTCATTCGGCGAGTTTTGCCCTTCTCGCGTACGTTTCGTCGTGGCTTAAATATCACCATCCCGCTGCTTTCTGTGCTGGCTTGCTGAACAGTCAACCACTAGGTTTCTATTCGCCCTCGCAGCTTGTGCAGGATGCGAGGCGGCACGGCGTTGAAGTGAGGCCGGTCGATGTCATGGCAAGTGATTGGCACTCGACACTCGAACCTGGAGAAGACGGCAGACCTGCTTTACGTCTGGGCCTACACATGATCCAGGGTATCAGCGATGACAGCGCGCAACGCATCGTGCAGGTGCGGCAAACGAGTCCGTTTACCGATAGCGCTGATTTCTTCCGTCGCACGCAACTCGACAAACGTGAACTCAATTGCCTGTCCGAAGCTAATGCACTCGTTACGCTCAGCGGGCATCGCCGCATGGCGCTGTGGCAAACACTGGGCAAAACGCCAGGCGATCTGCCGTTGCCCGTGAACGAACACAGGGAAAGCCGCGTTCTGCTGGCGGCGCCTAGCGAGAAAGAAAACATCTGTGCCGACTATCAGCGGCTTGGACTCACACTGGGGCGTCATCCCCTCGCCGTGCTGCGCGACAAATTGACAAAGCTCAGGCTCTGCACCGCTCACGATGTGAACACTGCGAGGCATCGGCAAACGGTTTACGCGGCAGGCATCGTCACGTGTCGCCAGCGCCCGGGCACGGCTGGCGGCGTGATTTTTGTAACCCTTGAAGATGAAACAGGGAACATCAATGTCGTCGTATGGAATAGCCTCGTCGAACGCCAACGTCGCGAATTACTGGGATCAAGTTTACTGGGTGTACATGGAATCGTGGAGCGCAAAGGCGATGTCGTGCATCTCGTCGCGGGAAAACTCATTGACCATAGCAACCTGCTAGGGAACCTGAAGACAGCCAGTAGGGATTTTCATTGACCACGCTATGCCGGGACTTGCGGCCCTTGGTAACTGGTAGTCAGCCTCATTGCGTCGTGTGTGTGGTTTGAAGCGTTGCGTGGGCATGTCCCTTTGATCACCAGCTGCTTACGAACCCTAATGCAGTCCCAAGGAGTGGTGATTGGTCCTGACGATGTAGCGCTTAATCACCTGGCACACTTGAATTGCCATGATCATGAGCGATGGCGGGTACCTGTCGTCGAACGGCACCGGCACCCATCCCGGAATCGGCACAGATCATTTCCTTGACGAACAGTCCAGTCCATGACGAACAGCAGATGCGGTAGCGTTCCCTCTGCATGCTGACCCCGCATTCGAGAGTCATACTGCAGTGGATCCGCGTAATGCAGTCCTGACCTGTCTTTGCTCCACATCTGATTCGTGTAGCTATGACGCCTTGCAGATCGGCACTGACAATATTTCAACATCATGCTTCGGCCTCACGGGAGGTGTCCGCAAGGAGCAGCGAGATGGAACGTCAGCATCGCACTGCTCGGCGCTTGCTCGCCGAAGGGTGTGTGGATCTGGAAAACCAGGAGGACGCCGCGCCCTTGGAGGCTGGCAGTGCGTCGCGGGGCAC